>JAICXL010000024.1 GCA_025980475.1 Nocardioidaceae bacterium | reverse complement strand
GCGCAGCAGCGGCCAGCGCCCGGGCCGCCCGGGCCTCGGCTCCGGCGATCTGCGCGGGGTGCTGGATGAGTGTGGTGAGAGAGGCGGCCGACGTGGGGCCGATGAGGTCGCCGGGCACCGACAGCGCAGTCGCCTGGCTGCAGGCGACGCACAGCACCCGGGCCTGCTGGTCGATGGCGGCCACCGTGTCGGCGGCCCGCTGGAACGCCGAGGCACTCCCGGCCGGAGCCGTGGGCGCCAGCCGGGCCAGCGTCGCCATCTGGTCGGTCGCGAACGAACGCACCGTGGCGATGGACGCGTCGTCGCCGTCCTGCTGGTAGCTCTGGAAGAGCAGGTCGGCACCGTGGCCGGCTGTGGCCTGGAAGCGCTGCAGCGTCGCCCCGATGTCGGCCGGCGTGCCGCCGTCGGCGACGAGTGCCTGGACCTCGGAGAGACGGGTGTCGGCCTGACCGAGCAGGTCGGCGCCCTTGCCCGCGTCGCTGCTGTGCAGCGCCACCGATGCTTGCTCCATGCCGAGCTTCAACGGGTAGAGCGGGTCGCCGGGCACGCTGCGCTGCGCCGCGGTCGCCATGCCGGCTGCGCTGCCGACGAGGACGAGGGCGGCAGCGGCCGCGGCGAGACGCCGCTCACGACGCCGTGGCGGCCGGACCTGAGGCCTCGCCGGGGTGACGACCGGGGCGGGGACCAGCTCGGCCTCGGCTGCGAGCATGAGGCGCGAACGGAGGTCGGCGGCGAACTCGGGCCGTGGCTCCGGATGCTCCTGGGTACGCATCAGGGTCACGACAGCAGCCAGCGAGGCGTAGCGGTCGGATGTCTCGTCGCTGGGATGCCCGTCGATCACGCTGGCGAACTCCTCAGCGGCGCGGTGGGCCGGGAAGAGGGGCTTCATCGGTGCGTTCCTGTGGGCTGGAGGGATGTGGCCGGCGTGGGCGCGGGGGTGCTGCGTCCGGACGGACACGCTTTCACCCCGGTCAACGAGAGTCGCCGGCGGTTGGTTATGGCGGTCGTGACGGGGGTCATCGGTGCGCCTCCCTGGGGAGCACCTTCGCCAGGTTGCGCACCCCGCGCAGCTGGAGCTGCTTCACCGCGCCCGAGGAACGCCCCAGGATCTCAGCCGTCTCGGCGATCGACAGGCCCTGCAGGAAGCGCATCACCAGGCACTCGCGCTGCTCGGCGGGCAGGTCGCCCAGCGCGGCGAGCAGTGCCTCGTTGGTCAGGCTCGCCAGCACCTCGCGCTCGGGGCCGTCCGCGGTGGTGTCCAGCGTCTGCATGTCCTCGGTGGACTGCTCCAGCCGGGTGCGGCCGGCCTTGAAGTGATCCGCGGTGAGGTTGCGGGCGATCGTCATCAACCAGGCGCCGAAGTCCTTGCCCTGCCAGCGGAAGGAGCCCATGCTGCGCAGTGCGCGGAAGAACGTCTCGCTGGTGATGTCCTCCGCGAGCGAGGCCGAGCCGACGCGGTAGTAGATGAAGCGGTAGACCGAGACGTGGTAGTGGTCGTAGAGCTGGCCGAACGCCTCCTTGTCGCCCGACCGGGCGAGGTCGACCAGCGCGATGATCCGCCGCCCCTCGGCGTCGTCGGCCGCCGACGACGACGCCATCGAGGAGTCGTCGCGGGAGCCGCCCCCCGACGCCGCCTGCCGGCGGGTGCCCGGTGCGCCGGTCAGGGAGTCGGCGAGGAGCCAGCCGGCGACGGTCGGGCCGGTGGTCGGCACGGGCTGCGCGGCACAGAGGACTTCGACCAGGGCACGCCGCAGCGCGTCGAGGCCACGCAAAGTCCCCTGGTCGGTCATGCTCTCCCTCCCCAGCTCATCGAGCCAGGTACTCGTGAGTAATCCTACGGGCGATGAGTGGGTTTGACCACAGGTCGCGGGGCCACTGGAGCAGCCGGGGGAGTCAGCGCACGCGTCGGCGTACCGCGGCGCCCACGGCCACGCCACCGGTCATCGCCCCAGCGATCCCGGCGGTCACGAGGCCCAGACGGGCGGCCTTCCGTCCAGTGCGGTAGTCGTGCACCACCCAGCCCGCGGCCCGCGCGTGGTCGCGGAGCCTGCGGTCGGGGTTGATCGCACACGCGTTGCCGACCAGGGACAGCAGTGGCAGGTCGTTGGCGGAGTCCGAGTAGGCGTAGCAGCGGGCGAGGTCCAGCCCCTCGCGCTCGGCCAGCGCGCGCACCGCCTCGCCCTTGGCCGGTCCGTGCAGCATCTCTCCGACGAGCCGGCCCGTGTAGACCCCGTCCTCGTGCTCCGCGACGGTGCCCATGGCGCCGGTCAGCCCCAGTCGGCGAGCGATGATCTCGGCGATCTCGACCGGGGCCGCAGTGACCAGCCAGACGCGCTGCCCCTGGTCGAGGTGGAGCTGGGCCAGGGCGCGGGTGCCGGGCCAGATCCGGTGCGCCATCGCCTCGTCGAAGATCGCCTCGCCGAGCTCCTGCAGCTCGGCGACGGTGTGCCCGGCGATGAACGACAGCGCACCCTCTCGGGCGTCGGCGACATGGTCAGGGTGCTCCACGCCGACGACGCGGAACCAGGTCTGCTTCCAGGCCATCGCCACCAGGTCGCGCTTGGTGAAGAACTGACGACGGTAGAGTCCGCGCGCGAGGTGGAAGATCGAGGCGCCCTGCATGACGGTGTTGTCCACGTCGAAGAACGCCGCCACGCACGGGTCCGGCACGGGCGCCAGCGCGGACTCCACCTCCGCCACTGCGGCGGCGGCCTCTCCGGCCAGCTGCGAGCGGCGCTGCAGGTTGACCGGACGGGGCGCGGCCGGTCGGCGGTGCTCGCGGCGGGACACGGCCTCAGCCTAGGGGACACAGTGGCCCGTCGACCGGTCTGAGCAGACCCTGGCGGAGCGCTCCGCATGTGCCAGACTCGCTCGGGTGGACACCAACCTCGCTGACCTGCTCGCCAGGGCTGCGGAGCAGGAGCCGGCCAAGACGGCCCTGTCCGAGGCGAGCGACGGTCGCACCATCACCTGGGCCCAGCTCGACGACCTGGCCTCCCGGGTCGCGCAGGGCCTGTCGTCGAGGGGCCTGGTGGCCGGGTACCGGGTGATGATCGCCCTCACGAACCGGATCGAGTTCGTGGCCGCCTATCTCGGGGTGCTCCGGGCACACATGGTCGCCGTCCCGGTCAACCCCCGAGCGGTCACCGGCGAGCTGCTGCGGATGCTGGTGGACTCCGGCTCGCGGTTGGTGGTCGTCGACGCGACCACGGCCGACGTCGTGCGCGCCGCCGTGCTCGGGGTCGGAGACGCCCTGGCCGCCGGCACCGGCGCAGCGGCGGCCCAGACCGGGCCCCGGGTGGTGACGGTGGGTACGCCGGCGCAGCAGGGCGAGCACTCCTTCGAGGAGCTGGTCGCCGAGCCACCCCGACCTGTCCCCGCCCGGCGGGACCCCGAGGCGCTGGCCGTGCTGCTCTACACCAGCGGCACGTCGGGTCGTCCCCGGGCGGCGATGCTCTCCCACCGTGCGCTGCTCGCCAACATCGAGCAGGTGGCGTCGGTCCAGCCGCCCATGATCATGGGTCGTGACGTCGTCCTCGGCGTGCTTCCGCTCTTCCACGTCTACGGCCTCAACGCCGTCCTCGGCCAGGTGCTGCGCCAGCATGCCCGCCTGGTGCTCGTGGACCGGTTCGACCCCGACGGCGTCCTCGACATCGTCGAGGACGAGGCGGTCTCGGTCCTGCCCGTCGCACCAGCCGTCTTCGCCCGTTGGCGCGACGTGCCGTCGCTCGGGGAGCGCTTCGGGCCGGTGCGCCTGGTGCTGAGCGGCTCGGCGCCCCTGGCGCCGGAGGTCGTGGACGAGTTCACCGCCGTCACCGGCGTGGCCGTGCACCAGGGCTACGGGCTGACCGAGGCGGCACCTGTGGTCACCTCGACGCTGTGCAGCAAGGAGCCGACGGCCCGCTCGGTGGGGGCGGCGCTGCCCGGCATCAGGCTCCGGCTCGTGGACGACAGGGGGGACGAGCCCGAGGGCGGGGACGCCGGAGAGATCGTCGTCGCCGGCGACAACCTCTTCTCCGGCTACTGGCCGGACGGCGCCGACGGACCGGACGCTGAGGGGTGGTTCGCCACCGGCGACGTCGGCTACCTCGACCCGGGGGGCGACCTCTACCTCGTCGACCGGGTCAAGGAGCTGGTGATCGTCTCCGGCTTCAACGTCTACCCCAGCGAGGTCGAGGAGGTCATCACCGAGCTCGACGAGGTCGCGGAGGCCGCGGTGATCGGGGTGGCGGACGACCAGAGCGGTGAGGCGGTCGCCGCCTACGTCAGGCCCGTCGATCCCGGCGAGGACGCCGCGGAGCTGGCAGACGCCGTACGCCGGCACTGCGCCGCGCGGCTCGCGCGGTTCAAGCAGCCGAGCGTCGTGGAGGTCGTCGCCGCCCTCCCCCACACAGTCACCGGCAAGGTGCAGAAGGGCCGGCTGCGCGCAACGGAGCGGCGGCGCGGCCTGGGCCTGCTGGAGGAGTGAGGCGATGACCGAGCCGACGCCTGCCCGGGTCCTGCTCTATGCCAAGCCCGGCTGCCACCTGTGCGACGACGCCCGGGCGGTCATCGACCGGGTGTGCGCGGAGAGCGGCACCTCTTGGGACGAGGTGGACATCACCGGATCGCCGGAGCTGATGGCGGAGTACGGCGAGCAGATCCCGGTGACCTTCGTCGACGGACGGCAGCACGACTTCTGGCGCGTCGACGCGACGCGGCTGCGCGCGGCCCTGGCCCCGCAGTGAGGCCGACCCGACGGGGCGACGACGCGGGAGGCGCCGCGTCCGCCCACCCCGGCGGACGTGACACGACTCACGTGTGCTAGCCACCCAGCGGTCTCGGTTTGTTCCCTCGTTCACAAAGTGCATAAAGTTGCCTGACCGCCGCTTCCGAAGGCCACCCAGAACACGGCCGGGCGGCGGCTCTGGAGAGTCGAGACCGTGAGCAGCTCACGCATCCCCGAGGCGACCGTCGCGCGCCTGCCGGTGTACTTGCGGGCACTCAACGCACTGCTCGACTCCGGGCAGGCCACCTGCTCCAGCGAGGAGCTGGCCGCGGCCGCAGGCGTCAACAGCGCCAAGCTCCGCAAGGACCTCTCCCACCTCGGCTCCTACGGCACCCGGGGAGTGGGCTACGACGTCGAGTACCTGCGCTACCAGATCGCCCGGGAGATCGGACTGACCCAGGACTGGCCCGTGGTCATCGTCGGCATCGGCAACCTCGGCCACGCGCTGGCGAACTACTCGGGCTTCTCCTCCCGAGGCTTCCGCACCGTGGCGCTGCTCGATGCCGACACCTCCCGCCAGGGCGAGGTGGTGGCCGGGCTGAAGGTCCGCGACTTCGACGAGCTCGAGGCGATCGTCAGCGAGCACGGTGTCGCGATCGGCGTGATCGCCGCGCCGGCCTCGGCCGCCCAGGCGGTCTGCGACAAGATGGTCGCGGCCGGGATCCGCAGCATCCTCAACTTCGCACCGAGGATCCTCGCCGTGCCCCCGGGGGTGGACGTCCGAAAGGTCGACCTCTCCAGCGAGCTGCAGATCCTCGCCTACCACGAGCAGCGCAAGTCCGGTGCCGACCGGGTGCCGACCACGGAGGTGGGCGCGTCGTGAGCGTTCTCGTGGTCGGGATGTCGCACCGGTCGGCCCCCGTCTCGCTGCTGGAGAAGGTCGCCCTCGAGGGTGACGACGTGGCCAAGCTCGTCCACGCGGCCCTGGACAACGAGCACGTCGCGGAGGCGGCGGTGCTGGCGACCTGCAACCGCGTCGAGGTCTACGCCGACGTCGACCGATTCCACGGCAGCGTCGAGGCGATCTCGGGGCTGCTCTGCGAGCGCGCCGGCGAGCAGCTCGACGACCTGCTCCCGCACCTCTACGTCCACTACGACGACGGGGCCGTCTCGCACCTCTTCCACGTCACCTCAGGGCTGGACTCGCTGGCCGTCGGCGAGGCTCAGATCCTCGGGCAGGCGCGGGAGGCCTTGCGGGTCGCGCAGGAGAACGGCGGTGTCGGCGCCGCGCTGAACTCGCTCTTCCAGCAGGCCCTGCGGGTCGGCAAGCGCGCCCACGCCGAGACCGACATCGACCGGGCTGCCCCGTCGCTGGTCGGTGCCGCGCTCGACCGGGCGACGGGGCACCTCGGCACCCTCGAGGGCAAGCGGGCCGTCGTGGTCGGTGCCGGCTCGATGGCGGCCCTGGCGGTCGCCACCCTCGCGCGCTCGGGCGTCGAGTCGATCGCCGTGGCCAACCGCACGCCCCACCGCGCGGCCAGGCTGGCGGAGTCCTACGCCGCCTCGGCCGTCCCGCTCGGGGACCTCCGCTACGCCATCGAGGGCGCCGACCTGCTCGTCTCCTGCACCGGCGCGGTGGGCGTGGTGGTCGGCGAGTCGACCGTGGCCGCCGGCCGGGCGGGCCGCACCGAGCCGTTCGTCGTCGTCGACCTCGCGCTGCCGCACGACGTGGACCCCGGCGTGATGCAGCTGCCCGGGGTGCACCTGGTCGACCTGGCCACGCTCGCCGAGGCGCACGACGAGGACACCGTCGGTGTCGAGGACGTCCGGCGCATCGTCGCCGAGGAGATCACCTCCTACCTTGCGCTGCGGCGCGCGGCCAGCGTCACCCCCACGGTCATCGCGCTGCGGACGATGGCGACCGGCGTGGTCGACGCCGAGCTGGCGCGCGTCTTCGGCCGCTTGCCCGGTCTCGACGACGACGCCCGCGCCGAGGTGGAGCAGGCCGTGCGCCGGGTCGCCGACAAGCTGCTCCACCAGCCCACGGTGCGCGTGAAGGAGCTCGCCAACGAGGTCGGCGCGGTCTCCTACGCCGCCGCCCTCGCCGAGCTCTTCGCGCTCGACCCCGAGGCCGTGCAGGCCGTGACCCGGGCGGAGGGCGTGACATGACCCCCGCGACGTCCCCGACGACGCTGCGCGTCGGCACCCGTGCCTCCGCCCTCGCCCGCGCCCAGAGCGGCCAGGTCGCCGCACGGCTCGAGCAGGCACTGGGCCGGCCGGTGCAGCTCGTCGACGTGACCACGGAGGGCGACGTCAGCCGGGCGTCGCTCGCCGCCCTCGGTGGCACCGGCGTCTTCGTCAGCGCGCTGCGCGACGCCCTGCTGCGCGGTGACGTCGACGTCGCCGTCCACTCCCTCAAGGACCTTCCCACCGCCCCCGCGCAGGGGATCGCGCTCGCGGCCGTCCCCGTGCGCGAGGACCCGCGCGACGTGGCGGTCGCCCGCGACGGGCTCACCCTGGCCGAGCTGCCCACGGGCTCCCGCGTCGGCACCGGCGCCCCCCGGCGCGTCGCCCAGCTTCGCGCGCTCGGGATCGGCCTCGACCTGGTCGACGTCCGCGGCAACGTCGACACCCGCATCGGCAAGGTGCGCTCCGGCCAGCTCGACGCCGTCGTGCTCGCCCGGGCGGGGCTGGCCCGGCTCGAGCGGCTCGATGAGATCTCCGAGGTGCTCGACCCGCTGCAGGTGCTCCCGGCAGCCGGCCAGGGGGCGCTCGCGGTGGAGTGCCGGGCGGACGACGAGCTGGTGGACGCCGTACGCCAGGCCCTGGACGACCCGCGCACCCGCGCGTGCGTGACCACCGAGCGCACCCTGCTGGCCGTCCTCGAGGCCGGCTGCGCAGCACCGGTCGGCGCCCTTGCCGAGGTCGCCGAGGGTGAGCAGGGCGAGGAGCTGTGGCTGCGGGCGGTGGCGTCGAGCACCGACGGTGCCGTCGCCGTGCGACGTTCCGCCTCCGGGCCGACCACCGATCCGGAGGCGCTCGGCCGGGCGCTGGCTGAGGAGATGATCGCCGACGGCGCCGCAGACCTGATCGACATCCGACCAATCGCAAGCAGCAAGTGAGGCGAAGCCGATCGTGACCAAGATCGACCACAAGACCATCAACGAGAGCGGCGACCAGACCGGGCCGCAGACCGGGCCGCAGACCGGGCCGCAGACCGGCTCGCAGACCGGCCCGCAGACCGGGAAGGCGGCGCGACCCACGCGGTGGGTGACCTTCGTGGGCACCGGCCCCGGTGACCCCGACCTGCTCACCGTGCGTGCGGTCGAGCTGCTCCGGTCCGCCGAGATCGTGGTCACCGAGGTGCCTGAGCACGAGCCGATGGTGCGCTCGCTGCTGGGCCTGTCGTGCGCGGCTGAGGTCCCGACCGCCGAGGAGGCCGTCCCCGGGGCGCCCGTCTTCGTCGACGGCGGCTTCGGCGAGGACGGCCAGCCGCTCACCCACGCCGCCCGGTCCAAGCTCGTCGTCAGGCAGGGCCGCAGCGGCAGGCGGGTGGTCCGGCTCCTCTCCGGGGACCCGTTCCTCTACGCCTCCGGGCCCGAGGAGGCCCAGGCCTGCGTGAAGGCGGGCATCGGCTTCGACCTGGTGCCCGGTGTCTCGTCGGCCACGGCGGTCCCGGCGTACGCCGGCATCCCGCTGACCACCAAGACCCACCGCGAGGTCGCCGTCGTGTCCTGCGGGGACGCGAAGGTCGACTGGAGCGCCTACGCCGCCTACCCGACCCTGGTGCTGATGTCGGCCTGCGGCCCGATCGCGCAGGTCGCCCGGCAGCTGGTTGAGGCCGGCCGCGACGAGGACACCCCGGTCGCGATGACGCGCTCCGGCAGCGAAACCACCCAGCAGACCGTCGTGTCGACGCTCGGGCGGATCGGCGCCGACGCGAAGGCCGCCCGGATGACCGAACCCGCCGTGACCGTGGTCGGCCCCGTCGTCGACCTGCGGCAGTCGCTGTCGTGGTTCGAGACCAAGCCGCTCTTCGGCTGGCGGGTGCTGGTTCCCCGCACCAAGGAGCAGGCCGGCTCGCTGTCGGCGCGGCTGCGCTCCTTCGGTTCGGTGCCCGAGGAGGTCCCGACTATCTCGGTCGAACCTCCCCGCAACCCCCAGCAGATGGACAAGGCGGTGCGCGGCCTGGTCGAGGGCCGCTACGAATGGATCGCCTTCACCTCGGGCAACGCGGTCAAGGCGGTGCGGGAGAAGTTCGAGGAGTACGGTCTCGACGCGCGCGCCTTCTCCGGCCTGAAGATCGCTGCCGTCGGTGACAAGACCTCAGCCTGTCTCGCAGACTGGGGCCTGAACGCCGACCTGGTGCCCTCGGGCGAGCAGTCCGCCCGCGGCCTGCTGGAGGACTGGCCGCCCTTCGACGGGCTCCTGGACCCGATCAACCGGGTCTTCCTGCCCCGGGCCGACATCGCCACCGAGACGCTGGTCGCCGGGCTCGTCGAGCTCGGCTGGGAGGTCGACGACGTCACCGCCTACCGCACCGTGCGTGCCGCGCCGCCGCCGGCGCCGGTGCGCGAGGCGATCAAGAGCGGCAAGTTCGACGCGGTCGTCTTCACCTCGTCCTCGACGGTGCGCAACCTCGTCGGCATCGCCGGCAAGCCGCACGCCTCGACGGTGATCGCGGTGATCGGCCCGGCCACGGCCAAGACGGCGGAGGAGCACGGCCTGCGGGTCGACGTGATGGCTGCCCACCCGTCGGTGGAGGAGCTCGCCGACGCGCTCGCCGACTTCGGGGCGGTCCGGCGAGCCTCCCTGCTCGAGGCCGGCCAGCCGGTGACGAAGCCGTCGGAGCGGCGACCCTCCGGCCGGCGGAAGGTGCGGTCGCAGTGACGGGAGTCCGGCGAGGCTTGTGCCGACTCCCCATGACGGGGAGGGCCCGCTGATGGGTTACCCCGACATCCGGCCCCGGCGGCTGCGTCGTACTCCGGCCCTCCGCCGGCTGGTCGCCGAGACCACGCTGGAGCCGCGCCAGCTGGTGCTGCCGCTCTTCGTCCACGAGGACGCGCCCGAGCCGACCCCGATCAAGAGCATGCCCGGCGTCGTGCAGCACACCCGCGACAGCTTGAAGAAGGCCGCCGCCGACGCGGTTGCTGCCGGTCTCGGCGGGGTGATGCTCTTCGGCATCCCGGCCGAGAAGGACGCCACCGGCACCGGGGCGGTCGAGCCCGACGGCATTCTCAACCTGGCCATCACCGACGTCGTCGCGGAGGTCGGCGACCAGTTGACGGTGATGTCCGACCTGTGCCTCGACGAGTTCACCGACCACGGTCACTGCGGCGTCCTCGACCCCGACGGCAACGTCGACAACGACCGCACCCTGGAGATCTACGCCCAGATGGCGGTGGCCCAGGCGGCCGCCGGTGTCGACCTGGTAGCGCCCAGCGGGATGATGGACGGCCAGGTCGGCCACGTCCGGCGGGCGCTCGACGCCGAGGAGCACTACGGCACCGGCATCCTGGCCTACTCGGCGAAGTACGCATCGGCCTTCTACGGGCCGTTCCGCGAGGCCGTCGACTCCTCGCTGCAGGGCGACCGGCGTACCTACCAGCAGAACCCCGCGAACGGTCTCGAGGGGGTCCGCGAGGCGCTGCTCGACGTCGAGGAGGGCGCCGACATGGTGATGGTCAAGCCGGCCATGGGCTACCTCGACGTCGTCCGCGCCGTGCGGTCGGCGGTCCAGGTGCCGGTCGCGGCCTACAACATCTCGGGCGAGTACTCCATGGTCGAGGCCGCCGCCGCCCGCGGCTGGATCGACCGCGAGGCCGCGATCATCGAGACGCTGACCTCGATCCGGCGGGCCGGGGCCGACGTGGTGCTGACCTACTGGGCTCTCGAGGCGGTCCAGCTGCTGGCTGGGTGAGCCCGAGCCGGGATCAGGGGCGGGCTCACACCCCCAGCAGGGTGAGCACGTCCTGCAGCAGGCTCGACGCATCGGCCTGCGGTTGACCGGTGAGCTTGTTCTCACACACGGACTCAGCGTCACTGGGGAGCAACTTCTGCGTGAGGAGTGGAAGGCTGCCCAGCTTGTTGGTGCAGAGAGTCTTGGCCTCGGTCTGGGTGATCAGGTCGACCACCGGCTGGGTGACCTTGTTCGTGGTGCCACCGGTCGCGTCCTTGAGGCCGTCGGTCACCTTCTTGGTGGTGTCGCTGAGACTGCCGCCGCTGCTGGGGGTGCTGGGGCTGGTCGGCAGGGTGGTGCCGGTGCCGCCGGTCGAGCCGGTGCCGGATCCGCCGGTCGAACGGGTCGAGGTGGAGCCGCCGCCAGAGGTCGACCCGCCGCTGTGCGTCCGGGCCTGGTGCTGCGTGCGGACGGCCGCCCGGTGGTGGGCCCGGTGGACCGCTGAGGCGTAGTCGGGCGTGAACAGCGTGCCCGCGGAGGTGCCGGCCGGGACGGCGGTGTAGTCGCCGTGGCTGTAGGCCTCCATCAGGCGCAGGACGAGGTCGACGTACTGCTGGCTGTGGTTGTAGCGGTAGACCGCCTGCTCCTGGCCAGAGCGGGTGGAGAGGTTCTCGGTGCCGGAGCAGAGATAGACGGCGGTGGCCAGCGACGCGTCGTTGATGTCCTGTGGGTTGCGCTGGCCGTCGTTGTCCGCGTCGACCTTGACCACCGACCAGGTGGACGGGATGAACTGCATCGGGCCGACGGCGCGGTCCCACTGCTTGTCGTGGTCGATCAGGCCGCCGTCGGTGTCGGGGATCGCCTGGGTGCCGTTGCGGCCGTCGAGCACGGGGCCGTAGATGCCCGGCTCGTCGATGCCCTTCGCGGTGAGGTGACTGCCGCCGAACTGGCCGTGGTCGGACTCGACTCGGCCGATCGCGGCGATCAGCTCCCACGGGATGTTGCAGCTCTTGTCGGCGGTGTCGATCACCTGGGCGGCGCGCTGGTAGGCGGCCAGGGCGGGTGCGGGGATTCCGTTGGTGGAGGCGCCGGTGACGACCGAGTCGGCGGTCCCGGCCGGGACTCCGGGAGCGATGACGCCCGGGACCGGCACGCTGGCGGGGGCCTCGATCGCCTTCGTAGGCACGTGGGTCCCGTCAGGGAGCACCGACCCGTGGCGGTCGTGGGTTCCGGCTGCGGTGGCCGAGGTGGTCACCAGGCTCGCGGTCCACAGTCCGGACAGGAGCGCGACGGGGACGATCGCGAGCGCCTTGCTCCGCCTGCTGAGCGCCCTCGCCGAACCCGGGGCGGGGGCCTTCCGTGGGGCCTTCGCTGCCATGCGTGCTCTCTCCCAAGTGATCCTTGTCGCCGGTCTCCCTCGCGCCGAACGACACCTGAATCAACGAGTATCCGAGGCGTAGGTCACGCCCTCCGTCACCTGTGAGTCACATCTCGCTCCGCGGTGAGGAGACGGTGGTCGGCCAACCTCATGACGCCGCTGCCGCGCGGCAGCTGGGGGTGACACCGGTTCCGTGCGTTCCGGGGCTCCTTTTATCGACTTATCAGGTGTACCCAGCGCTGGCGGCCATGAACCCGATTCGTGGTCTTCACGCTAGTCGGGGAGAATGCGGAGGTGCACACCGAGCAGCTCCCCCGACAGGCGGCCGGACAGTCCGCCGCCTGGTTCGACCGGGCCCGGGCGGTCACGCCCGGCGGGGTGAACTCGCCGGTCCGGGCGTTCAGCGCCGTCGGTGGCACCCCGCGCTTCATCGCTTCCGCCCGGGGTGCCTGGCTGACCGACGTCGACGGCAACCAGTACGTCGACCTGGTCTGCTCGTGGGGGCCGATGCTTCTGGGGCACGCCCATCCCGACGTCCAGGCGGCAGTGCAGGAGGCCGTGGCCCGGGGGACGTCGTACGGAACCCCGACACGCAGCGAGGTGGAGCTGGCGGAGGAGATCGTCGCCCGCACCCCCGTCGAACAGGTCCGACTGGTCTCCTCGGGCACCGAAGCGACGATGTCGGCCATCCGGCTGGCGCGCGGCTTCACCGGCCGCGACCTCGTGGTCAAGTTCGCCGGCTGCTACCACGGCCACGTCGACTCGCTGCTGGCCGAGGCCGGCTCGGGACTGGCCACCCACGCCGTGCCCGGCACACCCGGGGTGCCGGCCGCCTCGACCGCAGCGACCCTGGTGCTGCCCTACAACGACCCGGCGGCGGTCGAGAAGGCCTTCGCCGAGCGCGGCGACGAGATCGCCTGCCTGATCACCGAGGCATCCCCGGGCAACATGGGCGTCGTCCCGCCGGCCCCCGGGTTCAACCAGGTCCTCGCTCGCATCTGCGCCCGCCACGGGGCGCTCTTCGTCTCCGACGAGGTGATGACCGGCTTCCGCGTGTCGCGCCGCGGCCAGTGGGGCCTGGACGGCGCCCGGGAGGGCTGGGCGCCGGACCTGATGACCTTCGGCAAGGTGATGGGCGGTGGCTTCCCGGCGGCCGCCCTCGGCGGGCCCCCCGCCGGGATGGCGTGGCTGTCGCCGGAGGGCCCCGTCTACCAGGCCGGCACCCTGTCGGGGAACCCGGTCGCGACCACCGCCGGCCTGGCCACGCTGCGCCTCGCCACCGACGAGGTCTACGCCCACGTCGACGGGGTGGCCGCGACGATCTCGGCGGCGGCCGACGAGGCGCTCAGCGCTGCCGGCGTGCCGCACGTGGTCCAGGCAGGAGGCAGCATGTTCAGTGTCTTCTTCACCCCTGAGGGCACCACCGACGTGCCCGACTACGCGACAGCGGGCACCCAGGACACCACTGCCTTCAAGGCGTTCTTCCACGCGATGCTCGAGCGAGGGGTCTACCTGCCCCCGAGCGCGTTCGAGGCGTGGTTCTGCTCCGCGGCCCACGACGACCGGGCGGTCGAGCACGTGCTGGCCGCGCTGCCGGCCGCCGCCGAGGCCGCCGGAGCGGCCCGATGAGGACCACCGTCCACCTGCTCCGCCACGGCGAGGTCTACAACCCCCAGGGCGTCCTCTACGGCCGTTCGGAGGGCTACCACCTCTCCGACCTCGGTCGCCGGATGGCCGAGCGGGTCGCGGAGCGGATCGGCGGCCGCGACATCGTCCGGATCGTCTCCTCGCCGCTGGAGCGCGCCCGGGAGACCGCGGCCCCGCTGGCCGCCGTACGAGACCTGGAGGTGCTCACCGACGAGCGCGTGCTCGAGTCGACCAACATCTTCGAGGGCCGGCCGTTCAGCCTGCGCAGCGGCATCTTCCAGCGGCCCTCGACGTGGCGACACCTGTGGAACCCGTTCACGCCGTCGTGGGGGGAGCCCTACCGCGACATCGCCGAGCGGATGTGGGCCGCCGTCGAGGACGCCCGCGCCGCCGCCGCGGGGCACGAGACCGTGGTGGTCTCCCACCAGCTGCCGATCTGGGTGACCCGGCTCTTCGCTGAGCGTCGGCGCTTCCTGCACGACCCGCGCCACCGGCAGTGCACGCTGTGCAGCCTGACCTCGTTCGCCTTCGAAGACGGGCGGCTGGTCACGATCAGCTATGCCGAGCCCGCCGGCGACCTGATCCCGGTCGGTGACCGCCGGGCGGCCTTCTCCGCAGGCGGTGCCCCCGAGGAGGAGAAGCCGATCTCCTGATCGCCCTGACGCCGATGACTCGTTCCCGCGTGCTCCCCCCGCTGCTGCCCGTGCTCGTGCTCGGGCTGCTGTCGGTCCTGCTCTCCGCGTGCGGCTCCGCCGCCACCGGCGCCAAGGGCTACGTCGCCGGCGAGGGCGTCATCGCCCAGGTCCCGGTGGCCAGGCGCCAGGCGCCCGGTGCCGTCGAGGGGAAGTCGCTGGACGGCAGGCACCTGTCGCTCGCCGCCGACCGCGGCAAGGTCGTGGTGGTGAACATCTGGGGCTCGTGGTGCCCGCCGTGCCGGGCGGAGGCCGACAACCTCGTCGCCGCGGCCCGTCAGCTGCGGCCCCGCGGCGTGGTCTTCCTCGGCATCAACTCGCGCGACCCGAGCGCGGCCCAGGCGCGCGCCTTCGTGAGGACGTACCACGTGCCCTACCCCTCCATCTACGACCCGTCGGGCAAGAACCTGCTCGCCTTCCGCGGGACGCTCGGACCAACCGCGATCCCGAGCACGGTGGTCATCGACCGCAAGGGCCGGGTTGCCGCCAGCATCCTGGGCGAGGTGACCAGCAAGCAGACCTTGATCGACCTCGCCGAGTCGGCCGGGGCACGCTCCCCGGAGGCCGCCTCGTGATCCTGCTCAGCATCGGCTCCTGGTTCCGCGACACGGCACTGGACGGCTCGCTGCTGCTCGCCGTACCGGTCGCGCTCGTCGCCGGGCTGATCTCCTTCTTCTCGCCCTGCGTGGTGCCGCTGCTGCCCGGCTACCTCTCCTACGCCACCGGCCTCTCCGGGGCCGACCTCGCCCAGGCGCGGCGCGGCCGGATGCTGGCCGGCTCGCTGCTCTTCGTGCTCGGCTTCACCTTCGTCTTCGTCTCCTGGGGTGCGCTCTTCGGCTCGGTCGGGGACTGGCTCTTCGCCTACCAGCGGCAGCTCGAGTTCGGGCTCGGCATCCTCGTGATCGCGCTCGGGGTCGCCTTCATCGGGGCGCTCCCGTGGCTGCAGCGCGACTACCGGGTCCACCGGGTGCCGGCGGTGGGACTCGCGGCGGCCCCGCTGCTGGGACTGCTCTTCGCTCTCGGCTGGACACCCTGCATCGGGCCCACGCTCGCGGCGGTCACGTCCCTGTCGGCCCACGAGGGCAGCGCCGGTCGTGGCGCGCTGCTCAGCGTCGCCTACTGCGTGGGCCTCGGTCTGCCCTTCATCGTCGCGGCACTCGCCTACCGGCGGATGCTCGGCGCGATCGGCTGGGTCCGCCGGCACCAGCGCTGGGTCACCGCGCTGGGCGGGCTGATGCTGGTGGCGGTGGGCCTGGCGCTGGTCACCGGCTGGTGGGACGTCGCCGTCGGCTGGATGCGCGGCTCGGTCTTCCCCGGCTTCACGGCAGGCGTCTGATGAGTCTCGACCGGTTGGACCACCGCGAGGACCAGGACGTGCCCGTGCAGCGGAACCGGCAGGACCGGCCGGCCACGGCGCCTCCCGGCCTCGCCCCGCGCGAGCTCGGCCGCTGGGCCTGGCGGCAGCTGACCTCGATGCGGATCGCGCTGATCCTGCTCTTCCTGCTCGCCCTGGCCGCGGTGCCCGGGTCGGTGATCCCGCAGGAGACCGTCGACCCCAACCGCGCCTCGCAGTGGCAGGGCCAGCACCCGCACCTGACGCCGATCTACCAGAAGCTCGGCCTCTTCCACGTCTTCAGCTCCGCCTGGTTCTCGGCCATCTACATCCTGCTGATGGTTTCGCTGGTCGGCTGCATCCTGCCGCGCTCCGCGGTCTACTGGCGCGGGTTGCGGGCCCGACCGCCGCGGGCGCCGCACCGGCTCGAGCGGTTGCCGGAGCACCGCTCCTTCGTGACCGACGAGCCGCCCGAGGCCGTGCTCGAGCGGGCTCGCCGGCTGCTGCGCAGGCGTCGCTTCCGCGTCGCGACGGCCCCGGCCGCCGGTGAGGGGTCTGCGGTCGAGTCGCTCGCCGCCGAGCGGGGCAAGCTCCGCGAGGCAGGCAACCTGCTCTTCCACGTCTCGGTGCTGCTCGTGCTCGCCGGGGTGGCGATCGGCTCGCTCTTCGGCTTCAAGGGCGGCGTGATCGTGGTGACCGGTCACGGTTTCTCCAACTCGCTCAGCCAGTACGACGACTTCACCTCCGGATCGCTCTTCAACCCGGAGAACCTGGCCCCGTTCTCGTTCAAGGTCACCAACTTCGACGTCACCTTCATCCGCCGCGGCCGCGAGGCCGGGCAGGCGCACAAGTTCTCCGCCGGGCTGGACTACCAGAGCTCCCCGACGGCGCCCCGGAAGCACGCCACGATCTCGGTCAACCACCCGCTCCAGCTCGACGGCACGGACGTCTACCTGATCAGCCACGGGTACGCCCCGCACATCACCGTGCGGGACGGACAGGGCCACGTCGCCTATGCCGGGCCGGTCGTCTTCCTGCCCGAGAACGCGACCTTCCGCTCCTTCGGCGTGGTCAAGGTCCCCGACGCCGTGTCGAGCACGGGCCGGCCCGAGCAGCTGGGCTTCGAGGGCGAGTTCTACCCGACCTACGCCTTCACGATGCGCAGTGGGCCCTTCTCGGCGTTCCCGGACGCGAAGAACCCCGCAGTCTCGATGCTCGCCTACCGCGGCGACCTCGGCCTCGACAGCGGCCAGCCGCAGTCGGTCTACACCCTGGACAAGCAGCACCTCACGCCGATCCGGAAGGCCGACGGCAAGCCGCTGCGCCTGGACCTGATGCTGGGGCAGAGCCAGAAGCTGCCCGACGGGATGGGCACCGTCACCTTCGACGGGGTCAGCCGCTTCGTGAAGCTGCAGATCAGCAGTTCGCCGGCCGACTGGCTGGCGCTGCTCGGCATGAGCCTGGCCCTGCTCGGCCTGCTCGGCTCGCTCTTCATCCGGCCACGCCGGATGTGGGTGAAGGTGCGCCGCGAGGGCGGGCGTACCCTCGTCGAGGTGGCCGGCCTCGACCGGACAGCGGGGGGTGATCTCGCCGGCGAGGTCGACGGCCTGGTCGGTGGGTTGTCCGACCGGCCGGTCGACGGACACGGAAGCCGCCGCTCCGACGGCCCGAGCACAGCTGAGGAGAATTCGTGAGCCACGAGCAGTTCGAGGTGCTCAGCAACCAGGCCGTCGCCGCGTGCGCGGTCGTCTACTTCCTGGCGCTGCTCGCGCACCTGGCCCAGTGGGCCGTCGAGCGCAAGGTGCCGGTGACCGCGTCGACCGGCGAGCCGGCCCGGGAGCCGGCCCGGGAGCCGGCGCGGGCGGCGGTCGGCGCCGTGGCCGGGTCGGCGGTGCGGGAAGACCCCCCGGTGACCACGGGAGCCGCCCCGGCTGCGCCGTACGACCACACCGGTGATCGGGCCGACCGCTTCGGGCGGATCGGCCTCGCGCTGACGGTGGTCGCCGCGGCGATCCACCTGGTCGCCGTGGTCTCCCGCGGGCTCGCCGCCGACCCGGCCCGGGTGCCGTGGGGCAACATGTACGAGTTCACCCTGACCGGCACGCTCGTCGTGGCGGCCGGCTACCTGCTGCTCTACCGGAAGTTCTCGCTGTCGTGGCTGGCGCCGATCGTCACCGGCTTCGTGCTGGTGACCCTGATGGCCGACGTGCTGCTGCTCTACAGCCCGGTCACGCCGCTGCGGGACGCCCTGCAGTCACCCTGGCTGGTGATCCACGTGGTCGCCGCCATCATCGCGACCGGCGCCTTCACCATCGGCGGGATGGCCTCGGTGCTCTACCTGGTCAAGGAGCGCTGGCTGGCCCGTGGACACGCCACCGGACACGCCACCGGACTCGCCACCGGGCGCGGCTACCTGGCCAGGCTCCCCGGGCTCGAGGCGCTGGACCGGGTCGCCTACCGGACCCAGGCATTCGCCTTTCCCGTCTGGACGTTCGCGGCGCTGATCGCCGGGCCGATCTGGGCCAAGCACGCGTGGGGCACCTACTGGAGCTGGGACCCCAAGGAGGTCTGGGCCTTCATCACGTGGGTGGTGTACGCCGCCTACCTGCACGCCCGCGCCACCGCGGGCTGGAAGGGCCGCGCCGCTGCGATCATCGCGCTCATCGGCCTGGCCACGCTGTGGTTCAACTTCATCGGCATCAATTTCTTCTTCGGCCAGGGGAGCATGCACTCCTACGCCTGACCGGTACGCCTGACCGGTTCGGTCGATTCCGTCCCGGTTCATGCCGTGTCAACGGCCCGAAGGGACTATGGCGCAGCCGTGGTGAGCGGGCGTACCCCTGACTGGGGGCCCACCACCTGGAGGCACGATGTCCGTGAAACCACTGTCCGCCGTCCGCCTGCTCGTCGTCCTGACGGCCCTTGCGCTGGGGGTGGTCGTCTGGTCACCCGCCATGGCCGGGGCCGACACTTCGCCGCAGACCTGGACGGTGCTGGTCGGCGCCCAGTCGCCCGACAGTGCGATCTCCGGGATGAAGTTCCTGCCCGGCGAGATCACCATCGATGCCGGCGACACGGTGCACTGGGTGGCGAACTCGATCGAGCTGCACACCGTCACCTTCCTGGACGGCGGGCAGCCCCAGGACGCGCTGCCGGAGTTCAACCCGGGCATCACCTCGCAGATCACTACCCAAGGAGGGCCGGTCCTCCAAGGCGGGGGCGACTACAACTCGGGCATCATGACGACTGTCCCGACCGGTGAGGATGCCGGGCCGCTGCCTCCGGTGGCGCACGTCGCCAGCTACGACCTGACCTTCCCGGACGCCGGCACCTACACCTACTACTGCCTCGTGCACGGCGCGATGATGAAGGGCGTCGTGACGGTGGACCCGGCCGGGACGCCTTACCCGATGACCCAGGCCGAGATCGACCACCGGGCGCAGCTCGAGGCGAACGCGATCGTCACCGACGGCAACCGGCTGCGCGCGGAGACCAACCGGATGGCAGCGATGGCCGGCCCGCACACCGTCATGGTGGGCAACGACGACATGAACGCCATGCTGATGAGGTTCGTGCACCAGAGGGTGACCGTCCCCGTTGGCGGCACCGTGACGTTCACGAACCCGGGGATGGGCGGCCCGCACACGGTGACCTTCGGGGAGGAGCCACCAGGCCCGGCCCTGGAGGCGTACGTCCCCGCGGCGAGCTACGGGGGCGGAAACCTGAGCTCGTTCATCCCCGGGCACCTCGACTTCAAGGTGACCTTCACCGAGCCGGGCACCTACCACTACATCTGCGCGCTGCACGACGTGCAGGGCATGGTCGGGACGGTGGTCGTCCGGCGCTGACGCCGGACGGGAAGGCCCGGCTGTTCAGCTGGGCGGGTCGTCGCGGTGTCGGCGCCACTTGCGGTCGAGGTCGCGGAGGAAGTCCTCGTCGTCGTCCGGTCCGCGCGGCGCCGGTGGCGTGGGGCGGCGGGGCCGCGGCTGCTCCGGGTGCTGCTCGGTGCTGCGGCGGTCGATGGCCCAGAAGACGGCGTAGATCACCAGCCCGACGAGGATGAGCCAGATGATGAGTCGCAGCACGCCTCAAGGGTAGTACCGCGGGGAAGGGGGAGGACCTGTCCCGGCATACCCTTGCAGGGTGAAGGAGTTCTGGACCTACACCCTGCTGCGCTTGGCGCTCTTCGTGGTCACCTACGCGGTGATCGCCGGGGTCTGGCTGCTCGTGGTGGGCCGTGACAGCCAGGCGTTCCTCTGGCCGTTCGTGATCGCCGCACTGCTGTCGTCGTTCATCTCGTTGAAGTACCTCGCCCCTCAGCGCGAGCGGCTCGCCGCCCGGGTCCAGGCCCGGGCCGAGAAGGCTTCCGCGCTGATGGAGCAGATCCGGTCCCGCGAGGACGAGGACTGAGCGCCGGGTGGAGACGCGCGACGAGGGCTGCTGCCTGACGGCCGAGGCCGACGCGTCCGGGAGGCCCTGGCTGCATGAGGCGATCCGCCTTGTCGAGGCCGACGCCAACCGCTCGGCGGACACGCACCTGCACGTCTTCCCGCTGCCCCCCGAGTGGCGGATCGACCTCTACCTCAAGGACGAGTCGGTCCACCCCACCGGTTCCCTGAAGCACCGGCTGGCGCGGTCGCTCTTCCTCTACGCGCTGTGCAACGGGTGGATCCACTCCGGCTCCACGGTCATCGAGGCATCGTCGGGGTCGACCGCGGTCTCCGAGGCCTACTTCGCCAGGCTGCTCGGGCTGCCCTTCGTCGCGGTGATGCCGGCCTCGACCTCACGGGAGAAGATCGAGCTGATCGAGTTCCAGGGTGGGTCGTGCCACCTGGTCGACGACCCGGGCACGATCTACGACGAGGCGCGCCGGCTCGCGGCCGAGTCCGGTGGCCACTACATGGACCAGTTCACCTACGCCGAGCGGGCCACCGACTGGCGGGGCAACAACAACATCGCCGAGTCGATCTTCGGGCAGCTGGCTCGCGAGCGGCACCCGGTGCCGAGCTGGGTGGTGGTCGGGGCCGGCACCGGCGGGACGTCGGCGACGATCGGACGCTACGTCCGCTACCAGCGGCACGACACGCGGGTCTGCGTGGTGGACCCGGAGAACTCCGCCTTCTTCGAGGGCTGGCGGCGCGGTGATGCGTCGTACTCCACCGGTCGCGGGTCGCGCATCGAGGGGATCGGTCGGCCGCGGGTCGAGCCGTCGTTCCAGGCCGGCGTGGTCGACTGCATGATCAGCGTGCCCGACGCCGCGTCGATCGCGGCGGCGCGGTGGACCTCGACGGTCAGCGGGCGGCTCGTCGGCGGCTCCACGGGCACGGCGATGTGGGGGGCGCTGCGGCTGGTCGCCGGGATGCGTGCACGTGGCGAGACCGGGTCGGTGGTCACGTTGATCTGCGACGGTGGCGAGCGCTACCTGCACACCTACTACGACGACGACTGGCTGGCGGGCCAGGGTCTCGACGTCGCGCCCTTCCTCGCCACGCTCGAGAGGTTCGCCGACACCGGCGACTGGGCCGAGCCAACTCGTTGAGTTGGGCCTCGCGGCCCGTCGAGTTCGGCCCCGTGGCCGGTCCAGTCGGGCCTCGCGGCCCGGTTCAGCGGGTGAGCAGCAGGGCGAGGAACAGACCGAGGCCGTAGCCGAGCTCTCCCTGCCCGGTGCGTTGCAGCACCGGCACCAGCGCCGGCCCGCGCGCCCCGGCGAGCACCACCCGGGACGCCGGCAGGAGCGCGACCAGCGAGGCCAGCCCGACCAGGGCCCACCAGCTCGTGACCAGCGCCACCGCGACCAGGGCGGCCACCGACCCGACGACGAGGGCCACGTAGAGCCAGCGGCTGCCGGTCTCGCCGAGGAGCACTGCCAGCGTGCGCTTGCCGGACTCCCGGTCGGTCGGGATGTCGCGCAGGTTGTTGGCGACCAGGATCGCGCAGGCCAGCGCGCCGATGCCGATGCCGGCGTAGAGGGAGCCGAGCACCGGTGACGGCGGGAGCGACGCTGGCGTCGGGGCGTAGGCGAACCAGCCGTAGGAGTGGGTGCCCAGATAGTGCGTGCCGTCGTCCTGGACGTACGTCGTGCCCATGACCGCGACCAGCCCGAAGAACACGAAGACCATCACCTCGCCGAGGCCCACGTAGCCGTAGGGGTGCGAGCCACCGGTGTAGAACCAGGCCGCGAGGATGCAGACGAGACCGGCCGCCACCAGCCACCACGCCGTCGTGGCCGCGAGCGCCAGGCCCGCGACGCCGGCCACCCCGAAGCAGGCGAAGGCCGCGAGCTTGACCGCCCTCGGGGTCGCCGCGCCGGAGCCGGTCAGCCGCAGAGGCCCGATCCGGTGGTCATCGGTGCCGCGGATGCCGTCGGAGTAGTCGTTGGCGTAGTTGACGCCGATCTGCAGCGCCACCGAGACCACCAGCGCGAGCGCGGCCTTCCACCACACCTCGACATGGCTGTAGGCCGCGACTCCGGTGCCCGCCAGGACCGGGGCGACGGCAGCCGGCAGGGTGCGCGGACGGGCGCCCTCGATCCACTGGGCTGCGGTGGCCATGGCGGAGATCATGTCAGGGCGCCCGCCGGATAGCGTTGCCCGGGTGAGCAGCCTGCGACCCCTCAGCGGAAGCGCCGACGAGATCCTCGCGCTGCTCCAGGAGTGGGACGCCGTACCCTCACCGCCGCCGCTGGTCATCGAGACCTCGGGGTCGACCGGGGAGCCCAAGAGGGTGGTGCTCTCCCGTGACGCGATGCGGGCCTCGGCCGTCGCGACGCACCAACGGCTCGGTGGCCCGGGGCAGTGGGTGCTGAACCTGCCGCCGACCTACGTCGCCGGCGTCCAGGTGCTCTATCGGTCCGTGGTGGCAGGGACGGAGCCGGTGGTCTTCGACGAGTCCTTCCGTGCGACCCGCGAGCGCATCACCGGCCGCAGCTACGTCTCGCTGGTGCCCACCCAGCTGGCCCGGCAGCTGCACGAGGAGGACGACCTGGACGCGCTGGCCGACTTCGACGCGGTGCTCGTCGGTGGGGGCCCGCTCGACAGGCGGGCGCGCGCCGAGGCGGAGAAGCACGGAATCCGGGTCGTCCAGACCTACGGCATGAGCGAGACGTGCGGCGGTTGCGTCTACGACGGGGTGCCGCTGGACGGGGTGGAGGTGCGCGTCGACGAGGGCGCCGTGCTGCTGCGCGGGCCGATGCTCTTCGACGGGTACGACGACCCAGCCCGCACTGCCTCGGTCATGCGGGACGGCTGGTTCGCCACGTCGGACCTCGGCCACTGGGAGGACGACCGGCTGTGCATCGACGGCCGCGTCGACGACGTGATCATCTCCGGCGGCGTCAAGGTGCCGGCAGGCGCCGTCGCGGCGGCCGTCGCCGCGCACACCGCGGTGATGGCGGTGGAGGTCGTCGGTGTGCCCGACCCGGAGTGGGGCGAGCGCGTGGTGGCCGTGGTCAAACCCCGGGACCGCGTGGTCCTGGCCTCCCTGCGCGACGTCGTCACTCCCCGCGTGTGGGCGCCCCGCCAGCTCGTCGTGGTCGAGGAGATCCCGGTGCTGCCGAACGGCAAGCCGGACCGGGTGGCGATGCGGGCGCTGGCCCGGGCCGAGGCGGTCGCGCGTGGCTGAGGTCTTCGCGATCCCGCTACGCACGCGCTTCCGGGGGATCACTGTGCGGGAGGGGATGCTGCTGCGCGGCGACGCGGGATGGGGTGAGTTCAGCCCGTTCCTCGAGTACGACGCGCGCACCTCGGCGCCCTGGTTGGCCGCGGCCCGGGAGGCTGCCTTCGACGGCTGGCCCGCGCCGGTGCGCTCGTCGGTGCCGGTGAACGTGACCGTGCCGGCGTGCGAGCCGTCGCTGGCCGCCTCGATCGTGCGGTCGTCGGCCGGCTGCCGCACCGCGAAGGTCAAGGTCGCCGAGCAGGGCCAGCCGGTGGCGGCCGACCAGGCCCGGCTGGAGGCGGTGCGCGACGCCCTCGGGCCCTCGGGCCAGGTGCGCATCGACGCCAACGGCGGCTGGTCGACGGACGAGGCGGCGGCCCGGATCCCCTTGCTGGACAGGGCTGCCGGCGGCCTGGAGTACGTCGAGCAGCCCTGCGCCTCGGTGGAGGAGCTCGCTGCCGTCCGGCGCCGGGTCTCCGTCCCGATCGCCGCTGACGAGTCGATCCGACGGGCTTCGGACCCCTACCGGGTCAGGGACCTGGCGGCCGCGGACATCGCCGTCCTGAAGGTGCAACCGCTCGGCGGGGTGCGCGCGTGCCTGCGGATCGCCGCCGAGATCGGGATGCCGGTGGTCGTGTCGAGCGCCGTGGAGTCGAGCATCGGCATCGCCGCCGGTGTGGCGCTGGCCGCAGCGCTGCCCTCGTTGCCGCATGCGTGCGGCCTGGCGACGGTGCAGCTGCTGTCGGGCGATGTCGCGGCCGGGTCGCTGCTCCCGGTCGACGGGTCGGTCGCCGTGCGGCGGCCCTCGGTCGATCCCGCTGCCCTGCAGCGAGTGCGTGCTGGGGAGGGGCGTCGTACGCACTGGGAACGGCGGCTGGCGGAGGTGGCCGCGGTGCTGGAGGCTCAGCACCCATGAGTGCGACGGCCCTTGCCCACGACGTGGTGTCGGCGCTGCTCGACGCCGGCCTCGAGCACGCCGTGCTGTGCCCGGGGTCGCGGAACGCCCCGCTGGCCTTCGCCCTGGACGAGGCCGCCGCCCACGGCCTGCTGACGCTGCACTCGCGGATCGACGAGCGCACGGCCGGGTTCCTCGCGTTGGGGATGGCGAAGGTCTCCGGCCGGCCGGCGGCCGTCTTCACCACGTCCGGCACCGCGGCGGCCAACCTGCACCCGGCCGTGCTCGAGGCCGCGCACGCCGGGGTGCCGCTGGTCGCGGTGACGGCCGACCGACCGGCGCAGCTGCGTGGCACCGGGGCCAACCAGACCACCGACCAGGTGGACCTTTTCGGGGACGCGGCGGTGTCGGTCGACATCGACGACTCCCTCGGTGCCGTGCTGGGGATAGCGCTCGGCGGGCTCGACCGGGGGCCGGTGCACCTCAACGTGCAGCTGGTCGAGCCGCTGGTGGCCGGCCCTCCAGGGCCCGGCGGATGGGCCAGGACTCCCGACTCGACGGGCCGAAACCCGGAACTCGACGGGCCGCGAGGGGGAACTCGACTGGCGACGGGGCCGCGCACGGTCGTGGTCGCCGGCGACGACGCGGGCCCGCGCGCCCGGCTGCTCGCCGAGGCCGGCAGCTGGCCGCTGCTCGCCGAGCCGTCCAGCGGGTCGCGCAACGGCGTCAACCCGATCCGCACCTACCGGCTGCTCCTGGCCGGTCCGCTCGGAGACCGCATCGAGCGGGTCGTGGTCTGCGGCCACCCGACGCTGTCGCGCCCGGTGAGCCGGCTGCTCTCGCGTGGCGACGTCGAGGTCGTGTCGGTGCAGGCGCGCGGTCGCTGGCCGGCGCGGCCGTTCCCGGTGGCCAGCGAGCACGACGCGCTCAGCGTCGACCGCTCCGACGACCCGGCCTGGCTGGACGAGTGGCGTGCTGCGGACCGCGCGCTGGGCCGGCGGATCGACGCCCTGCTGGCGGACGAGCCGGGCCTGACGCCGTACGAGGTCGCCGCGGTCGTCAACGCCGCGATCCCGGTCGACGGGTTGCTCTACGTCGGCGCCAGCAACCCGATCCGTGACCTGGACCTGATGGCGCTCCCGTACGGCGCCGGCCAGCATCACAAGGTGGTCGCGAACCGTGGCCTGGCCGGCATCGACGGCACCCTCTCCAGCGCGATCGGTGCCGCGATCGCTCGGCCGCGGACGGCGAGGGCGATCGGTTACGTCGGCGACGTCACCTTCCTGCACGACCTGACCGCACTGGTGATCGGGCCCGGCGAGGTGCGCCCCGACCTCACGATCGTGGTGGCCAACGACGACGGCGGCTCGATCTTCGCCACGCTCGAGCAGGGGGCGCCGGAGCGCGCCGCCTCTTATGACAAGCTGTTCGGGACGCCGCACGGCGTCGACATCGGCGCTCTCTGCGCTGCCGTGCGGGTCCCGCACCTGCGGGTGACCTCCCGCCCCGAGCTGGAGCAGGTGCTGGCCTCCCCCAACGGCGGCATCGAGGTGGTGGAGGCCGTCGTCCGTCGGGACACCCGGCGCGAGCTCGACGCCCGCATCCGCGCCCTGGTGCTGGACCCGGACCCTGGCGTCTGAAGGATTGCGGGGCCGCAAGCGCGATCAAGCCGACTAGCGTCGGCAGCGGGGAGGATCACTGCCATGACCACGCGGACCGACACCTTCGCCGCCTTCGTGGACGTGCTCGCCGGCGCGCTCGACGACCACGACACGACCGCGGAGGAGCTGGCCGCGCGGTTGTACCTGTCGCGCTTCCACCTCGACCGGGTGATCAGCTCGGTCGCGGGGGAGCCGCCGCGCAGGTTCCGCCGACGGATCCTGCTGGAGCGGGCGGCCTACCGGCTCCTGTCGACCGACCGGACCATCCTCGACCTCGCCGTCGAGGCCGGCTACGGCTCGCACGAGGCGTTCACCCGCGCGTTCACGACGGCCTACGGCGTCACCCCCGGCGCGTTCCGGCGCAAGCCGCACGCGATCCGGATCGAGGCGCCCAGCGGCGTGCACTTCCATCCCCCCGGCAGCATCCGGCTGCCCGCACGAGACAAGGTGAGCTCCATGGACCTGTTGACCCGCATGGTCGAGCACCATGTCTGGCTGACCGGCGAGATCCTCGGCTGCGCCGAGCGCCTGACCCCCGAGCAGTTCGACGAGCAGATCGAGCTGAACGTCGACGAGGACGAGCAGACGCTGCGCTCGCTGCTCTCCCGCCTGATCGGCCAGCTGGGCATGTGGAATGCCGCGCTGGCGAACCGGGAGTACGACTGGTCGGTCGAGGAGCACGAGTCGCTGACCTCGATGCGCCGGCGGCTCCCCGAGGAGGGGCCGATCTACCTCGGCCACGTCCGCGAGGTCGTGGAGCAGGGCCGACTCGACGACACCTTCGTGGATGCGCTGTGCGAGCCGGCCGAGGTGTTCACGTACGGCGGGATGATCGCCCATGTCCTGACCTTCGCCGCCCACCGCCGCACGCTCGCCGTGCTGGCGCTGGACCGGCACGGCGTCACCGACCTCGGCTGGGGCGACCCGATGACGTGGGTGGCGAGCTGATCACCCGATCACCCGCGCAGCCGCCTCGCGGCCCTGTCCGGACGCCTCGAGCCAGCCGGACCCACCGTCGAGGAACGCCCGCGTCGCGGCAACGGTCGCACCCCACCCGACCCAGGCCAGCGAGCCGCCGACGCTGATCCGTGCGACGCCGGCGTCGGCCAGGTCGGCCACCGCCATCCCCGGCCGCAGCAGCACGTTCACCGGGCGGGGCACCTCCCTGACCAGCGTGCGGATCTCCTCCAGGTCGGTGAGGCCCGGCGCGTAGAGGACGTCGGCGCCGGCCTCGGCATAGGCCTGCAGCCGCTCGATCGCGTCCGCCAGCGACGGGTTGCCGTGCAGGTAGCCCTCGGCCCGGCCGGTCAGCACCAGGTCAGGGGCCGCGTGGCGTGCGGCGGCGACCCGTTCGGCGGCCTCGGCCAGGGGATAGGTCGTCGTACCCGACCAGTCCTCGATCGAGGCACCGGCCAGCCCCGTCGCGGCCGCGCGGGAGTACGTCGCTGCAACGCCCTCCGCAGACGGGGCGTGGCCGTCCTCGAGGTCCGCCGACACCGGCACGCCGACTGCGGCGACGACCGCCGCGCAGTGGGCGACCACGTCGTCGAGCGAGCCGCCGCCGTCCGGCCGGCCGCGCGTCGCTGCGAACCCGGAGCTGGTCGTGGCCAGCGCCCGGGCGCCGAGCGACTCCATCAGCCGGGCAGACCCGACGTCCCACGGGTTCGGGATCAGCAACGGCGAGCCGGGGACGTGCAGGTCGAGGAAGGTGTTCACCATCTGAGTCTGGTCGCTGCCGCGCCATGAGTCGAGTCGGATTCGGCGATGATGACCGGGTGCACGTCGCATTCCTCCTCGTCTGCCTGGTGTCGGCCGTCGTGGCCTTCACCTGGCTGGCGCGCCGGATCGACGTGCCCGGTCCACTCGTGCTGATCGCGGTCGGGATCGCGGCGTCGTACCTGCCGTTCGTGCCGCACATCCGGCTGGAGCCCGAGGTGGTGCTGGTCGGCATCCTCCCGCCACTGCTCTACGCGGCCGCCGTGCAGACCTCCCTGGTGGACTTCAACGCCAACCGCCGGCCGATCCTGCTGCTCTCGGTCGGCCTGGTCGCGTTCACCACCGTCGGCGTGGGAGCGGTGGTGCATGCGCTGCTGCCCGGCCTCGGCTGGTCCGCCTCGTTCGCCCTCGGCGCGGTGGTCGCCCCACCGGACGCGGTCGCGGCGACGGCGATCAGCAAGCGCATCGGGCTCCCGCGACGGGTGGTCACCATCCTCGAGGGGGAGTCGCTCCTCAACGACGCCACCGCGCTGGTGGCTCTGCGCACCGCGCTCGCCGCCGCGGTCGTCTGGCAGCACGTGGCGCTGCAGTTCCTCCTGGCAGCAGGCGGCGGGCTCGCCGTCGGCGGGCTCGCCTACCTGCTGCTCGGCTACGTCCGCAAGCACCTGACCGACCCCCTGATGGACAGCACCCTCTCGTTCATCACTCCCTTCCTGGCCTATGTCTCGGCCGAGGCGATCCACGCATCGGGGGTCCTCGCGGTCGTCGTCGCCGGGCTGCTCCTCGGCCACCGCTCGCCGGTGCTGCAGTCGGCGCAGTCACGGATCGCCTCGAGGACCAACTGGCGGGCGATCGCGTTCGTGCTGGAGAACGCCGTCTTCCTGCTGATCGGGCTGCAGGCCCAGTCGATCCTCACGCACCTGACCGGCCAGGGGGTCGGCGTCGAGCGCGTGCTGACCATCTGCGGCGTCACCCTGCTCACCGTGATCGTCCTGCGGTTCGTGTGGATGTTCGCGGCCCGCTACCTCCTGGTCCGGCCCGGCACCGGGACCCGCCACGAGATCCCCGACTGGCGCTACAGCGCGCTGCTCGGGTGGGCGGGGATGCGTGGGGTGGTCACCCTGGCGGCTGCGTTCGTCATCCCGCTCGACGTCGCGCACCGCGACGTGCTGCTGCTGGCCGCGTTCACGGTGACCGCCGGCACCCTCTTCCTGCAGGGTTTCTCCCTGCCCTGGCTGGCCAGGCGGCTCCACGTCCCCTCGCCGGACCCGAGTGCCGACGCCCTCGCCCGTGCGAACCTCATGCACCAGGCGTCGCTCGCCGGCCTCAAGCGGCTCGACGAGCTCGACGAGGGCGACCCGCACGACGTCAACGACGCCATCCGGGACCGGCTCGCCCGCCGCGACTTCGCCGCGTGGGAGCGGATCTCGCCCCGTGAGGAGGAGACCCCGAGCGAGACCTACGCCCGCCGCCGGCTGCAGATGATCAACGCCGAGCGGGCCAGGGTCCTGGAGATCCGCGACTCCGGCAAGGTCACCTACGACGTGATCCAGGACGTGCTGGCGATGCTGGACATCGAGGAGTCCATGCTCGAGCAGCGCACCGCGGACCGGGCGCCGGTCCGCGGCTCGTCGGAGCCCGTGGTGCTCGAGGGCGACTGCGAGCACCTGCGCAGACCGCGTCCGCCGGTCGAGCCGCACACCCTGGGCCAGTGCGACGCGTGCCTGGCCGAGGGCTCCCGCTGGGTGCACCTGCGGATGTGCGTGGTCTGCGGCAACGTCGGCTGCTGCGACTCCTCGCCGCAGCGGCACGCCTCTCGCCACTTCGAGGAGACCGACCATCCGGTCATGCGCTCCGCGGAGGCAGACGAGGACTGGCGGTGGTGCTACGTCGACCAGGTCGGCGGCTGACTCACCACGCCGTCGGCGGCGGCAGCTCGATCTGCCCGGGATGCCGGGTCTCGGCGTCGAAACGGATCGGGAAGCGGATCGCCCCGGTGTTGCCCGAGGCCGGCAGCCACTCACCCGGCCCGTCGGGTACTGCGTTGGGCATCCGGATCGCCAGCAGCGGCAGGGCGATCGCCATGTCGATGCGCGCGACGAAGTGTCCCAGGCAGTGGTGCACCCCGCCGCCGAAGCCCAGGTGCATCGGCCGCGCTGCGGTGATGTCGAAGCCGGTCTCGGCCATCGCGCGCGGGTCGGTACCGGTGGCGTGGGACAGCAGCTGCACGATGCCGCCCCTCGGGATGCGCAGGCCCTCGAGCTCGACGTCCTCGACGGCCTCGCGGGTGATCCAGGTGACCGTCGGGTTGACCCGCATGACCTCCTCGACCGCGTTGCGCCCGAGCTCGGGCCGCTGCGCGAGCAGCGCCCACTGGTCCGGATGGGCCAACAACGTCCGCAGCGCGAGGCCGAGCTGGTTGCGGGTGGTCTCCATCCCGGCGAAGACCAGGAACACCAGCGCCACCCCGAGCTCGTCGGCGGACAGCCTGGCCTCCTGCTGGGCCGCCACGAGCCGGCTGACCAGGTCGTCGGTGGGACGGGCGGCGCGCTCCGCGACCACCTCGTTGACGTAGCCGTGGAGCCCGTCCAGCGCCGTCTCGATGCGCGGCAGGTCGGCCTTGAGGTTCACCCCGAACGACTTGCCCAGATCGTCGGCCCAGCGCGCGACCTGCGGCCACTCGCCGTCGGGCAGCCCGAGCAGCCCGCAGATCACCCGGGAGGAGTAGGGCTCGGCGAACTCCGAGATCAGCTCCACCTCGCCGCGCGGCGCGAAGCCGTCTATCAGCTCCATCGCCAGTGCCTGGAACCGCGGCGCCATCGCGGCGACCGGCCTCTGCTTGAAGGCCGGGAAGAGCAGCCGCCGGATCCTGGTGTGGTCCTCGCCCTCGAGGGCCAGCAGCGTCTTGCCCCACCACTCCTGGAATGGGCCGGTGTGCACGCCGTTCTGCTCCGGCCACCTCGCGGTGCCCTGCTGGAAGCGGCGGTCCTTGAGGATCGCGCTCGCCTCGGCATAGCGGAGCACCGCAATGCCGTAGTTGGTGCGGACGAACCAGTCCTTCTCACGGGCGGCGTGGACGTCCTCGGAGGCGACGTCGAAGGACAGGTCGCCGAGGTCGAAGAAGGGCGCCTCGATGGTCATGGCGGGTAGTTTCGCACGCATGAGGATCACCAAGTTCGGTCATGCATGTGTCCGCATCGAGAGCGGCGACGCCGTCGTCGTGCTCGACCCCGGCGGGTTCACCGACCGGCAGGCGGTGCAGGGTGCGACCGCCGTACTCCTCACCCACGAGCACGCCGACCACTACGACCCCGATCATCTGCGCGCCACCGACGCGCCGGTGTTCACGATCGAGGCGGTCGCGGCGAAGATCCGCGCCGATGCGCCCGACCTCGCCGAGCGGGTGACCGTCGTGACGCCCGGCGCGAGTGTCGATGTCGGTGTCCCGGTCCGGGTCGTCGGGGAGAAGCACGCGATCATCCACCCCGAGCTGCCGCACTTCGACAACAGCGGCTACCTCCTCGACGTCGAGGGCACCTCGGTCTTCCACCCCGGCGACTCGCTGACCACCCCGGGCGAGCCGATCGACCTGCTGCTGCTCCCGGTCAGCGCCCCGTGGCTGAAGGTCTCGGAGTGCGTCGACTTTGCCCGCGACGTCGGCGCCACACGGTCACTGGCCATCCACGACGCCGTCTACAGCAACGCCGGCCTGGCCATCGCCGACGGCCATCTGCAGCGCTTCCTCGGCGAGCGTGGCCTGGGGTACACCCGCCTCGCGCCCGGGACCGATCTCGGCTAGCCACGACGTCCGGCCGCATCCCGCCGGCGCGTGTCGTGAGCGGACGGTAGCGGGACGACCGGACGTGCGCGTCCGGGTCACGCAGGACGGCCGCGGCCCGGATGAACGACCGATGCTCGAGACGACGGTTGGCCGACCCCGCCGCCGAGACCATGAAGAGCACGTCGACGCCCTGCAGTGCTGACACCGAGGCGGCCTCGTCGCCGTACGCCGCGGTCCGGACGTCGAAGCCCGCACGATTGCCGGCGACGCGTCCCGCACCACCAGCCGGGGGGAGAGGTCCGCCACCAGATGGGCAACCAGGCCACCGACGTTGCCCGTGGCCCCGGTGACCGCGAGCGCCTCAGTCCGCCAGCGCGTCGCGCACTGGCACGAACTTCGCCTGCGCCTCGGCCAGCTCGGAGGCGGGGTCGGAGTCGGCGACGATGCCGCAGCCGGCGAAGAGCCGCACCTGGTTGCCCTGCACCTCGCCGGAGCGCAGCGCGATGCCGAACTCCCCGTCGCCCGCGGCGTCGATCCAGCCGACCGGTCCGGCGTAGCGGCCGCGGTCCATCCCCTCGATCTCCGCGATCATCTCCACGGCGACCTTCGTCGGCGTGCCACCGACGGCCGCAGAGGGATGCAGGGCAGCGGCCAGCTCGAGCACGGTGGCTCCGCTCGCGTCGTGCACGACTCCGGCCACGTCGGTGGCCAGGTGCATCACGTTGGGCAGATGCAGCACGAACGGTGACTCCGGCACGTTCATCGACGAGCAGTAGGGCCGCAGCGCCTCGGCGACCGACCGCACGGCGTACTCGTGCTCCTCCAGGTCCTTCGACGACCGGGCCAGGGTCGCGGCGAGTGCGAGGTCGTGGGCGTCGTCGCCGGTGCGCCGGATCGTGCCGGCCAGCACGCGCGAGGTCAGCAGCCCGCGCTCGCGACGCACGAGCATCTCCGGGGTCGCCCCGAAGAGCGAGTCGACGTGGAAGGTCCAGCACATGTCGTAGCGCGACGCCAGCCGGCGCAGCGGCCAGCGCACGTCGACCGGCTCGTCGGTGGTGGCCACCAGGTCGCGGGCCAGCACGACCTTCTCCAGCTCCCCGGCGTTGATCCGGCGCACCGCCTGCGCGACGACGGTCTCCCACGCGGCACCGCTGATCCCGCCGTCGGCGAACGCGACCCCTCCGGGTGAGGTCGGTTCCGCTGCGGCCGTGAGGTCCGGCGTCGGCGTGAGCTCGTCCTCGCCGACCACCGTCACCCAGCAGGCGTCGCCGCGCCGCCCGACGACCACGCGGGGCACGACGAGGACGCTGTCGCCGGGCTGGTCGGCGAACGCGAAGCTGGCCAGGGCGAGCAGCCCGGAGCCGGGGACAGCGACCTCGTCGCGCACGACGGCGTGCGCGGCGACGGCGCGCCACCAGTCGGACGCCTCGGTGAACCGGTCGGGGCCCGACGTGCGGCAGCGGGCCGCGGCGCCCCAGCCGACGATGCCCTCGCCCCGCCGCAACCACGCCGTCGGGTTGTCGTCGGGGAGCAGGTCCAGCAGCGGTCCGGGGTCGGGAACCTCCACGGAGCGGGCCACGAGTCGGCCGGCGGGCGCCTCGTCGGCGGGCTTCGGGCTGGTCACGAGGAGCCAGCCTATCCCCGGCCGCGAAGGGGTCTCACGACCAGTACGCGACGACCTCCTCATCGACGTGCACCTGCCCGGAGGGCCAACCGGTCCCGTCCTGGTCGCGGACGTGGACGCATCGGCGACACCCTAGGCTGGCCGCTGTGACCCGCGCCGACCTGGACAAGCAGCCCGCCGAGGTCCGGGCGATGTTCGACGACGTCGCCCGGCGCTACGACGTCACCAACGACGTGCTCTCCCTCGGGCAGGACCGCCGCTGGCGGCGCGAGGTGCTGGTGGCCGCGGACCCGAAGCCGGGCGAGCGCGTGCTCGACCTGGCCGCCGGGACCGGCACGTCGAGCCAGCCGTTCCGGGACCGCGGCGCAACGGTGGTGCCCTGCGACTTCTCGGTCGGGATGCTTCGCGTGGGAAAGCGCACCCTTCCGCACCTGCCGTTCGTCGCCGGTGACGGCACCCGGTTGCCGTTCGCCGACGCGTCCTTCGACGCCGTCACGATCTCCTTCGGGCTGCGCAACGTGGTCGACCCCGACGCCGGGCTCCGGGAGCTGCACCGTGTGACCCGTCCGGGGGGCCGGCTGGTGGTCTGCGAGTTCTCCTCGCCGACGGCGGCTCCTTTCCGCGTCGCCTACCTGGAGTACCTCATGCGCGCGCTGCCCCCGGTCGCCCGCGCGGTCTCCTCCAGCCCGGACGCCTACGTCTACCTCGCCGAGTCGATCCGGGCCTGGCCCGACCAGCCCGCGCTGGCCGCGCGGATCGCCGGGGCCGGCTGGCAAGCCGTTGAGTGGCGCAACCTGTCGGGCGGGATCGTGGCCCTGCATCGGGCCACCAGACAGGTCACGGATGACCCCCGCCCGGGTTCGCGCTGACCGGGCCGGGCCTCTATGCTGAGTCGGTCAAAGGTTCGTGAAGCGATTCACATGCTCACGAGCCTGCGCCCCTGACGAAGCGGCGGCGAGGAGGCCAGTCGGATGGAGCTCTACACACCGGTCCTGGCGTTGCTGGTCCTGGCAGCGTTGTTCGCGGTGTTCTCGGTGGTGATGAGCACCCTGGTCGGACCGAGGCGCTACAACCGGGCCAAGCTCGACTCCTACGAGTGCGGCATCGAGCCGACGCCGCAGCCGGTGGGTGGTGGCAGGTTCCCGATCCGCTACTACATCACCGCGATGCTCTTCATCGTCTTCGACATCGAGATCGTGTTCCTCTACCCGATCGCGGTGGCCTTCGACCAGATGGCGCTTTTCGGGTTCATCGAGATGGTCCTCTTCATCGTGCCGGTGTTCGTCGCCTACGTGTACGTCTGGCGTCGCGGCGGGCTGGACTGGGACTGAGAGCGGGATAGCACGCAGATGGGTATCGAGGAGAAACTTCCCAGCGGCGTACTCCTCACCACGGTCGAGGGTGTCGCGGGCTACATGCGCAAGGCGTCGTTCTGGCCGGCCACCTTCGGCCTGGCCTGCTGCGCCATCGAGATGATGACCAGTGGCGGTCCGCGCTACGACCTGGCGCGCTTCGGCATGGAGGTCTTCCGGGCCAGCCCGCGCCAGGCCGACCTGATGATCGTCGCCGGCCGCGTCAGCCAGAAGATGGCGCCGGTGCTGCGCCAGATCTACGACCAGATGCCCGACCCCAAGTGGGTGCTCGCGATGGGCG
>JAICXL010000006.1 GCA_025980475.1 Nocardioidaceae bacterium | reverse complement strand
GCCAGCGACTCCTCGGGCGTGATGATGCCGGGGCAGTTCGGGCCGATCATGCGGGTGCTCTTGCCCTGCAGGTACGACCACACCTCGGCGGTGTCCTGTACCGGCACGCCCTCGGTGATCACGACCAGCAGCCCGATGCCCGCGTCGATGGCCTCGATGCACGCGTCCTTGGTGAAGGCGGGCGGCACGAAGACGACCGAGACGTCGGCACCGGTCTCGGCCATCGCCTCCTTGACGGTGCCGAAGACCGGCAGGTCCTTGCCGCCCAAGGTGACCGACGTGCCCGCCTTGCGGGCGTTGACGCCGCCGACGACGTTGGAGCCGGCCTCGACCATCAGCGTTGTGTGCTTGGAGCCCATCCCGCCCGTCATGCCCTGGACGATGATCTTCGAGCCCTTGTTGAGGTAGATCGACATCTGACTCTCCCGTCTCAGGCGTTCGCCAGCTCGGCGACCTTGTCGGCCGCGCCGTCCATGGTCTCGACCATCGTCACCAGCGGGTGGTTCGCCTCGCTGAGGATCCGCCGGCCCTCGTCCACGTTGTTGCCGTCCAGGCGTACGACGAGCGGCTTGGTCGCCTCGTCACCGAGGATGTCCAGGGCACCGACGATGCCGTTGGCCACCTCGTCACAAGCGGTGATACCACCGAAGACGTTGACCAGCACGGCCTTGACCTGGCTGTCGCCGAGGATCACGTCGAGGCCGTCGGCCATCACCTGGGCGTTGGCGCCGCCACCGATGTCGAGGAAGTTCGCCGGCTTCACCCCGCCGTGCTTCTCCCCGGCGTAGGCGACCACGTCAAGGGTGGACATGACCAGGCCCGCGCCGTTGCCGATGATGCCCACCTGGCCGTCGAGCTTGACGTAGTTGAGCCCCTTCTCCCTGGCCTTGGCCTCGAGCGGGTCGGTCGCGTCGATGTCGACGTACTTCGCGTGGTCCTCGTGGCGGAAGTCCGCGTTGGCGTCCAGCGTCATCTTGCCGTCGAGCGCCTCGAGCCGGTCACCCGCGAGCCGGGCCAGCGGGTTGACCTCGGTGAGGGTGGCGTCCTCCTCGACGAAGGTCTCCCACAGCGTCTGCACGAACGCGATGGCCTGGTCGCGCAGGGCGTCGGGGAAGCCGACCCCGTCGACGATCTCCGCGGCCTTCTGCTGGTCGACGCCGGTGCCCGGGTCGACCGGGATCTTCTTCACCGCGTCGGGGTTGGTGCGGGCGACCTCCTCGATCTCCACGCCGCCCTCGACCGAGGCGATGCACAGGTAGGAGCGGTTCGAGCGGTCCAGCAGGAAGGAGAAGTAGTACTCGTCCTCGATCTGCGCCGCCGGCGCCACCAGCACCCGGTGCACGGTCAGGCCCTTGATCTCCATCCCGAGGATGGCGCGGGCGTGCTCGACCGCCTCCTCAGGGCTCTTCGCCAGCTTCACGCCGCCGGCCTTGCCGCGGCCACCGGCCTTGACCTGGGCCTTGACGACGACGACGCCGCCGAGCTTCTCAGCGGCCTCGGCGGCGTCCTCGGGCTGGTCGACGACGACGCCGAGTGTCACCGGCACGCCGTGCTTGGCGAAGAGCTCCTTCGCCTGGTACTCCATCAGGTCCACGGTTCACCCGTTCCTTCGATGCGACTTCTGTGGGGCGGCTGTACCCGCCCGGCCAACATTGCGACCCTAGACCGATGCGGGAGGTACGCCGACGCCGGGTCGCCGGCGTGGACGCGGGCAGGGCACAGCGAGCGCCGCGCCTGCGTCGGACCCGATCCTCAGGCGCTCTGCTCGCTGAAGTGCTCGGCGACCCAGCCGGTGATCTCGCCGGTGGTCGCGGCGCCGGGCGTGAAGATGCGCGCGACGCCCATCTCCTGCAGCACCGGGATGTCCTCCTCGGGGATGATCCCGCCGCCGAAGACCACGATGTCGCTGGCGTCGCGCTCGGCGAGCAGGTCGATCAGCTTGCGGAAGAGCGTCATGTGCGCGCCGGAGAGCACCGAGAGGCCGATCGCATCCGCGTCCTCCTGGATCGCGGTCTCCACGATCTGCTCGGGGGTCTGGTGCAGACCGGTGTAGATGACCTCGTGGCCGGCGTCGCGGAGCGCGCGGGCGACGACCTTCGCTCCCCGGTCGTGCCCGTCGAGGCCAGGCTTGGCCACCACGATGCGCAGCATGCGAGCAGCCTAACCGACCCTTGCCTCGGGGCTGGCGACAGGTGTGAGCCGTAGCACACAACGGACATTTCGCACCGCGGGCGTGGTCGGCTGGTCCACCATCGGACCACCGGGCTTTCCGCCGCCGTTGCCGATCCGTTATGGTGCGTGACCGCCGCGCCACCACAGACAAGGAACTCATGGGGAACCACCGGGCCGACCGCACCAGGGCTGACCGCGGTTCCACCGATGCGTCCGCTGCCGGCGGGCGACGCAAGGCGATCCGTGCCCATCGCGGCTCGTCGGGCCGCCCCCGGCTCCTCGGACGCATCCCGGCGCTGCCCGCGCTCGTCGGGGTGGTCGCGCTGGCCGTCGCCGGCACGGGTGCCGTCGAGCTCACGCACGCACAGCTGCCGCGGACCGACAGCATCCAGCTCTCCGCCGGCGCGGCGGGGCTCAGCGGCAGCGACGCCGCTGCCTTCGCCTCGGACCGCGCCGTGCGGGCCGCGGCGATCAGTCGCGACTCCGAGCGGCAGGCGCTCCAGGACGCCGCCGACCAGGAGCTGCACCGGCAGGCCGAGGCGCAGAGCCACGAGCGCGACGCCGCACTGTCGTCACTGGCCAGGTCGGCCGAGCGCCGCGCCCACGAGATCGCCGCGAACCAGTGGGTGCTGCCCACCGAGGACTACCACCTGACGGCCGGCTTCGGGCAGGTCAGCGGCTTGTGGGCGACCGTGCACACCGGGCTCGACTTCGCCGCGCCGACCGGGACCCCGATCTTCGCCGTTGCCGCGGGGGTGATCGACGAGACCGGGTGGGCCGGTTCCTACGGGTACCGCACCGTGGAGACCCTCGCTGACGGCACGCAGATCTGGTATGCCCACCAGTCCGCCATCGACGTGCACGCAGGCGAGCCCGTCAGCCAGGGCGAGACCATCGGGGCCGTCGGCAGCACCGGCAACACGACCGGCCCGCACCTGCACCTCGAGGTCCGGCCCAGCCCCAACGACCCGGTCGACCCCTACACCGCGCTCGTCCAGCACGGCGTCACGCCCTAGCTACAGCTTCTCGACCGGGGCGTAGCGCAGTAGCAGCCGCTTGACGCCCTCGGAGCCGAAGTCGATCGAGGCCACGGCCTTGTCACCGGCTCCCTCGAGCGCCACCACCGTGCCGAGCCCGAAGGTGTCGTGCTGCACCCGGTCGCCGGGGTCGAGCTGCGGGACCGGACGGCCGGCCTTGGCCTTCTTCGAGGCGTCTGCCTGCGCGGCCGCGGCGCCGAACCGTCGCACCGCCCGGCCGATGCCGCCGGTCGGGAACGACAGCGCCGGCCGGCCCCAGGAGGTCTGCTCCGCCTCCGTGCGCTTCCAGTCGACGAGGTCGGCGGGCAGCTCGTCGAGGAACCGGGAGGCGGGGTTGTGCTGGGGAGCGCCCCAGGCCGAGCGGACGATGGCCCGGGAGACGTAGAGCCGCTGCCGGGCCCGGGTGATGCCGACGTAGGCCAGCCGCCGCTCCTCCTCCAGCTCCGGCTTGTCGCCAAGCGACCGCTGGTGGGGGAAGACGGCGTCCTCGAGACCGGTCAGGAACACCACCGGGAACTCCAGGCCCTTGGCGGTGTGCAGCGTCATCAGGGTGACCATGCCGGGGTGGTCGTCCTGCGGGGCGTCGGGGATCTGGTCGCTGTCGGCGACCAGCGCCACCCGCTCGAGGAAGTCGGAGAGCCCCGGGGCGTCGGCCCCGGTGATCGACTCCGCCTCCGGCTCGGCCGACGGCCCGGCCTGGGGGTCGTCGGCGAACTCGCGGGCCACTGCGACCAGCTCGCCGAGGTTCTCCACCCGGGTCTCGTCCTGGGGGTCCTCGGAGGCCTCGAGCTCGGCGAGGTAGCCGCTCCTTGTCAGCACGGCCTCGAGCACGACGTCCACCCGCTCACCGGCGGACACCATCGACTGCAGCTGCTCGATCATGTCGACGAAGCCCCTGATCTGCTTCGCCGACCGGGTCGCGACGCCGGGGACCTCCTCGACGCGCTGCAGCGCCAACCAGAAGGTGATCCGCTCCCGGCTCGCGAACGCCTCGACGCACGCCTCCGCACGGTCGCCGATGCCGCGCTTGGGCACGTTGAGGATCCGGCGCAGCGACACCTGGTCGGCCGGGTTGGCCAGCACTCTCAGGTAGGCCAGGGCGTCGCGCACCTCGCGCCGCTCGTAGAACCGGACCCCGCCGACGACCCGGTAGGGCATCCCGACCCGGATGAAGACCTCCTCGAAGACCCGCGACTGGGCGTTGGTGCGGTAGAACACCGCCACGTCGCCGGACCGGGCGCCGCCGGCATCGGTGAGCCGGTCGATCTCCTCGGCGACGAACCGCGCCTCGTCGTGCTCGTCGTCGGCGACGTAGCCGACGATCCGCTCCCCCGACCCCGCGTCGGTCCACAGGTTCTTCGGCTTGCGGCCGTCGTTGCGGCTGATCACCGCGTTCGCCGCGCTCAGGATCGTCTGCGTCGAGCGGTAGTTCTGCTCCAGCAGGATCGTGGTGGCGTTGGGGAAGTCCTGCTCGAAGTCGAGGATGTTGCGGATGTTCGCGCCGCGGAAGGCATAGATCGACTGGTCGGCGTCCCCCACCACCATCAGCTCTGCCGCCGGCACCCGCTCCTGCGCGACCTGGTCCTCCGGCTCCTCCATGCTGTCGGCGCACAGCTCGTGGATCAGGGCGTACTGCGCATGGTTGGTGTCCTGGTACTCGTCGACCAGCACGTGCCGGAAGCGTCGCCGCCACGTCTCCCGAACCTCCGGGAAGCCCCGGAAGAGGTGCACGGTGCTCATGATCAGGTCGTCGAAGTCCAGCGCGTTGGCCTGCCGCAGCCGCTCCTGGTAGACGCGGTAGGCATCGGCGAAGACCTCCTCCTGCCCGTTGCGCGCGTCGGCAGCGGCCTCCTCGTGGTCGACCAGCTCGTTCTTGAGGTTGGACATCCAGTGCAGGATCGCCTTGGGCTGGAAGCGCTTGACGTCGAGGTCGAGGTCGCGACAGACCATGGTCATCAGCCGCTTGGAGTCGGCCGCGTCATAGATCGTGAAGCTCGACTTGAAGCCGAGCGCCCCGATCTCCCGGCGCAGGATCCGCACGCAGGCGGAGTGGAAGGTGCTCACCCACATGATCCGGGCGCGCCCACCGACCAGCTCCTCGACGCGGTCGCGCATCTCCGCCGCGGCCTTGTTGGTGAAGGTGATCGCCAGGATCGACCCGGGGTGGACGTTGCGCTCCGAGACCAGCCAGGCGATCCGGCGGGTGAGCACCCGGGTCTTGCCCGAGCCTGCACCCGCCACCACCAGCAGCGGCGCACCCTCGTGCACGACGGCCTCGCGCTGCGGCCGGTTGAGACCGTCGAGCAGCTCGTCGCGGGTGGGCCGCTGGCGGCGGTTGCGCCCGTCACCCTGCTCGTGGCCGTCGGCGGATGGGGGTGGGGAGGCCGGGAGGCCGGGGATCGGGAACTGCGCTGACATCTCGGGGCCAACCCTACGTGGCGGTCTCCCGGCGGATGGTGGCGATCACGTGCTGCACGTCGAGCGGGTGCTCCTCCCGCCAGCTGCGGAGCCGCCGGACGTCGGCGCGGCGCTGCTCCCGCGGCGCGCGGGTGCGCTGGTGGTGCCACGCGAGCGCGTCCTCGGCGTAGTAGACGTTGGCGATCTGCCGCACCGACCGGATGGCGCCGATGGCGTCGACGGGGTCCCAGCCGAGCGCGAGCAGCACCGCGAAGCCCAGCGACGGCCCGCGGTTGACGCCCATGTGGCAGTGCGTGAGTACGACGCTGCCCTCGCTCCTCATCGCCTCGAGGACGTGGGCGACGCCCTTCTCGAACCATCGCGGCGGGATCCGCTGCCCGGCGTCGTCGACCGGGAACCGGCGGTAGGACACCGCGGGCACCTGCGCCCAGGTCTCGGTGGCGTCGAGCTCGAAGCGGCAGTCGACGACATGGGTGACACCGGCCCCGACGAGCTCGGCGAGCTGCCGGCCGGCGAGGTCGGCGTCGAACACGTCGAGGTCGCCCCCGACCAGCAACCGGTCGGTGACGAAGTGGGCGTTGGCCACCTCGAGCGTGCGCATGCCTGCTCCCTTCGACGCTGGCGGGCAGCCCCTGCTCCCTCAGCCCACCCTGGCAGGCAGCACCGACATCCCCATCGTGCGGCTACCTGCCGTCGGCGCGGTGCTGGCCGGGGATCCGGGGCTCGCCCGAGTAGTCGGCCGTGGAGGGCGCCTCGTCCGCCGGCCCACCGTCCGGGCCCGTCGTCGTACCCTCCGGGGGCAGGTGCGGCCCCTGCCGGGGCGCGTCGGGATCGTCGTCGGGCACGTCGGGGTCGACAGCGTCGGCCTCGCGCAGCGTCTCCTGGTGGTGGCCCAGGCGCTCCTCGGCGGTGGCGCGCCGGTCGTGCGCCTCCTCCTGGAGCCGCCGCGCCTCGGCCTCCTTGCGCTCGGCCTCGGCGCGCGCCTGGCGAGCCTGGGCCTCGGTCTCGTCGGCGGCGGCCTGGTGACGACGAACCTCAGACTCCTGCGCCGCGGCTCGCTCGCGGAGCTCGCCGGCGCGCTCTCGGTGCTGGTTGTCTCGACGGCGCCGCGCCGAGCGGGTGACCAGTGCGGCGATCAGGCCGAGGATGACGAGCACGACGATGATCACGATGATCACCCAGACAATGGTGGCTGCAGACATGGAACGCTCCCTCCGGGACACCTGAGCGATACCCGCTGCCACCGCCGGGAAACCAGCGCCGGTTTCCGCCGACTGCCCCTGTGGAGGACCGCCCACGACACCGCCGACTGGTGCATGGTCGGGTGATGAACGAAGAGAACCCCTCCCTCGAGGACGTCAAGGGCCTGCCGATCCACAGCCAGGCCGACCTCATCCAGCTCTGGCGCGCACTGATGGGCGAGCTCGGCTTCTCCCGGCGGCGCCTGTGGGTGCTGCTGGTGTGCGAGGACGGCCGGCCGATCCCCCACGTCGTCCAGATCGACGCGGTCCCCGACCTGCCGGGCGACGACCTGGTCCACCTGCTCGAGATGTGCCAGCACCTCGACGACGAGACCGGTGTGGCCGTGCTGCTCACGCGGCCCGGTCGCGACGGGGTCAGCGCGAGCGACCGGGCCTGGGGCGCGGCGCTGCTCGCCGCCGCGCGGGCGACCGGCGTCTCCTGCTGGCCGCTGCACGTCGCGAACGACGTCGCGGTGCGCGTGGTCGCGCCCGACGACCTCGTTGACTCCGCCTGACCAGGTGGTCGGTCGCACCGATTTCGGGCCGGGTGACCTCGCCGGACTCGCGAAGCTCGGAGCCGGCCGCTGCTTGCCGAGCCGGAGGAGTGCGCTCATCCGGCTCGGCAAACTACGCTGCAGCATGACCGACGACGGGCCGGTTGACGCGGAGCCGCGGCGGCGGGACCCGTTGCGCGCCCTGTTGCTCGGCGTGATCGCCGTGTGCGCGGCCCTGCTGCTCGTGCTGCTGCTGCCGGGTGCGGTCCCGGCCGCCCTGCGGTCCCGGCTCGGCATCGGCGGCCCCGCGTCGGCCGACGCCGGCAGCTATGCCTTCCTCGCCCACCAGCCGGGCCGCCCGCGAAGGCCCGTGGCTTACAGCCCCTGTTCGCCGATCCGGGTCCAGGTCAACCCGGCCGGTGGCCCGGCCGACGGCGTGGCGCTGGTTCAGGAGGCGCTGAACCGGGTCAGCGCGGCCACCGGCCTGCGGCTCGAGTACGCCGGCCTCTCGACCGCCCGCCCGCAGTGGAAGTCGGCCTACCTTCCCGCCCTGGCCCAGGACGCGGTAGCGGGCAATGCCCCGGTGCTGGTCAGCTGGGCGACACCGGCCGAGGTCGCCCAGCTGGCCGGAGACGTGGCCGGGATCGGCGGCAGCGTGTGGGTGCGCACCGGCACCGCGGAGCGCCACTACGTCACCGGCGGCGTCACCCTCGACGCGGGTGCCTTCGAGGAGCTCGGCCAGCGACCCGACGCCGATGCCGAGGAGGAAGCGATCATCCTGCACGAGTTCGGGCACCTCGTCGGCCTCGCCCACGTCAACGAGCCGGGTGAGCTGATGTACCGCCGCAACATCGGCCGCACCGACTTCGGCCCCGGCGACCTCGCTGGCCTGGCCCTGCTCGGCAAGGGCAGCTGCTAGCAGCAGTCGGCCACGCGACTCAGCGCAGCTGCCACTGGGCGCTGCCGTGCCGGCCGTTGCCGGCACGGAACTCCACCACGGCCGGAACGCTGCCGCGCGGCACCGCGACCAGCACGTGTCCGTGCAGTGGCCGGCCCGGCCGGACCATGGTCCGCAGCGGGAGTACGGCGCTGCCACCTCGCGTGGACGCCCCCGCCCGGAAACGGGATCCGTGCTCGTCGACCAGCCACAGCGACCGGGCCGGCGAGCCCGACCACGGCCTGGCCTCGAGGTCGACGAGCACCACCTCGACCGCGAGCCACCGCTCGCCGTGGCGCGCCCCGGCGGCGTGCACCGACCGCACCGTCACCCGCAGCGTGCCGTTGTGGCCCGTGACGTCCATCGGGCGCCCCAGGCGCGCGGGCACGTCGACCATGCCCCGGGCGGCGGCGCCGATCGTGCGGAGGTTCGCGGCGGCGAGCGCCACACCGCCGGCGACGACCAGGCCGAGGGCGACCGTGGCGGCGACCATCCCCCGCGAGCGCCGGCGCTGCCGGGCCGGGCCGGTGGACTGGGCCGGGATCTGCCGGCCGGCGGCGGCGACGGCGCGGCGGATGCCTGCGCGCAGCCGGGCGTGGATCGTGTGCACCTGCCGGGTGTTGAGCACGGGGAACCGCGACGTCACCAGCGAGACCAGGTTGGCGGTCGAGCAGACCAGCACCTCGTCGCAGCGCTCCAGCAGCATGGTGTCCTGGTCGAAGCAGAGGACCGGCCAGACGTGGTCGGGAGCAACGCCGGGCACCAGCTCCAGCACCACGGCAGCCGCGTCGGCTGCCCGCTCGACCAGGTCGCCCCGGAAGTCGCCGCCCACCCAGGGGGCATCGAGCAGGACCGTCGCCGGCCGTTCGCGGCTGTCGACCACCACTACGACGAAGATCCCGCCCGGCCCGATCACCACCAGGTCGGCAGCGGTCAGCAGCGGCGTCGGCCAGTCGAGGTCGTGCAGCACCACCCACCGACTGGTCGGCATCTCGGAGAACGCGGCAGCCAGGCTCGGAGCCTGCAGGACCTCACCCACGTCTGACCTCCCACGTCGGGGACGGCTGTCCTCTGTGACGTTAGGGAGCCGCCTACCCGTGCCCGCGGCGACACACCGGCAGGTGGGGAGAGGACTAGCCCGGATTCAAGGGCCCGGATTCAAGGGCCCGGATTCAAGGACTCGGGATCGCGGGCGTCGGGACGGCGCCGGTCACCGACCGGTCGCGGCATGTCCCCGCACCGGCGAACCGGGCAAGGCAGAGAGCCTGCACGAGGGCGCACAACGCGGCAGGAAGTCGTCGCCGAGCGCGACCAGTCCTCGGCTCATGGCGTGGTCGTGGTGCCACTTGCCGCAGGAGACGCAGCGCACGCACTTGCTGTCGGTGGCGCACAGCGGGCAGCAGCCGTACAACGGCTCGAGCACGACACCAGTGGCGCAACACGGACAGGTCGTCATGCTTCGATCGTTCCAACCGAGCCTGAGAATCTCGTGAGAGCAACCGAAGAGCCGTGCGACAGCTCTGTGACAACCTGCGGCAGCGCTGTCGCCGGATCCCGCACCCGGCCGTCCAGGCGCGTCCGCGGCCGCCGCAGGGCGAGCCCGCCGGACGTGGCAGGCTCGGGCCATGAGCGAGCGCCCGACCGACCGCCCGATCCCCGAACGCAATGTCCTCGGCGGCGAGCTGGAGCCGTGCGGCACCGACCCGGTCACCGGCTTCCACCGTGACGGGACCTGCACCTGCGGACCGGAGGACGCCGGGCGGCACGCGGTGTGCGCGGTGATGACCGCGGAGTTCCTGGCCCATCAGCAACAGGTGGGCAACGACCTGGTCACCCCCCGGCCGGAGTGGAGGTTCCCCGGGCTCGAGCCGGGTGACCGCTGGTGCGTGGTGGCGCTGCGGTGGCTGCAGGCCTACGAGGACGGCCTGGCGGCGCCAGTGGTCCTCGCGGCCACCAGCGAGCGGGCGCTCGAGGTGGTCCCCCTGGAGGTGCTGCAGTCGGTGTCGGTCGACGTACCCGACGACCCGGGCGCGCTTGCCTGACCAGCCGCCTCGTGGGGACCGGGATCAGCCGCGGCTGAGCAGCGCGCGCAGTCCGCGGGCTCGGCGCGGCTGCGGGACCGGCGTGGCCGTCGCGACCACCGGTTGCTGCTGGATCGCGAGCCGGCGGCCGAGAAGGCTGACCTGTCCGGGCTCGAGCACCGACGGCCACGCGGTGAGCAGCCGGTGCAGGTTGCCGGTGGTGCAGACGAGCACGTCGTCGACGCAGCCGTCGACGTCCTCGTCGCGGGCCAGGCAGAGCACCGGCGTGACCGCGGTGCCGTCGAGGCGGGGCAGCAGCTCGGTGACCGCGACGGCGGCGTCCGCGACCGCTGCCAGTCCGGCGGAGCAGTCGCGGCCGGCGTGGCGCAGCCTGCCGCCGGAGAGGTCCAGGTCAGCGGGCGCGCTGGCGATGACGAAGACGCCCCCCGGGCCCACCACCAGGTGGTCGACGTGGGCGAAGCGGGCTCCCGGCCTGCTGAAGGCGTCCAGCACCGCGAAGTCGGGACGGGGCAGTTGCCGCAGCACTTCTCGGGTGAGCTGACGAGGCCCGCGCGATCGGGGAGGAGCCGCGGCGCCGCCCGGCTGGTCCGGGACGGCGGTCCGCCTCGCGGTGGTGCGTTCGATCGTCGTCGCCTGCGGCTTGCCCATCACTGCCCCCGTCGTCTGCCCTGGTCCTCGAGCACGCCCAGAATATCTGTCCGATTTGCCCGTTGCATAGCGATTGATCACGAGTTGTCGCGACCGGGCTATACCGCCGGGCGGCACGACCATCCGACCTTGACCTTGCCCGGCTTCGCGCCCCCCGGGCCGTTCGACCCTTTGCCTGCGGCTCGCTGGGAGCCGTGAGAGCATGCCGCGGTGGCATCGGCGAAGGATCCCCGCCCGAGTCGCGTGGGGAGCACCAGCGGGAGAAAGCGATGAGCGTGCTGCGGTTGGCCCGGCTGGCCCGATCGGTCGCCGTGGCCGTCGCCCTCGGCGCGGCCGCGATGCTGATGGCCCTGCGCATGGTTCCCGCGCCTGGGGCGATCACGGGAGTGTGTGACGTCGCCCTGGTCTACGGCGCCGCGATCGCCGTGGCCGCCTGGGTGCACGAGCGGCAACAGCTGCGCACCTTCCACGCAGACGTCGCCGCGTTCCTGCAGGCCCAGGGCTGAGCCCGACCCGGGGCACCCCCGTGGAAGACTCCGCCGCATGAGCGACACCCCCCGAAGCGGCGCCGTGGTCACCGGCGCCGGCCGGGGCCTCGGCCGCGAGATCGCCCGCCTGCTCGCCGCGCGCGGGCACACCGTGCACGTCACCGACGTCGACGGCGCCGCGGCCGGGGAGACCGCGCGGCTGGTCGGAGGGGAGACGACCTCCGGCACCCTCGACGTCCGCGACGACGAGGCCTGCCAGGCCGTCGCGCGGCACGTGCTCGATCGGGCCGGAAGGCTGGCCGTCTGGGTCAACAACGCGGGGGTCATCTGCACCGGTCCCGCCTGGGAGCAGGACGCCGCCACCCGCCGCTTCATGGTCGAGGTCAACACGCTGGGCACCATGAACGGCACCCTGGCCGCCCTCGGCCCGATGCGGGCCGCCGGCGCTGGCCACGTGGTCAACATCGTCTCGCTGGCAGGCCTCATCGGCGTTCCCGGCGAGACCGTCTACTCCGCCTCCAAGCACGCCGCCGTCGGATTCAGCCTGGCGACGCTCTCCGACCTGCGCATCGCGGGTGACCGGGGCGTCGACATCAGCTGCGTCTGCCCCGACGGCATCTGGACGCCGATGCTCTTCGACAAGCTCGACGACCCTGCGGCAGCGCTGTCGTTCTCCGGAAGGCTGCTGCAGCCCCACGACGTGGTGCGCGTCGTCGACCGCGTCCTGGACAACCCGCGCCCCGTCGTCGCCGTACCCGCCTGGCGCGGCCTGCAGGTCCGCACGCTCGACGCACTCCCCGGCCTGGCCGTCCGGCTCGGGCCCGCGATCCAGCGGCTGGCGCGCCGGCAGCAACGCCGCTACGCCAGGAAGCTGGGACCCGGGACGCTGCGCCCCGGCGGCTGACCCGCCCGACCCGTCAGCCGAAGTCACGCAGGGCCCGGGTCTCGATGTCGCGCAGCACCTCGTCGGCCGTCGCGGCGCCGACCTCCCCGCGGCGCCGGGCCGCCAGCACCAGGTCGCGCTCGGCCGCCGTCGCCCGCGCCATCAGCTCGCCCAGCTGCTCGGCCGCGTCGCCCTCCGCCAGCTCCGCCGCCCGGGTCTCGGCGAGCGCGGTCTGGGCGGCGATGTAGCCCTCCCACTGCTGGACCGCGGCCTCGCGCACCTCCTCGGCCACCTCGTCATCGGGCGTCTCGCGGATCACCTGCAGGGCGGCGTCGACCGCCCTCCGGCGCAGCTCCAGCAGCTCGCGGTGGTCGGGCCGCTCCCCGCCGACGCGGAGGAGCCGGACGAGCGGACCCAGGGTGAGGCCCTGCGCCACCAGGGTGACCAGCACGCACACCAGAGCCACCACGATGATCACCTCCCGATGGGGGAACGCCGCTCCCGAGTCGACCACCCGGGGCAGTGCGAGTGCGGTGGCCACGGTGACCACTCCGCGCATCCCGGCCCAGGACACGACCGCGGACTCCCTGAGCCCGACCGGTGCGGGGTAGTCCCGCCACCGGGCGCGCAGCCGGGCCAGCCAGGCCGACGGGAAGATCCACATCGCGCGGAAGACGACGACGGTGCCGACCACCGCCGCGGCCACCGGCCAGGCGCCGGAGACGTCGTTGCGACCGATGACCTTGATCAGCTCGAAGCCGAGCGACGCGAAGACCAGGCTGGTGATCAGGAAGTCCGTGAACGACCAGACCGACCGGCCGAGCAGCCAGCCCTGTGAGGTGGTCGCCCCGTGCGCGAAGGTGCGCAGGAACAGCCCGAGGGCGAGTACGGCGAGCACACCCGACCCGTCCAGGGCCCCCGCAGCCAGGTACGCGGCGAACGGGGCCAGGACGGTCACGGTCGTCTCGGCGTAGCCCTCGTGCAACACCCCCAGCGCCGCCCGGGTGAGCCAGCCCAGCGCGAGCCCGATCCCGATCCCGACGACGATCGCGAGCACCAGCGACACCAGCGGTCCCGACCAGGTGACGGTGCCGGTCACCGTCGCCGCCACGGCGACCTGGTAGGCCACCAGCGCGGTCGCGTCGTTGAACATGCCCTCGCCCTCGAGGATGGTGACCAGCCGGTGCGGCAGCCGCAGCCGGCGCGCCACCGCGGTGGCGGCGACCGGGTCGGGCGGGGACACGATGGCGCCCAGCACCCAGGCCGCGGCCCAGGGCAGCCCCATCCCGTGCCCGACCAGGGCCGCGACCACCACGGTCGCCACCGTGAGCCCGACCGCGAGCAGCAGCACCGCACGGGCGTGCGACCGGAACTCGTGCGCCGTCGTGCGCTGCGTGGCCGCGAACAGCAGCGGCGGCAGCACCACCGGCAGGATCACGTGCGGGTCGAGGCCCGCCAGCGACGGCGTGGACGGCAGCCAGCCGAGACCGAGGCCGAACAGCGTGAGCAGCACCGGCTGCGGCACGCCGATCCGGTCCGCCAGCGGCGTGAGCACGACGACACCGGCGGTGAGCACCAGCAGCAGCAGAGCGGGGCTCATCTGGTCCCGCCGCCGCCACCCGGCGACCGGGTCAATCCGGGGCCCGCCGGTCCCGGCCGGTCACCCACGCTCGGGAGCCTCGTGCTCGGGACGCTGGACCAGCCGATCGCCTCGATCCACGTCGGCGGTTGGGAGTGCTGTTCCACGCTGCGGCACGCTCCACGCTGGTCGGGGTCGGGACAGGCGCGCGGTGCCCTGCGGGCCGCGCCGTACACCGGACTGCACACGCGGGTCCCGCGTGCTGCCACGGTCGCCGCGCCGCCGGTGGTGTGCCGTCCCGGTCGGCTCGGCGCACGTCCAGCGTCATCCGGAGGTCGTGGAGGTCCACCTCGACCCCGGCGCGGCGGTCCCGTGCTCCCCGGCCCGGACAGGACGGCCATGACCCGAGCGGGCCAGTCGGGCCTAGTGCTCGGTGCGCGAGCCGATGGTCACGGTCAGGGTCTTCTCCTGGCCGCTCCGGTTGACCGTCACGGGCACCTGGGTGCCCGGCTTGACGATGCGCAGCTCGCCGAGCAGGTCCGCATAGTCGGTGACCTGGTGCGATCCGAGCTTGACGATCACGTCGCCGCGCTGGAGCCCGGCCCGGGCGGCAGGCCCACCCCGCACCACGCTCACCACGACTGCGCCCTGACGGGCAGACGTGCCGAGCGCCCGGGCGATGTCGGGAGTCAGGTTGGTGACGTTGACGCCGAGGAACGGATGCTGGGCGACGCCCTTGGCTATCAGCTGGTCGGCGATCGACGTGGCCACGACCGACGGCGTGGCGAAGCCGAGGGAGACCGCCCCGGACTGCGGCGGGATGTAGGCCTCGTTGACACCGACGACGTGGCCGCAGACGTCGACCAGGGCGCCGCCCGAGTTGCCCGGCGAGATCGGCGCGTCGGTCTGGACCAGGTCGACCAGCGGCGGGGTGCTGCTCGACGACGGCAGGTCCCTGCCGAGGGCCGAGACGATGCCCTCGGTCACCGAGCTGCTGAAGCCGAGCGGGCTGCCGACGGCGAGTACGGTCTCGCCCTGCCGCGGCAGCGTCGTACGGAAGGTCAGCGGGGGCAGGTCGTCGCGCGGCACCTTGATCACGGCGAGGTCGGTCTCGACGTCGCTGCCGATCACCGTGCCGGTCAGCCGGGTGCCGTCGGCCAGGGACACCTGGACGTTCTTGAAGGTCTGCGGCTGGCCCTCGTTGACCGCGACCACGTGCTGGTCGGTCAGGATGATGTCCTTGCGGTAGACGATCCCGCTGCCCAGGCCCTGCCGGGTCTGGATGGTGACCACGCTGGGCTCTACCTTCTGGACGATGTCGGTGATCGCCTTGCCCTTGCAGACCGCGCGCCCCTGCGGCTCCGCCGCGGTCAGGTGCCTGCCCGACGCGGCCGCGGCGCTGTGGCCTCCCGCTGTGCCGCCGGTGCCCCCCGCGGTGCTCCCGCCGTTCCCAGCGCCGTTCCCAGCGCCGTTCCCAGGGCCGTTCCCAGCGCCGTTCCCGCTGGAGCAACCGGCGAGGAGCGCCACGCTGGTGGCCGCGCAGGCGAGCAGGGACAGCACTCGGGTCAGGCGTGGCGCGGACATCGTCCTGCCAGTGCCCGGGCGACTCGGGGCACAAACGACCTCCCCGGCGCAGACGGCCAGGCGGCACAACCGGCGCGGGCAACGGGTGCGAATGGCGGGCCGCCCCGTTTGACGTGCCACGAGACGGCTAACGTCACGGCATGGCCCCCTCGCTCAAGCCGAGCCACCTCAACCGCTACCGCGAGATCGCGATGCTGCTCGCCCGCCACGGGCGCCGCGACCTGGTGCGGTCGGCCGGGATCGACGACGCACTCACCGGGGAGGGCGACCACCAGGCCGACCCCGAGGCCGCCGAGCGGCTCGCCGCCGACCTGGAGTCGATGGGACCGACCTTCATCAAGCTCGGGCAGCTGCTGGCCTCCCGGGTCGACCTGCTGCCCCCGGCCTACACCGAGGCGCTCTCGCGGCTGCAGGACGCCGTCGAGCCGTTCCCGATCGAGCAGGTCGAGGAGATCGTCGCCGCCGAGCTGGGCGTGCGGCTGTCGCGGGCGTTCCCGGAGTTCGACCCCCAGCCGATCGCGGCGGCGTCGCTGGGCCAGGTGCACCGGGCCACGCTGCGCGACGGCCGCCAGGTCGTGCTCAAGGTTCAACGGCCAGGCATCCTCGCGCAGATCGCGGAGGACATCGACGTCCTCTCCGGGCTCGCCGAGACCCTCGACCGGCACACCGACGTCGGCAACCGCTATGCCTTCGCCGATCTCTTCGAGCAGTTCCGCTCCTCGCTGGTCGACGAGCTGGACTACCGCCGGGAGGCCGACAACCTCGACACCTTGCGCGACTCGCTGTCCGACCAGGAGCTCATCGTGGTGCCCGCGCCCGTCCATGACTTCACCACGAGCCGGGTGCTGACCATGGAGTACGTCGACGGGCGCAACGTCACGTCCGTGGGCCCCCTCGGCCAGCTCGAGCTCGACGGCGCCCGCCTCGCCGACGCGCTCTTCCTCGCCTACCTGCGGCAGGTGCTGGTCGACGGTGTCTTCCACGCGGACCCGCACCCCGGCAACGTGCTGGTGACCAGCGACGGCAGGCTCGCGCTGATCGACGTCGGCATGGTCGCGCGCCTCAAGCCGGCGTTGCGCGAGCGGCTGGTCAAGCTCTTCCTGGCGCTGGCCGACGCGCGCGCCGAGGAGGTGACCCGGCTGATCCGCACGATGGGCGAGGAGCTGCCGGGGTTCGACGAGGGACAGTTCGAGCGGTCCGTGGCCGACGTGGTGGCGCGCACGGCGGACGCCTCGCTGCAGGAGATCAACATCGGCGTACTCGTCCTGAACCTCACCCGGCAGGCCGCCGAGTGCGGCCTGCGGATGGACCCCGAGCTGGTGATGCTCGGCAAGACGCTGCTCAACCTGGGACAGGTGGCCGAGACGCTCGACCCGGGCTTCGAGCCGCGGGAGGCGCTCCGCCGGCACACGACCGCGCTGATGCGGTCGTCGATGGAGACCTCGCCGGCCTCGATGATGGCGAGCCTGCTCGAGGCCAAGGAGTTCGTCGAGGAGCTGCCCGGCCGGGTCAACCGGGCCTTCGACGCGATCGGCTCTGGGCGGTTCGAGCTCCGGGTCAACGCCTTCGACGAGGATGAGTTCCTGCATGGCCTGCACAAGCTCGCCAACGTCGGCGCGGCCGGCATCATCCTGGCCGCGCTGATCCTCGCCTCGGCGTTGCTGGCGCACGGCAACAGCAACCATCCGACCGCGGTGAACTGGATCGCGCTCGCGGTGTTCGTGATCTCCGCGATCGTCGGGCTCGCGATGCTGGTCAGCATCTGGTGGGGGTCGCGCAAGGTGCACGCCCGGCGCTGACCGCTCCGCCAGCGGTCACGGTCACCCGGGTCAGGGCCGCCGCCAGCGGTCGGCACGCACGACCAGCAGGAGCGTCCGCCGCAGCAGCCGGGTGGTGGCCTCCCACGCGTGCAGGTCACCCTCCTGGGCCTCGGCCTGCTCCTCGTCACCGGCCAGCACGGCCGACTCGAGGGCCCGCGTGCAGGCGATCTCCTCCTTGGCGCTCTGCCGGAGCAGCTCCGCCACCACGTCACGCTCGTGGTCGCACAGGTCCGCCACGTCGTCCGGCGCCAGGACGTCGCCGGCGGGGTCGATGTCCGACATCCGCCTCAGCACCGGGTGCAGGCGGGAGTCGTCGCGACCGTCGGCCTGCTGCGGCGGTGCCTCGCCGTCGACGTCGTCGTCCTCCTCCGCCGGGTCCTCCTCCGCCGGGTCCTCCTCCGCTGGTGCAGCATCGATCGCCAGCCGCCCACCCGTGCGCAGGGCGAGGTCATCGTCGATCTCGTCGAGCGCGCTGGACATGAAGTGCAGCATGTGTCGCAGCACCTGCGGCACGAAGGGATAGCTGGGGATCTGCAGCTGCGCGAGCACGTGGTCGCCGGACACGACGAACTTGATGAACTTGACGTCGCGGTTGAGGATCTGCGCCTCGATCCGCGCCGCCTCCAGGTCGGTCACGTCGGTCACCACGGCACCGAAGATGTCGATCAGCGGCTCGTCCTGGTAGACGCGGACGAACACCAGCGTGGAGTTGTAGGGCACCGGGATGTCGCCGTCCTCGTCCTTCACCGGCACGTGCCCGAAGACGGGGGTGAGCGCCTCGTCGACCAGCTGCTGCAGGTGCTCCGCGGACTCCGGGACGATCGCCAGCGGCTCGTCGTCCTCGGGCTCCCCCTCCACGGGCGCACCGGTCAGCCCGAGCCGCTCGGCGTCGTCCTCGTCGAAGGTGGACAGGAAGGCCGGGTGGGGCACGTCGAAGACGTCGCGCAGCGCCCGGACGGCCATCACCGCGAGCCGGTCGCCGTCGGAGGTCAGCACGTCCACGGAGTGGTTGAGCGAGTCGTCGGGCTCCGCCCAGCCCTGCCGCCCGAGCGCCTCCACGCGCCCGGGGTCGAGCTGGTGCTCCTCGGACAGGCAGCCGTTGCCGGACACCTCGCCGCGCAGGTGGTCCTCCCCGAACCCCGCGAACTGGACGTACGGCGACGCACCCTCCTCCGGCTCCTCACCGGCCACCACGTTGATGACCAGCGAGTCGTCGTCGGTCATGCCCACGAGGTAGTCGGCCAACCTGGCCTGGAACCCCTTCCACGCCCGCGAGACGCTGCGGTCGAGGTCGAAGTCGGTGAACTCGCTCATCCAGAACCCCCTGCCCTGAGGACTCCAATCTAGACGCGACCACCGACATCCGGGGCCGATGCGGGGCGCCCACGGGCGGCACCTCCGTAGGTCTGCATGGCTGCGAAGGCGCCGCCGGTCAGGGGGTTCATCCAGTATTTGTCACGGCTCTGCCCGTGTCAATTCTCAGTCGACGGGATCGGGGTCCACGGCCATCACCTGGTGCGGGCCGGCGAGGCAGGCGGCGAGGTTGCCCGGGGTGTAGGACGGGTCCGCCTCGCGTCGGTGCAGGGCACTGGAGGCGACGTACTCCTGCGCCGGATCGGTCGTGCCGATCGACCGGTGCAGTGGCGGGAGCAGCCTGTAGGTGCCGGTCCGGGAGTCGTGCATCGGCCCGAGAGGGTCCGGCCCCACGGCGATGTCGGCGCCGGCCGGCCCCTGCGCCAGCGTCACCCTGCCCCGGAAGGCGTCGCCCTCGAAGCCGAGGCCGCAGGATCGCGCGCGGTCGGCCATCCACAGCAGCGGCACGTCGGCGAGCGAGGCGTCGGAGTAGCCGCCGCCGACGTCGCTGTGCACGCCGCTGAACCAGACCTGCTCGACGCGTTGGTCGACGGCCCCGGGCTGCGGCTGCCACAACGTGGCGACGAACGGCTGCCGCTGCTCGTCGATGGCCAGCGCCTGGAAGGCGTTGTCGACGTGGCTGCTCAGCTCGGTGTCGTGGAAGGCCCAGCGCCGGTTGACCAGGCGGGCCCACGGCCTCGCCAGCGGGATGCCCAGGGCCGGGATGCCCAGGGCACCGACGGTGTCCCAGACGCCGATGAACCGGATCCGGGACTCCCACGACCAGGAGCGACGGAACAGCGTGGCCTCGACCCCGCGCGGGTGCGCCGTACGACTCCGGTAGAGGGCGTAGGCCTCGTCGAGCCGGTCGAGGTGCTGCGGCTTGAGCACGCCGGAGTTGCGCACCAGCCCCACTGCGCTGCGGGCGGTGAAGGCGCCGCGGCTGAAACCGAGGAAGAACAGCTCGTCACCCGGCTGGTAGTTCTCCGCCACGAACCGGTAGGTGTCCTGCACGTTGCGCGAGAGCCCGTACCCGAAGGCGCCGCCGCGGATCCGCTCCGACCTCTTCGTGCCCACCCCCGGGTGGTAGAAGACGCGCTGCTCCATCCCGTCCGCACCCCGGTCGGAGACCGCGAGCGCGAGCTTGACCACGTTGGTCGGGCAGGGCAGCCCGTCCTTGACCTCGTCAGGGGTGTTCCAGGTGCCGTCGCAGCACATCACCAGCCGCTTGACCATCGCTCGCCTCCAGACAACCGCCGTTGTCCGAAGGTACGACGAGAACACCGCCCTGATACCGCGATCGGCCAGAGGCCCGCGGCGGCGCTGCAGATGCTGCTCAGGCCGCCTCGACGTCCGGCTCGGCCACCGGGACGGGGGCGGGCTGCTGGATGCCGTGCCGGGTCAGCGTCATCGCGCCGACGAGCACGACGAAGACCGCGAGGGCCAGCCCGGTCACGGTGCCGTCGCCGTACCCCAGGCCGCCTCCGAACCAGTGCGGCTTGCCGAACCAGTCGGCGAACGAGGCGCCGAGTGGACGGGTGAGGATGTAGGCGCCCCAGAAGGCCACCACCGGGTTCAGGCCGAGCTTCCACCAGGCGATCGCAGGAACGGCGAAGAGCGCCGCGAAGAGGACCCCGGAGCCGAGGAACCCGAGGCTCAGCGAGTCCGCGGTCAGGTCGCCGGCGGCGGTGCCGAGGGCGAACGTCGCCAGCACGGTCAGCCAGTAGAACAGCTCCCGTCGGCGCGTGGTGATCGTGTGGATGGACAGGGTCCCCTCCGTGCGCCACCACAGCGCGAGCACGACCGCGAGCACGACGGCGTAGAACGCCGTCGAGATCGCGTACGGGACGCCGACGATGTGCACGACGTCGGCGGCCATGGTGCCGAAGACGGCCACCGCGGCCACGGTCGCCCAGTAGACCGGCGCCCGGTAGCGGTCGCTGCGGAGCTGCAGCCGGAGCGTGACCACGATGCTGCCCACCCCAACCACGGCGGCGAGCGGGATGTTCAGGTTCCCGAGGAAGTCCGAAGCCGCCTCGCCCATCCCCGTCGTGAGCAGCTTGACCACCCAGAAGAGCACCGTGAGCTCGGGCACCTTGGCCGCCATCTGCCTGGCCCGTGGGCCGCGGGTCGTGCCCAGCGAGGTCGTCTGCGCCACCGTGGTTCCTTCCGTCCGGGAGCCCGGGGCGTGCCGCCCGGGCCCGCCGAACCTAGGAAGGCCACCTGTCCCGAGTCTGACGTGAGCCTGAGAGGACCCTTGGTGTGGCGAGCGTCACGCGGAGCCGGCGCGCTCAGCTCCGGGTGGTGACCTGCTTCAGGGCGCTGCCGGCGAGCCACCGTCCCCAGGAGAGGTCGTAACCCGCGTAGCCGTTGTCACCGGCGGCCTTGCCGCGCGGGGACCCGGTGACCGTGACCGGATCGCCCTGCTTGGACAGGTCGTAGTACCACCGCGCGTCGTCGTAGGACAGGTGGACGCAGCCGTGCGAGCCGTAGCCGTGCCCCGGATGCGGGTCACCGCTGGAGTAGTGCAGGAACGTGCCTGACCAGGTGATCCGGACGTCCCAGGGCAGGACGACGTCGTAGTAGTTCGGGTTGGCCTTGTTGCAGGTGATGTGCACGCTGCAGGAAGTCATCCGGACCGTGCGTGACTTGTTGACCACGGCCATGGTCCCGTCCCACGTCGGCCAGTCGGGGCTGCCGGCGTCGCTGGGCATGGTTCGCAGCGTCTTCCCGTTGCGGGTCACCACTGTCCTGTGCTGGTTCACGTAGACGTGGGTGCGGACGTCGGCGCCGATGGTGAATTGCCGCGTGTAGGTGTGGGTGCCGTAGCGCCCGAAGCCGTCGCCGACGTGGGCGAAGGAAGCGACCATCGACACCGTCGTACCGGGCTTCCAGAACGCCTTCGGCCGGAAGTCGACTCGTCGCGGGCTGAACCAGTGCCACGCGCCCGTGACCGGAACCGAGGTGCTCAGCTGGATGTGTCGCTCGATCCCCTTGCGGGCCGAAGCCTTCACCGGATCGGTGAAAACGATCGAGATCGGCATCGCCACGCCCACCGTCGACCCGCTGAGCGGCGCGATGCTGCTCAGCAGCATCGGCGGGCCCGTCGGGTGGTGCTTCTTCTTCTTCGTCGTGGCGGTGGGCGCTGTCGAGCCAGCCACCGCGGGACTCGCCGTGTGCGAGGGTCCCGCGTGGACGGAGCGGGCGGCGTCCGGTACGGAGCCCGACGTCGTGCACGCTGAGAGCATCGACAGCAGGCCGACCGAAGCCGCGAACGCGACCCGAAGGCTCCGTGCGCGTGTCGTCGGGGAGATCGGGTCCGTGGCCAGCGTCGGTCCCTCCTTCGATCCGGTTGCCGGTCTGCGGCCCCATTGAACCTCGCCCACCTGAGGAGGAGGTCAGTCGATGACGCCGATGGAGGCGCTGCGCTCCGGCTGCTGGGGGTGGCGGGCTACTGCAGCGCCATGAGCACCGCGAGCGCCTTCGCGGCCTCGGTGAGGGTGGGCAGGTGACCCACCAGTTCGTCGACACTCATCCGGAAGGCCGGGGCGGCCGTGGCCAGGGCAGCGGCGGCGACGTCGTCGTGGCCGAAGACCGGGAGGCCGATCGCGCGGATGCCGGCCTCATGCTCCTCGTCGGCCACGGCATAGCCGCGCTCGCGCACCAGCTCGATCTCCTTGCGGAACCTGCTGCGGCTGGTGATCGCCCGGGGGCCGGCGGGGTCGAGCGGCAGGTTCTCGACCAGGTACTCCCGCGCGGCCGGCTCAGCGAAGGCGACCAGAACCTTGCCTTGCGAGGTGCAGTGCAGCGGGCCGTGCCGGCCGGCCTCGCCCACGACCCGCACCTGCTGGGGGCCCTCGATCGAGTAGAGGTAGAGCTGGCGCTCACCGTCACGCACCGCCAGGAGCGTGGCCTCCTTGGTCACCGAAGACACCTCTTCCAGCACCGGCTTGGCCAGGCCGGAGAGCCCCCGGGCACGCAGCACCTGCTGGGCGAGCTGGAAGGTGTGCAACCCGAGGGTGTAGCGCTTGCTGCCCTGCTCGAAAGAGGCGAAGCCGTCCCGAACCAGCGCCCCCAGCAGCCGGTGCGCGGTGCTCAGCGGGAAGCCGACCTGCCGGGCCAGCTCCGCGGCGGGCGCGCCGTCGGGGTAGTCGCCCAGACGGGTCAGCAGCGCCAGGGCCTTGCCGACCATGTCGGGCGCCGGCGCGGAGTCAGCCATCGTTGTGCCCTTCCATGATGCAGGAGTAGATTCCATGATCCGGTAGCAATCCGCAATGATCATGTCACGAGATGGCCGGTTCCGGAACGCCCCGGAGCCAACCGGGTCCCCAGCGAACCAGCGAAGGAGCACAGCGTGGACATCCAGGTCGCCCTGGACCGCATTCCTCTCGACCGTGCGGTCGCGATCACGGCCGCCGTGGCCGACCGCACCGACTGGGTCGAGGTCGGCACCTCGCTGGTCAAGCAGTTCGGCCAGGACGGGCTCCGCCAGGTGGTCGCGGCCGCCGGCACGACGCCGGTGCTGGCCGACCTGAAGACCGCCGACGACGTCCGCTTCGAGTTCGAGATGGCCTTCACTGCCGGGGCGTCCTCGGTCACGGTGCTCGGCCTGGCCCCCTACGTCAGCATCGACCTGGCCGTGGAGGTCACCGGCGAGCACGATCGCGAGCTGGTCGTCGACCTGATGGGCCTCGACCAGGCGCGCATCGAAGAGCTCGCCCGGCGTCTCCCCCAGCGCGTCCGGTTGGCACCGCACGTCAGCAAGGACGCCCAGATCGGCAGCCAAGCAGGCGGCCAGCGGGTGCAGGACCTCCTCGGCCCGTGGGCGGCGGGCCGGAGACTCGCGCTGGCCGGCGGGCTCACCGCTGCCGACCTGCCCGCCCTGGTTGGCGAGCCCGAGCTGCGGGTCATCGTCGGCTCCGCCGTCACGAAGGCCGACGACCCCGTCGCCGCCGTCGAGGAGCTGCGTCGTGCAGCAGGAAAGGACCCCGCATGAGCAACGACGACCTGACCACCGTCCTGATCGAGATCCAGGGCGTCGCCGAGAAGGTCGATCGCGACCAACTCGGCGCGCTGGTGGACCGACTGGTCGAGGCACCGCGGGTGTTCGTGGCCGGTGAGGGGCGCTCCGGGCTGATGGGCAAGGCCTTCGCAATGCGGCTGATGCACCTCGGGCTCACCGTCTACGCCATGGGCGAGACCGTCACCCCGGCGGTCCGCCAGGGTGACCTGGTCGTGGTCATCTCCGGCTCCGGGACGACGGGCGGGGCGGTGCGCGCCGCGGAGAGCGCGCGCGGCGCCGGCGCCGCCGTACACGCCGTCACCACCGACCCGACCTCCCCGCTGGGCACCGTCGCCGAGGCGGCGCTCGTGCTGCCGGCGGCGACGAAGTACCGCAAGGCCGGCGAGGCGACGACGATCCAGCCGCTGAGCAGCCTCTTCGACCAGATGACCCACGTCGCGCTCGACGTCGTCTGCCTCCAGGTGGCCCGCCGCCGCGACATCGACAACGACCGGGCCCGGCAGAGCCACAGCAACACCGAGTGAGGTGACGGACCGGTCACGGTTCTGTCCGGCACTTGACGGGACGACGCGGGCGGAGCAGACTCCCACCAACCGAGAGTCTCTCCCATCCAGCGGGAGCCCATTCGCAACAGGGAGTTCTTCCACATGGTCACACGAAAACTGGCTGCGCTGGCAGCCGTCCTCCTCGCCGGCACGCTGGGCCTCACCGCGTGCAGCAGCGGCTCGTCCGGGGGCGGCAGCACCAACCCAGCCGACAGCCAGCTCAACAAGGTCCTCAAGGCCGGCACGCTCCGTGTCGCGGTGCTCCCCGACTTCCCGCCGTGGGCGGTCCAGAAGTCCGACGGCACCTTCCAGGGCTACGAGATCGACATCGCCAAGGAGCTCGCCGACTCCCTTGGCGTCAAGCTCAAGCTGGTGGCCACCGACGGTGACAGCCGGCTGCCCCTGCTGCAGTCCAATCGCGTCGACGTGAACATCTCGGCCTGGACCGCGACCAACGAGCGGGCGCAGACCGCCGGCTTCACGATCCCCTACGACGCCCATGGCGCCGGCGTGCTCTTCAAGAAGGGCGCGAACATCAAGTCGTACAAGGACCTCGCAGGCAAGACCGTCAGCGTGGCCCGGGGCAGCACCAACGACACGATCCTCACCGCCGACTTCCCGTCAGCGAAGCCGGTGCGCTTCGACGCCATCGCCGACGTGATCTCCGCGGTCAAGACCGGCAAGGTCGACGCCGCGCTCGAGAGCTCCTACACCGTGGCGCAGGCCGCCAAGTCGGACCCGAGCCTTCAGGCGATCTCGAACCCGCCGCTCGACCCGCAGCTGGTGTCGATGGGAGTGCTCCCAGGTGACCAGGTGTGGATCAACTATCTCAACAACTTCATCCGCAACCTGATCGCCTCGGGCGAGGACAACAAGCTCCACGAGAAGTGGCTGCACGAGCCGTTGGCCAGCATCGTCTCGGTGCAGGGCAACGCTGCCTGAGCCTGGCACTGGCTGACGTGACGACTGCAAAACACGCCACCGCTCAGGGGGGAGGACCGCAATGACGATCGACTTCGGAGCGGTCCTCCCCTACCTGCCGGTGATGCTCAAGGCGCTCGGGATCAGCATCGAGGTCACGGTGCTGAGCTTCTTCATCGGCTCGGTCCTCGGGATCTTCGTCTACCTCGGCCGGCGCAGCGGGCTCGCCCCGCTGCGCTGGCTGGCGCACGGCTTCATCGAGGTCTTCCGCAACACGCCGTTGCTGGTGCAGCTCTACCTGATCTACTTCGGTCTCCCCGAGGTCGGCATCAACCTGAACCCGTTCTGGTCGACGCTCGCCGGGATGACGCTCAACAACGCCGCCTACACCGCTGAGATCTTCCGCGCGGGCATTGAGTCGGTGCCCAACGGCCTCGTGGAGGCCGCGGGTGCACTGGGGATGCGGTTCAGCCAGACCTTCCGGTTCATCGTGCTCAAGCCGGCGATCCGCAACGTGCTGCCCGCGCTGACCAACCAGTTCATCGTGCTCTTCCTCTTCTCCTCCGTCGGCTCGGTGATCTCGCTCAACGAGCTCACCTCGGCACTCGCCGACCTCAACCAGCGCACCCTGCGGACCCTGGAGATCTTCACGATCGGCGGCATCCTCTACTACCTGACGTCCGCCGTGATCGCCGGCTCGTCCCGGCTGGCAGAGAGGTACCTCTTCCGATGGTGACCCCGCTGCTCTCCTTCGACTTCGGGCAGTTCATGCCCCCACTGCTTCGCGGTGCCGGCGTGACCGTGGGGCTGGTCCTGGCCTCCGGCATCGCCGGGACCATCATCGGAGTGGTCTTCGGGATCGGCCGCAGCGCACCGCTGGCCCCCGTGCGTTGGCTGGCGTCGATCTACACCAACTTCATCCGCGGCATTCCGATCCTGATCATCCTGCTGTTCCTCTACTACGAGATCCCGCTGCTCTTCCCCTACGCCACCTTCTCCCAGACGATCACCGCGATGATCGGCCTGTCGGTCTACGCCGGGGCCTACATGGCGGAGATCTTCCGCGGCAGCATCCAGGCGATCCCCCGCGGGCAGCTGGAGGCCGGCGAGGCCCTCGGCCTCAACTACCTGCAGAAGATGCGCTACGTGGTCCTGCCGCAGGCACTGAAGATCGCGGTGCCCCCGGGCATCGGCTTCCTGATCGCCCTGGTGAAGGCATCGTCGCTGGTCTCGGTGATCGCCGCAACCGACCTCACCCGTGCGGGGCGGATCATCACCTCGCAGAACCACGCTCCCCTGGCGACCTTCCTGGTCGTCGCCGCCCTCTACTTCGTCATCTCCTACCCCCTGTCCCTGCTGGGACGCTGGTATGAACGGAGGCTCGCATGAGCACCCCGGCCATGATCCTCGCCCAGGACATCCACAAGCGCTTCGGCGACCTCGAGGTGCTCAAGGGCATCGACGCGGAGGTCGACGAGCGCGAGGTGGTCTGCCTGATCGGCCCCTCCGGGTCGGGCAAGAGCACGCTGCTGCGCTGCATGAACGCGCTGGAGAAGTTCCAGAAGGGCCACATCACGATCTGCGGGCACGACCTGACCGGGTCGAAGACCAACGTCAACGAGGTGCGTCGCGACGTGGGCATGGTGTTCCAGTCGTTCAACGTCTTCCCGCACATGCTGGTACTCGACAACCTGATGCTTGCGCCGATGAAGGTGCTCAAGGTCAGCAAGGCCGAGGCCCGGGAGCGCGCGATGGCGCTGCTGGAGAAGGTCGGCCTAGTCGACAAGGCGAAGGTCTACCCGACCAAGCTCTCCGGTGGTCAGCAGCAGCGTGTCGCGATCGCCCGGGCGTTGGCGATGCAGCCGAAGGTGATGCTCTTCGACGAGCCCACCTCCGCGCTAGACCCCGAGACGGTCGGCGAGGTGCTCGAGGTGATGAAGGCGCTCGCCGAAGAGGGCATGACGATGATGGTGGTGACCCACGAGATGGGGTTCGCCCGCGAGGTCGCGGACCGGGTCCTCTTCATGGACAACGGCGTCGTGGTCGAGCAGGGGCCGCCGCGGGAGATCTTCGACAACCCGCAGCACGACCGCACCCGCGCCTTCCTGAGCAAGATCCTGTGACCCTGCTCGAGGACCTCCTGGCCGAGCACCGGCTGCTGCCCGTGCTGACGGTCGCCGGGAGCGACAACGGCTGCCACCTCGGCCGCGCACTGCTGGCCGGCGGGCTGCCGCTGACCGAGGTCACCCTGCGGGTCGACGGCGCTCTCGACGCCCTCGAGGCGATGGCCGCCCTGGACGACCTGGTCGTCGGGGCCGGCACCGTGGTCACCGCCGAGCAGGTCGACCGCGTGGTCGACGCGGGCGCGGCGTTCGTGGTCAGCCCCGGCCTGGGCACCGCGGTGGTCGACCGCTGCCGGCAGCACGGCATCCCGGTCCTCCCCGGCGTGGCCACGGCTTCGGACCTGTTGCGTGCCGTCGAGGCCGGCATCGACGCCGTCAAGCTCTTCCCCGCCGACCTCCTGGGCGGTCCTGCCGCGGTCAAGGCGTTCGCGGGGCCCTTCCCGGCGATGCGGTTCGTGCCGACGGGAGGCGTCCGGCCGACGAACGTTTCGGCGTACCTCTCCCACCCGGCCGTGCTCGCCGTCGGCGGCTCCTGGCTCGCCCCGCCCGAGCTGGTTGATGCCGGCCGCTGGGAAGACATCACCCGACGGACCGCCGCCGCCGTCCGGCAGCTCGACGACGACTCCGAGAGGCGCGCGTGACCGACCCGACCAGCGACCTGCCCCTGCTTCCCGCCGAGGACTGCCGCTTCGACCTCGTCTCGCTCGGCGAGGTGATGCTGCGGCTGGACCCCGGTGAGGGCCGGGTCCGGACCGCGCGCAGCTTCACGGTCTGGGAGGGCGGCGGGGAGTACAACGTCGCCCGCGGGCTCTGCCGCTGCTTCGGCCTGCGCACCTCGGTGGTCACCGCGCTGGCCGACAACCCCGTCGGCCGGCTCGTCGAGGACTTCATCCTGCAGGGCGGCGTCGACAATGCGCACGTCCACTGGGTGCCCTACGACGGCGTCGGTCGCGCGGTGCGCAACGGGCTCAATTTCACCGAGCGCGGCTTCGGCCTGCGCGGTGCGGTGGGCGTGCCCGACCGGGGCCACACCGCAGCCAGCCAGATGCGTCCCGGCGAGGTCGACTGGGACCACCTCTTCGGCGAGCAGGGCGTGCGCTGGTTCCACACCGGAGGGATCTACGCCGCGCTTTCGGAGAGCACCGCGGAGGTCGCAGCCGAGGCGATGGCGGCGGCGCGGCGGCACGGCACCGTGGTCTCCTACGACCTCAACTACCGACCCAGCCTCTGGCGGGCGATCGGCGGGCAGCCGCGCGCGCAGGAGGTCAACAAGGGCCTGGCGCCGCTGGTCGACGTGATGCTCGGCAACGAGGAGGACTTCACCGCTTGCCTCGGCTTCGAGGTGCCTGGCTCCGCCGACGACCTGAGCCATCTCGACGTCGACGGCTTCAAGGGCATGCTCGGCGAGGCAACCGCGACCTACCCGAACCTGCGGGTCGTCGCGACCACGTTGCGCACCGTCCGCACCGCGACCGTCAACGACTGGGGCGCCATCGGCTGGTCGCGGGGCACCGGCTTCGTCGAGGCGACGCTGCGGCCCCAGGTCGAGATCCTCGACCGGGTCGGTGGCGGGGACAGCTTCGCGTCCGGCCTGGTCTACGGCCTGCTGTCGGACCGGCCGCTGGGCGAGGCCCTGGAGTACGGCGCAGCCCACGGGGCGCTGGCGATGACCACGCCCGGGGACACCTCGATGGCCACCCTCGCGGAGGTCGAGGCCCTCGTGGCCGGCGGGACGGCCCGCGTCCAGCGCTGACCCGGGGCGCTCAGTGCGAGCGGTGGTGGCCCTTCTCGGTGACCAGCTTCTCCATGTCGCTGGTCGCCACCCCCTTGGTCTTCTTGTCGCGGCGCTTCTCCTTCAGCGACTTGCCGCTCTTCTTCGACATCGTGTGTCTGGGGGACTTGTCGGCCATGGCCAGCTCCTCGGGAGCCGGAGTGGCTCCATCACTGCGATCGTACGCCGACCGAGGCGCCGTCTGCCGCTGCCGGCAGGCCCCAGCGAGCCAGCACCGCGCCCCAGACCATCCCGGCCCCGAACGCGGAGAGCAGCAGCTGGTCACCGTCGTGCAACCGGCCGGCTCGCCGGGCCACCGACAGCGCGATCGGCAGCGACGCGGCTGAGGTGTTGGCGAAGTCGCCGACCACGTTGACCACTCGCTCCGGGGCGAGGTGCAACCGCTTGCCGACCGCGTCGATGATCCGCGCGTTGGCCTGGTGGTAGAAGAACAGGTCGATGTCGTCCGCCGCCAGGCCGGCAAGGTCCAGCGCCTCCCGGGTGACCTCGGTCATCGAGCGCACCGCGTAGCGGTAGACCGTGGGCCCGTCCATCCGGATCAGCCGCTCCTCGCGATCGAGGCTGATCAGCCCGCGGCCGTCGCCGTCGGAGTGGTGGATCGCCGGACCCACCTGCGAGGCCCCCTCGACGGCAGTGAGTACGACGGCTCCCGCACCGTCGCCGAACAACATCGCGGTGGAGCGGTCGTCGTGGTCGAGGAACTTGTTCAGCGCGTCCGCTCCCACCGCCACGACCGTGCGCGCCCGGCCGGCCTCGATGAGCGACGCGGCCATCGTCAGCGAGGCGAGGAAGCCGGTGCAGGCGGCGCTGACGTCCATCGCTCCCGCGCCCTTCGCACCGATGTCCGCGGCGACCATCGGGGCGGCGTGCGGGCTCATCTCCTCGGCACTGGTGGTGCCCACCAGCACCAGGTCGACCGCCGAGCCCTCGATGCCGGCATCCTCGAGCGCGTTGCCGGCCGCCGTGGCGGCGAGGACCTCGAGCCGCTCGTCCGGGCTCGAGACGTGCCGCACCTGGGTGCCGGTCCGCGAGGTCAGCCACTCCTCCTCGACGCCGAGGTGCTCGGCGATGTCGCGGTTGCTCACCACGCGCTCGGGGACGCAGTGGCCGACGCCGACGAGCGCGGCCCCGATCCTGCCGGCAGCGGACGAAGAGGTCACCCCCGGATGGTAAGCCCCTACGCTGGGCGCCATGCTGTCGTGGCGGGTGTGCACGCTCGGCACCCCGGAGGAGGCGCTGTCGCTCGAGGAGCGGCCGGTGCGCGTGCCCGGCTACGGCGAGGCCCGGGTCGCCGTGGAGGCGGTCGGCCTCAACCACCCGGACCTGCTGCTCTGCGCGGGCCGTTACCAGGAGCGGCCCGCGCTGCCGTTCTCCCCCGGCTTCGAGGCCGCCGGCATCGTGGTCGAGACGGGCCCGGGCTGCGGCGTCGAGCCGGGCCAACGGGTCGTCGTGGTACCCGAGCTGCCCGAGGGTGCCTTCCAGCAGTCGCTCACCGTCCCCGAGGCTCAGCTCCTCGCGGTGCCCGACACGATGCCTGCCCCGGTCGCGGCGGTGCTGCACATCGCCTGGTCGACAGCACACGCCGCGCTGCACCACCGGGCCGCGCTGCGACGAGGCGAGACCGTGCTGGTCACCGGCGCTGCGGGCGGGGTCGGGTCGGCGACGGTCCGGCTGGCGAAGGCGGCCGGGGCGTACGTCGTCGCGACCGCGACCGGGCCCGACCGGGCGGCGGCGTGCCGGTCGGCCGGGGCGGACGAGGCGATCGACCTGTCCCTGCAGCCAGACCTCGTCGGGCGTGCCCGGGAGCTCACCGCGGGCCGGGGCTTCGACGTGGTGGTCGACGTCGTCGGCGGCGAGCTATTCGCCGAGCTGCGCCGGTGCGTGGCGTTCGAGGGCCGGCTGGTCACCGTCGGGTTCACCGGTGGGCTCGCGGAGGCGCCGGCGAACCACGTGCTGCTGCGCAACTACAGCGTCGTCGGGTTGCACCTGGCGCTCTACCGCCGCCACGACCCGGGGCTGCTGCGCCGGATCCACACCGAGCTCGTCGAGCTGCACCGCCAGGGCGTGGTCGCGCCCCACGTCGAGGAGCTGCCGTTCGAGCAGGCGCCCGCGGCGCTGCACCGGCTGGTCGCGCGCGACGTGGTCGACCGGCTCGTGCTGGTCTGCCAGTCCCCGGTCTGCCAGTCCCCGGTCTGCCAGTCCCCGGTCTGCTAGTCCCCGGGCAGGTGCAGCTCCTCGACCGCACGCTGGGCGAGCTTGAACTTCTGCACCTTCCCCGAGGCCGTCAGCGGCAGCTGGTCGGGAGTTGTGAACAGGACGTACTTGGGGACCTTGAAGCGGGCGAGCTCGGCGCGGCAGTAGTCCGCGACCGTTTCGGCGCTCGGCGGCGTGGCGTCCTCGGCCGGCACGATCCAGGCACAGCCGACCTCGCCCATCCGCTCGTCGGGCACCCCGACGACGTGCGCCTGCGCGACCTCCGGCAGCCGGGTCAACCGGCCCTCCACCTCGCCGGGCATCACCAGCTCGCCGCCGCACTTGTAGAGCTCCTTGGCCCGCCCGGTGAGCACGAGGTAGCCGTCCTCGCGGACGTAGCCGAGGTCGCCCGACCGCAACCAGCCGCCGGGCAGCAGTGCCTCGGCGGTCTCGGTCGGCTTGCCGTAGTAGCCGGCCCCGACGATCGGCCCACGCGCGACCAGCTCCCCCTCCTGACCGGGCTCGAGGTCGGCCCCACCCATGTCCACGGTCTTGTAGACCGCCAGCAGCCCGCCGATCGAGGGGTCGCCGGCGACGCCGCCCGGCTTGGGCCGGCCGACCGTGCCGACCAGGTTCTCGATCGGGTCACCGGGCATCGTGAAGGTCGTCGCGGCCGAGGTCTCGGTCATCCCGTAGGCGGTGACCAGCTGCTCCACGCCGAGCACCTCGAGCAGGTCCTCCCACAGCCGGGTGGGTGCCGACTGCGCCGCGGACATCACCGAGTGCAGGCAGGACAGGTCATAGTCGCCGCGACGGGCGGCGTCGACGACAGCGAGGCTCATCGTGGGCACGAAGAGCGCCTCGCCGGCCCGGTGCTCGGCGATCGCGGCGAGTGCGGCCTTGGGGTCGAAGACCGACTCGACGACCACGCAGCCGCCGACGAACATCGATGCGAGCAGCCCCTCGACGTAGGCGAAGACGTGGTGCAGCGGCAGCGCGAAGAAGATCCGCCGGCCGTCCTCGAAGCCGCGCGTGTAGGCCGAGCCGTAGCCGCTGCGCAGCTCCATGTCGTGGGTGGACAGCACGCCCTTGGCCTGCCCGGTCGTGCCCGAGGTGTAGAAGATTGACGTGGTGTCGTGCACGTCGACCTGGGCCAGCCGCTCGGCGAGCTCGGCGTCGAGCCGCGCGTCGGGCTCGTGCTCGAGGTCGGCGAGGGTCGGCACGCCGGCGCGGTGGGACGCCGTACGTCTCTCGCCCGGGCCCGTCGGGACCGTGGCCACCCACCGCAGGTCGGGCAGCGTGCTGCTGGTGCCCGGTCGGTGGGCAGCGCGCGCCCAGCCCGGCGTGACCCGGTCGAGCGAGTCGAGGGCGTCGACGCTGCGGAAGTGCTCCATCGTCACCAGCGCCACGGCCCGCGACTGTCCGAGGACGTAGCCGAGCTCCTCGGCCTGCAGCATCACGTTGACAGGTACGGCGACCGCCCCTGCACGAGCGATGGCGAAGCGCAGCGCGACCGCCTCGCCGCTGTTGGGCAACACGTAGGCGACGTGCTCGCCGGGCCGGACCCCGCGGTCGACGAGCCCGCGGGCGAGGCGCCGCGACCACTCGGCCATCTCGGCATAGCTGGAGGCCCGGCCGTCGGCGATCACGAAGGGCCGGTCGGGGTGCTCGGCGGCGACCTCGTCGAGCAGCTGCGGGAGTGACCGCGGCCGCCAGGGAGCGTGCCGCTGCTCCAGCTGCCGGCGCCGGTCCTCGAGCCCCGCGATGCCGACTGCGGTCCCTGGTGCCATCTCGGCCTCCCTCACCCTTCGGAGGCCTCGAATCTACGCCCGGAAGCGCGCCCTGGGGAGGCCGAGAACCCCCGAGGAGGGTCAGGCGGTCTTGCGCGGGTGGTCCTCATTGCTGATGTGGAAGATCCACAGGGTGCCGCCGCCCAGGGTGATCAGCACGCCCACGACCATGCTGACCAGCCAGATGGTTGCCGCGATAGGAGACATGGTCCCTCGATCCGTGTCGGGCCCGTCCTGGCTCGGGCAGGCGCTAGCACGATTTTACACCGATGTGACCGTGAGAAATGGCGCTTCGCGTCAGGCCGCGTGCTTGTGGTGCGGCAGCCAGGCGTGAGCCCGTACGCCGCCGGACCGGTGGCCGGACCAGGCGTGGGACCAGACGTGGACCCGGGTGCGCTGCTCGTTCGGCGGGTTGCCCGATCGTGCGGCCAGGAAGACCCCGCCGGCCAGGACGACGAAGACCGCCGTGGCCATGCAGATGAACCAGATGAGAGCAACGACAGGCGTCATGGCATTCTCGATTTCCTGCTCGCCCGGTCCCTCGCGGGCCGGGCTCCTGCTTCGAGGCTACGCCGGGATCCCCGGCAGGGCACGCGCCGTCAGCGCCGGCGTGCGCCCATCCGCACGGTGAAGCCCTCGCGCCCTCGGGTGAAGTCGAGCAGCTCGGTGCACAGCCGGGACAGCCAGACGCCCCGGCCGCCGTTCTCCAGACCGTCGGGCGGCAGCATCCCGACGAACGGGTCGTCGATGCCGCGACCGGAGTCGCGCACGGTCACCAGCACGCGCCCGTCTTCGGCCCAACCCCGCACGAGGACCGGACGGCCGCCGTACCGGAACGCGTTGGTCACCACCTCGTTGACCGCGATCACCAGGTCGGCGCCGACCTCGGTGCCGAGCTCGCCGTGAGCCGCGAGGTGGCGCACCGCCTGCCGGACCTGGTCCGGACGTGGATCGGTGAGCTCGCGAAGCGGCGGCGCCGCCTCCAGCCGGGCGTAGTCGACGGCCTTGCGGCCGGCGAGGAAGCGGATCGGGTCGACGTAGTCGCCGCTCGGCTCGCGCCCGTCCGGCTGCAGCAGGCCGGTGTGCGTCGCGCGGACGTCCTCGAGGACTCCGGCCGACGCACGCGAGGCGTCGTAGAGGCACAGCCCCCACATCGGCAGCGAGGCGAACATCGCGTTGAGCGCGGCTTCGTAGCGGGCCCACTGCTCCCACGCGACGGCGGGGTCCAGCCCGGGGTGCGGGACCGCCCCGACGACGCGGACCTCGGCTGCGCCCGCCTGCACCTGCGCCGTCGCGGCGGCGTGCACCGACCGCAACACCTCCATCGGGTGCCCCGCGCCATCGGAGACGTAGGCGGGCGCCGACGGCTCGGCAAGGTGCCGGCGCAGCAACGCCTCCTGCCCGCCGTCGACGCGCACGACAGCAGGATGGCCGGCGGCCGACGCCTCGTCGAGGAAGGGTACGACGATGGCCAGCAGCTCCTCGTCGGAGCCGAAGACGCCGGCGTCGTGCCGGAACCCGGTCACCGTCACCGTCCACCTCCTGGCCGCCGCGAGGACCCGGGTCGCTCCGGGTCCGACGGCTGCACGCCCGACAGCTCCAGGCCGGGCACCGGCCCGAACGCGAGCGAGATCATCTTGACCAGCCTGGCCGGCGGGGCGTGCAGCACCAGCCGGCCGCCGGCGGGCAGCCGTCCGGCCAGACCCGCCAGACAGCCCAGCCCGGCGACGTCGATGAACTCGAGCTGGTCGACCCACATGTGCAGGGTGGTACCCCGGATCGCTCCGGGCAGCGCGGCCACGGCCCGCTCGAAACCGCGGATGTTGACCATGTCGACCTGGCCGCGCAGCGCCCAGGTGTCCTCCTCGAGCGCCTGCAGCCGCGGGGCGTCGACCCGGGCGTGCCCGCCACGGAGGTGGTGCACGGCGAACTCGCCGGGCATCGTCGGCGCGTCGACGAGCACGCTGTCGTGTCCGCGGAGCGCCAGCAACGAGCCGGTCACCACCGCGACCAGGCGACGCGGTCGTGCAGCCGGAGGCCACCAGGCTTCTCGACCAGCTCACAACGGCGCACCCCTGCACCTTAGGCCCTGCTGAGGAGGTCCGCCGGGAAGGCCCCCTGTCAGGCGAAGTGCAGGTGCCGGTCGGCGACCGTCCCCGCGCGCAGCAGCCGCCGGTCCTCGAAGAAGTTCATCGACATCACCCAGGGCGCGGCCGGCCCCTGGCGGGGCAGCTCGGCCACTGAGCGCTTGACGTAGCCGGCGTCGAAGTCCAGCAGCGGCCGGGTCGGCATGCCGGGGTCGGCGACCGGCCAGGCGGCGCGGTGCCCGTGGGCGTCGAGGTAGCCGAGCAGCTGGCAGAAGTACTCGCACAGCAGCCCGACCTTCAGTGTCCAGGAGGCGTTGGTGTAGCCGATGGCGAGGCAGAAGTTCGGCACCCCGCTGAGCATCGTGCCGCGGTAGATCACCGTCTCGGGATAGCTCACCGGGCGGCCGTCGATGCTCAGGTCGATGGCGCCGGCGACCTGCAGGTTGAGGCCGGTGGCGGTGACGATGATGTCGGCCTCGAGCTCCTCGCCGGACTCGAGCAGGATGCCGGTCTCGGTGAAGGTGCTGATCCGGCCGGTGACCACCGCGGCCCGGCCCCGGCGGAGGGCGGCGAAGAGGTCGCCGTCGGGGACGACGCACAGGCGCTGGTCCCAGGGGTCGTACGGCGGGTCGAAGTGCTCGTCGACCGGGTACCCGTCGGGCAGCTGCTTCGCGTTGAGCGACCGCAGCACCTTGCGCGCCGCCCGGGGGAAACGTTGGCAGAAGAGCCAGACCGCCCGCTGCTGCACCACGTTCTTGCGACGGATCACCGGATGGGCACGCTCGGCCCCCAGCAGCCTCTTGAGCCGGTTGGCGATCGGGTCCTCGCGCGGCACGGGCAGGATGTAGCTCGGCGTGCGTTGCAGCATCGTCACGTGCGCGGCGTCCTCGGCCAGGGCCGGCACCAGGGTCACCGCGGTCGCCCCGCTGCCGACCACGATCACGCGCTTCCCGGCGTACGCCAGGTCCTCCGGCCAGTGCTGCGGGTGCACCACCCGCCCGCGGAAGCGGTCCCGCCCCTCGAAGTGCGGGGTGTAGCCCTCGTCGTAGCGGTAGTAGCCGCCGGCGCAGAAGAGCCAGCCGGCGCTGAGCTGCAGCCGCTCGGACGCGCCCGGACGCTCCGGGTCGGTCCGCTCGACCTCGACGAGCCAGCGGGCCTCGGCCGACGACCAGTCCGCGCGAAGCACCTTGTGGTGGTGGCGGATGTGCGGCCCGAGCCCGTTCTCCGCGACGGTCTCGTGCAGGTAGTCCAGGATCCGCGGCGCCGAGGCGATCGAGTCCTTGTCGCGCCAGGGCTTGAAGTCGTAACCGAAGGTGTAGAGGTCGGAGTCCGACCGGATCCCGGGGTAGCGGAAGAGGTCCCAGGTGCCGCCGGTGGCGGCGCGGGCCTCGAGGATCGCGAAGGTCTTCGTCGGCTGCTCGGCCTTGAGGTAGCGCCCCGCCCCGATGCCGGAGATCCCGGCCCCGACCACGAGCACGTCGAGCCGCTCGACGGCGGTGGACGTGGTGGTCATGGCGACACGATAGGCGGGGCGGTCACGCGCCGGCGGCGGCCCGCGCCTCGAGTGCGTCGCCCAGCAGCGCCGCCAGCGCCTCGACCTGGACGTCGGCCGAGGAGGCGACCTCCTCGCCGGAGCCGTCGAGCGCCCGTGCGGCCAGCCCGGCCTTGCTGTCGATCAGCTCGGCGATCCGCGCGTCCACCGTCTGTGCCGCGACGATCCGCCAGGCGGTCACCGGCTCGGTCTGGCCGATCCGGTGCACCCGGTCGATGGCCTGGGTCTGCTCGGCGTGGGTCCAGGACAGCTCGGCGAGCACCAGGTTGGAGGCGACCTGCAGGTTGATGCCCACGCCCGCTGCGGTCAGCGAGCAGACCGCGATGGAGACCGAGGGGTCGTTGACGAACGCGTCGATGTTGCGCTGCCGCACCGTCGAGCTCTGGTCGCCGCGGATCGAGGCGAAGCCCACGCCGCGGCTGGCGAAGCTCTCCTCTGCGGCGTCCATCACGTCGATGTGCTTGGCGAAGAAGACGACCTTGCCCGCGCTCCTGGCCAGCTGGGCGGCGTAGTCGGCCGCGAGCGGCGCCTTGGCCTGGCCGAGCCGGCGCACGAGCGAGAAGACGTTGTCGCCCGAGGTCTCGTCGGAGGACTCGGTGGCCTCCCAGTGCGCGACCCGACGGACCAGCTCGTGGTCGATGCCGTCGGTGGTCGCCCCCTCGCGGCGGGTGAGCAGCGCGGCGTCGTAGCGCTCCACCAGCCGCCGGGCGAGCTCGGCCTCCGCCTCGCGGATCGAGCGGCTGGTCGCGTCGTCGAGCTCGACCGGCAGGTCGGCGACCCGCCGCGCGGGGATGTCGGCGGCGACGTCGGCCTTGCGCCGGCGGACGATGCCCAGGTCGATGACGCACTGTCGGGCCGCGGGGTAGAACGCGTGGTCGGCCGGGGTCAGCCCGGTCTCCTCCAGCGCCGCCATCAGCTGGCGGCGAGGCTTCTTCTCGTCGATCCAGCCGAGGAACTCCCAGATCGCCCGGAAGTCGTCGATGTCGTTGATCAGCGGCGTGCCGGTGAGCGCCATCATCAACGGCCGTGCGGTGCGCTCACGGATCCGGTCGGCGATCTCGAGCACGTGCCGGCTGCGCTGGGACTTCTTGTTCTTGATGAAGTGCGCCTCGTCGACGACCATCCCGCGGAAGCGGTGCTCGCCCATCCAGCCGGCGTGCCGGTCGAGGACCTCGTAGTTGACCACGATGATGTCGGCGAAGCCGTCGATGGTCTGGCCGTCGCCGTGGACGACGGAGACCGTGCGAAGCGGCGTCCACCGCTCGACCTCGCGGGCCCAGTTGGTCTTGACCACGTTGGGCACGACGCACAGCAGCGGGTAGGCGTCGGCCGCCCGGGCCGACAGCAGTGCCTGGGCGGTCTTGCCCAGGCCGGGCTCGTCGGCGAGAAGGAAGGTCCGGTGCCCGTCGGCGGCCGCGGCAACGACCCGGGCCTGGTGCGCCATCAGCTCCAGCGCCGGGCCGTCGACCCGGCCACGGCGATCGAGCTGGCCGCGGCGGTCGAGCTTGGCGAGGTCCGGCTCGGGCAGCTCCATGCACGCCGGCGCACCGGCCGCGGCCTGCTCGAAGGAGTTCAGCAGCGGCTCGATCAGCTCCCAACCGGCCAGCCGGTAGGTCCGCGGCCGCTGTGTCTCGGCCCCGGAGAAGTCCGGCACCTGGAAGGGGTTGGAGAGCTGCCGGGCGGTCACCGACGGGGGCCGTACCTGCTTCTCGGTCCGCACCGCCGAGGCCGGATCCGGCTCCGGCTCGGACTCCGGGCCGGGGTCGATCCCGGCGGCGCGCTGCATCTCGCGCCTTGCCGACCGGACGCCCCGGGTGATCTCGGCGTCCTCGCCGAGGAGCTCGAAGAAGGAGGGGTGCGCCGCGGCGATCTGCGCCAGGATCAGCGCGATCCCGTCGAGCCGCTTCAGCTGCGCGTCCTGGCGGGAGTCGGTCTCCTCGGCCCGCACCCGGGCCCGCTCCTGGCGGGCGAGCAGCGCGATCGCCTGGAACCGCGCCCGGTCCAGCGACGACACCATCCCGCGCTGGGCCGACGACTCGACCTCGCGCACCGCCTTCGCGAGCACCGGCAGGATGCCGTCCTCGTCGCGGTGCCGGCGGGTGCGCTGGCCCGACCGGTTGTTGTTGTTCCCCGGCCGGCGTCGAGTCCGTGTAGCCAATCATTCTCCCCATGCAGGCCCGGTGGTCCGCCGTACGACGGCTCCCCCCGGGCGGGCTCTCCTCGCCGCACCTGCGACGAGCGACTCTGCGACCCTCACCGGCCCCTCGACGATCGTCAGGGCCGGCACCCCACGTCGCGCTGGAAGACTCCAGGATCGCGACGGCTCGGGGCCACTGCGTGACCATCATACCTGCTGGCCGCGGCTGCCGGGACGCGACCGTGGCGTTCGAACACGTGTTCTATGCTTGCCCGATGAAGGGCGGGATGAGTCGCGGCACCGGGATCCGGCTGCAGGATCGGGTCCGCACCGGCCGGCCACCGCCCGCCGACCAGCCCGGAGCCGACCAGCCCGGAGCCGACCAGCCCGGAGCCGACCAGCCCGGAGCCGACCAGCCCGGAGCCGACCAGCCCCGCCGGGCCTGCCCCGCGCGCCACGTCTGGGTCAGCATGCCCGTCGACGCCACCGAGGCCCGCCCCGGGCTGCTGCTCGAGTGGCGCAAGGCCGGGCACCGCTGGGAGGGCCGGGTCGCCTACCTCGCCGAGCTGCGCCCGGGCCGATGGTCGCTGGTCGAGGAGTGGCTCGCCGCGGAGCTGCTCACCCAGGCCTGACGACCGACGAGTCCCGCCGCGCACGCTAGGCGCAGCCCACGCAGGTGCTCGCCGTCGGACGCGCCTCCAGCCGCGCCGCCGGGATGCGCTTGCCGCACCTCGAGCAGATGCCGTAGCCACCCTCGCGGGTCCGCGCCAGCGCCGACTCGATGGCGGCGAGGTGCTCCTCGGCCTGGCGGAGGTGCGCGGCGAGCTGTGACCGCTCGAAGGCGATCGTCGACCCCTCGGGGTCGTGCTCGTCGTCGGCGTTGGCCTGGCGGGCGGCCTCGACCATCCCCGCGAAGTCCGCCCGGAGGCTGCCCAGCTGGGAGCGCACGCGCTCTCGCTCCGCCAGGAGGCGGCGCGCCGGGTCGGCAGCTGGGTCGGTGGCGGGCATGTCGCAGGATGCAACGGTGTCGGTCGACCGTCTCTTCCCGTCGACGTCCGGCGCGGCTCGCCGAGGCGTACGGCGACGCAGCAGGGCAGTCACCGCCGCCGGGCCGACACCGCCAGCGTCGTGTAGGGCATCGTGAAGCTGCCTCCCACCGCGTCGATCGCCGCCCCGACGCCGGCGAGCAGGTCGCCCAGCTGTGCCGGCGCCAGCTTGCCGTGGTCACCGGTGCTGGGCACCTGGTCCAGCCACTGGTCCTTGGTGTAGGTGCGCTCCCAGTCGAAGCGCCACTCCTCCGGTTCGCCGAGCGCACCGGACCCGCGCATCGCAGCCGCCGCCGTGCCCGTGAAGCCGGCGACTCCCTTCGACGCGATGCTCGAGCGCCCGTCCGGGGCACTCACCGTCCAGCGCCGGGCGACCAGGGAGTCGGGCGCCACCCTGGCGTAGACCTCGCCGAAGGCGGCCGCCAGGTCCTCCGGGGGCCGGTCGGCGTTCCAGAAGACCGCCAGCCGCCCGCCCGGCCGGAGCACCGAGGCGGCCTTCGCGGTTGCGGCGACCGGCTCCACCCAGTGCCAGGTCTGCCCGGCCACGACCGCGTCGAAGAGCCGCCCGCCGGCGTCCCAGTGCTCGAGCGTCGCCACCTCGACCTCCAGGCCGGACTGCCGGGCGAACTGCGCCATCCGCTCGTCGGGGTCGAGACCGATCACCCGGCAGCCGGCCGCCTGGAAGAGTCGGGCGACGATGCCGGTGCCCACCCCGACGTCGAGCACCTCGCGGCCCGGGGACGCAGCCAGGACGCGCTCCACCAGCTCCTGCGGATAGCTCGGCCGGGAGCGGTCATAGCGTGCCGCGTCCGAGCCGAACGACTCGGCGACATCGCGATGCCGGTAGAGGTCCTCTCCCCGGCGCGGCTGCCGCAGGGCCTCGGAGGGGTTCTCGCCCATGGCGGCAGCTGGCTCAGGAGTCGATGGTGGACATGTCGCCGTAGCGGTCGCCCACCACCGCCTCGCGGGGCACGGCCTCGTCGAGCGCGTCCAGGTCGTCGCCGGTGAGCTTCACGTCGGCCGCAGCGACGTTCTCCTCCAGGTAGCGCACCCGCTTCGTCCCCGGGATCGGCGCCACGTCCTCGCCCTGGGCGAGCACCCACGCGAGCGCGAGCTGTCCGGGTGTGCAGTCCTTCTGCGCGGCGAGCTCCCGGACCCGCTCGACGAGCGCGAGGTTGTGCCGGAACGCCTCGCCGGTGAAGCGCGGGAACCGGCCACTTCGACGGGTGTCGTCCTCCGACAGCGCCTCGGTGCTGGTGATGCTGCCGGTCAGCAGTCCGCGCCCGAGTGGGGAGTAGGGCACCAGACCGATGCGGAGCTGGCGCAGCAGCGGCAGCACCTCGTCCTCGATGTCGCGGGTGAAGAGGGAGTACTCCGACTGCAGCGCGGTGATCGGGTGCACCTCGTGTGCCCGGCGGATGGTCGCCGCCGACGCCTCGGACAGGCCGAGGTGGCGCACCTTGCCGGCAGCGACCAGCTCCGCCATCGCACCGACGGTCTCCTCGATCGGCACGCTCTTGTCGACGCGGTGCTGGTAGTAGAGGTCGATGTGGTCGACGCCGAGTCGCTGCAGGGAGGCGTCGCACGCGGCCCGGACATACTCGGGGCGTCCGTTGACGCCGATCCGGGTGCCGTCCTCGGCACGCTCGTTGCCGAACTTCGTGGCCAGCTGCACCTCGTCGCGCCGGTCCCTGATCGCCCGGCCGACGAGCTTTTCGTTGGTGAACGGTCCATACATGTCCGCGGTGTCGAGGAAGGTCACGCCGAGGTCGAGGGCCCGGTGGAGGGTGGCCACCGCCTCGCCCTCGTCACGCCCGCCGTAGAACTCCGACATCCCCATGCAGCCCAGCCCCATCGTGGAGACCGTGAGGGCAGAGGAGCCGGTGCCGAGCGTGCGGGTGCCGAGAGAAGTTGTGTGAGTCATGGCCTCCAGTGAACGACCCCGACCCAAAGCGGCCCGCCATGACGCGACGCCTTGCCCGGGCCCCCGACGCGGAGTAGGAACGTCAGATGGCTGCCACCGACGCGCTCCTCGCTGAGCTCGACAAGATCCAGGCCTGGCACCTGGACTTCTACCAGGACCTCCATCGCCACCCTGAGCTGAGCTTCCAGGAGCACCGCACCGCCGGACTGGTCGCCGACCGGCTCACCGGGCTCGGCTACGACGTGCACACCGGCATCGGCGGCACCGGGCTCGTCGGGGTCCTGCGCAACGGCGACGGTCCGACCGTCCTCGCGCGCGCAGACATGGACGCGCTGCCGGTGCGCGAGGCGACCGGCCTGCCCTACGCCTCGACGGTCACCGCGTCGGACGCCAACGGCAACCAGACACCGGTGATGCACGCCTGCGGCCACGACATGCACGTCACCTGCCTGCTCGCCGCCGCCCAGCTGCTCGCAGAGCACCCGACGGACTGGTCGGGCACGTTCATCGCGCTCCTCCAGCCTGCCGAGGAGCTAGGCACCGGCGCCCGCGCCATGGTCGACGACGGTCTGGCCGTCCAGATCCCGAAGCCGGACGTCGCGCTGGGCCAGCACGTGATGGGCCTGCCCCACGACACGGTCGCCTCCCGTCCGGGCGCCGCCCTCTCGGCCGCGGACAGCATCCGGGTCACCCTGCACGGGCGCGGCACCCACGGGTCCATGCCGCACTACGGCATCGACCCGGTCCTGCTCGGCAGCGCGGTCGTGATGCGGCTCAACGCGATCGTCTCCCGCGAGCTGGCGCCTGGCCACTTCGGCGTGGTCACCGTCGGCAGCTTCCAGTCGGGCAGCAAGAGCAACGTGATCCCGGAGACCACCACCCTGCTCCTCAACCTCAGGTCGTACGACGACCACACCCGCAAGCAGCTGCGCGACGCGGTCGGGCGGATCGTCGAGGCCGAGTGCGAGGCCTCCGGATCACCCGCGCCGCCGGAGTTCGAGTACACCGACCCCTTCCCGGTCACCGAGAACACCCAGGCGGTCTACGACAAGGTCTCAGCAGCGTTCACCGACCACTTCGGCGACAAGGCGATCCTGATGGACCCGTCGACCGGCAGCGAGGACTTCAGCGACATCCCCAACGGGCTCGGCGTTCCCTACCTCTACTGGATCTGGGGCGGCTTCGACCCCGAGACCTACCACCGCGCCGAGGCCGACGGCACGCTGGGCAAGGTGATCCCCGGCAACCACGCCAGCACCTTCGCGCCGGTGATGGAGCCGACCTTCCGCACCGGGGCCTCGGCGATGACGGTCGCGCTGATGAGCTACCTCTCGACCTGATCCGGCCGCCGGCTCCGCCGAGCCGGAGGCCGGCACCCCCAGCTACTCAGCGCGCAGCCTGCAAGGCAGTCACCAGCACGAGCCCGACCGTCGACACCGCGAACAGGCCGTGCACCAGGACCGCCGGCGGCGGGAAGTGGTCCTCGGCCGCGTGCTGCGGCCCGGCGATGTGGCGCCCTCGCGGCTGACCGTGTCCCGCCCGGAGCCAGAGGCCGAACATCGTGGCACCGAGCGTGGCGACCACGGCGAGCACGCCCAGCGCGGACCAGGCGAGGGCCGGCCTCCGCAGGAACAGGTAGGTGACCCACACGGCCAGCCCGGCGGCCGCCAGGCCACCGTGGCCCAGGATCAGCTGCGGCGCGAACCGCGACGGCCGGTCGCCGGAGCGAGGACGCAACCCGCCGTTGGCGATCCAGGTGGCGAGCAGGTAGCCGCCCATGAGCGCGGCCAGCACCCACGTGGCCAGCGCGGCGAACTTCATGCGCTCATCCTGCGGGAGCAGGTGCCGAAGGCGCCATACCCGACAGCTCGCGCATCGAGCTCGTCATGAGCACCAGCTCTCCCAGCCCGTCGGAGGCATCCACGTCGACCCACGCCTCGATCACCCAGTCGTGGTGGCCGGCCGGGTCGGCGAGGGTCTGCCGCACCGGCCAGCGACGACCGGTGCGCTCCAGGACGAACAGAGAGGGTCCATGGGCGTCGGCGTCCGTCCCGACGGAGCCGTGCTCGGCGTAGTACGCCTCGAGGGCGGCGTCCCAGTCCTCACGGGTCATCCCGACCTCGTGCGGCGGGTCAAAACGAGCAGCCTCGGACTCCGAGAGCGCAGCGAGCCCGTCCACGTCGTCGCGGGCGACCAGCTCCACCCGGCGCCACATCGCGTTGCGGATCATCACCCGGAAGGCGCGCTCCTGCTGGGACAGCGGCCGAGGTGGTGGAGCCGCAGCATCGACGAGCGTGCGTGGCCGGTGGTCGGGGTCGGAGAGCGCCTCCCACTCGTCCAGCAGGGATGAGTCGGTCTGCCGCACGGTCTCCCCCAGCCACGCGACCAGGTCCTCCAGCTCCGGCGGCCGGTGCGCGTCGGGCACGGTCTGCCGCAACGTCCGGTAGGCGTCGCTGAGGTAGCGCAGCAGCAGCCCCTCCGACCGCGCGATCCGGTAGCGCCCGACGAAGTCGGTGAAGCCCATCCCCTGCTCGTACATCTCGCGCACGACCGACTTGGGATCCAGCGCGTCGATCGGCAGCCACGGATGCGTCTCGCGGTAGATCTCGAAGACCGGCACCAGGAGGTCGGCGAGGGGCTGGGGCCAGCTGATCTCCTCGAGCATCGCCATCCGGTCGTCGTACTCCACCCCGTCTGCCTTCAGCTCCGCGATCGCCTCGCCGCGGGCCTCGTGCTGCAAGGCGTTGAGGATCTGCCGCGGTGGGTCCAGCACCGCCTCGATCACCGAGACGATGTCCAGCGGGTAGGTCTCGGACTCGGGGTCGAGCAGGTCGAGCGAGGCGATCGCGAAGAGTGACAGCGGCTGGTTGAGGGCGAAGTCCGGGGGCAGCTCGACCGTGAGCACGTAGCGACGGCCGAACTCGTCGGGCTCGTCGAGCCTGGTCAGGACGCCGTTGCGGACCAGGCTGCGGGCCAGCCGCAGCGCCCGCCGGGCAAGCCGGAGCTGGGTACGCCGGTCCTCGTGGTTGTCCATCACGAGGCGGCGCATCACCGCGAAGGTGTCCTCCTCGCGCGCGGCGACGTTGACCAGCATCCCGTTGTCAACGCGCATCTGCGACCGCAACGGCTCGGGTGCACCGGACACCAGCTTCTCGAAGGTCTGCTCGGTCCACACCACGGTCCCCGGCGGCGGCTTCTTCAGCTGCGCCTTCGAGCCCCGCTTCGACCGCTTGGCCTCGCTCATCGCCGCGTTCTTCGCGGCCGCCTTGGCCTTGGCCCGCTCGTTCTCGATGACGTGCTCGGGGGCCTGTACGACGACATATCCCGCAGTGTCGAAACCGGCCCGTCCGGCGCGACCGGCGATCTGGAGGAACTCCCTCGTCCGCAGCACCCGCTGGCGGTGCCCGTCGAACTTCGCCAGCCCCGTGAAGAGGACCGTGCGGATCGGGACGTTGATCCCGACGCCGAGGGTGTCGGTGCCGCAGATGATCGTCAGCAGCCCCTCCTGGGCGAGCTGCTCCACCAGCCGGCGGTAGCGCGGCAGCATCCCCGCATGGTGCACGCCGACCCCGCGGCGCAGCAGCCGGGACAGCGTCTTGCCGAAGCCCGCGCCGAACCTGACGCCGGCCAGCCGCTCCGCCAGCCGGTCGGGGTCGGCGGGCTTGGGCAGTGCCGGGTTCAGCAGCGACGTCGCCTGCTCCACGGCCGCCGCCTGGGTGAAGTGCACGACGTAGACCGGCGCCTGCCCGGTCTCGACGAGCTCGGTCAGCGTGTCGCCCAGCGGCTCCACCGACCAGCTGAAGTGCAGCGGCACCGGCCGCTCCGCCTTGTCGACGATCGCGGTCTCCCGGCCGTTGCGGCGGCGCATGTCGTTGGCCAGCTCGGTGACGTCTCCGAGCGTGGCTGACATCAGCACGAACTGCGAAGCGGTGAGCTCCAGCAACGGCACCTGCCACGCCCATCCGCGCTGCGGGTCGGCGTAGAAGTGGAACTCGTCCATGATCACCAGCCCGACGTCGGCCGTGCTGCCCTCGCGCAAGGCGATGTTGGCCAGCACTTCTGCGGTGCAGCAGATGATCGGGGCGTCGGGGTTGACCGAGGCGTCCCCGGTGAGCAGCCCGACGTCCTCGGCGCCGAAGACGTCGCACAGCGCGAAGAACTTCTCGCTGACCAGCGCCTTGATCGGGGCGGTGTAGAACGACACCCGGCCCTCGGCCATCGCCGCCATGTGCCCGGCGATGGCCACCAGCGACTTGCCCGAGCCCGTCGGCGTGGCGAGCACGACGTTGTTGCCCGCGAGCAGCTCGAGGATCGCCTCCTCCTGGTGCGGGTAGAGCGACAGCCCCTGCTCCTCGGTCCAGGCCAGGACCCGCTCGTACGCCGCTTCGGTCACCGGCCCGACCCTAGCGACTACTGGTTCCCCCGTGCCGGAGCCGGTCGGCGAGGTACGGCGCCGTGGCGCTGCCCCTGGCGCGGGCGACCTTCTCGGGTGGCCCGGTGGCGACGATCCGGCCGCCGGCGTCACCCCCACCCGGTCCGAGGTCGATCACCCAGTCGGCGGTCGCGATCGTGTCGAGGTCATGCTCGACCAGGACCACGGTGTTGCCGGCGTCGACGAGCCGGTGCAGCTGACGCAGGAGCAGGGCAACGTCCGCCGGGTGCAGCCCCGAGGTCGGCTCGTCGAGCAGGTACAACGCGTGCCCGCGACGAGCCCGTTGGAGCTCGGTCGCGAGCTTGATGCGCTGGGCCTCCCCGCCGCTGAGCTCGGTGGCCGGCTGACCCAGCCGCAGGTAGCCGAGGCCCACGTCCCGCAGCGTCTCCAGGCTTCGCGACGCGGCGGGCGAGTCGCCGAAGAATTCGGCGGCCTCGTCCACGGACATCGCCAGCACCTCCGCGATGCTCCTGTCCCGGTAGGTGACCTCGAGCGTCTCGGCGTTGTAGCGAGCGCCGTGGCACGTGGGGCACTCGGCGTAGGTCCCAGGGAGGAACAGCAGCTCCACCGCGACGAAGCCCTCGCCCTGGCAGGTCTCGCAGCGCCCCTGCGGCACGTTGAAGGAGAAGCGCCCGGCCGAGTAGCGCCGTTTCCTGGCCAGCTCGGTCCCGGCGTACAGCTTGCGGACAACGTCGAACATGCCGGTGTACGTCGCGGGGTTGGACCGCGGCGTCCGGCCGATCGCCCGCTGGTCCACGATGACCAGCCGGTCGAAGCTGCCCACCCCGGCGGCGTCCTGCACGTCGACCTCGAGCCCGGCGCCGTCGGGATCTTCGCGATCGATCCCGAGGTGGCAGCGCACCACCTCGGCGAGCACCTGGGTCACCAGGGTCGACTTGCCGGACCCGGACACCCCCGTCACGGCGGTCAGCACACACTGCGGCACGTCCACGGCGACCTCGCGCAGGTTGTGCCGGGTCACGCCGCGCAGGCGCAACCAGCCCTGCGGCTCCCGGCGGCGGTGCTCGACAGGGGCAGCCCGGCCGAACAGGTAGGAGCTGGTCGCGGACTCCTCGACGGCCTCGAGACCGGAAACCGGGCCCGAGTAGAGCACCTGTCCCCCGCCCTCCCCGGCACCCGGCCCGATGTCGACGACCCAGTCCGCCCGGCGGACGACGTCGAGGTCGTGCTCCACGACGAAGAGCGAGTTTCCGGTGGCCTTGAGCCGGTCCAGCACGTCGAGCAGCGGCGCCGCGTCGGCGGGGTGCAGCCCGGCCGACGGTTCGTCGAGCACGTAGACCACTCCGAAGAGTCCCGAACGGAGCTGGCTCGCGATCCGCAGCCGTTGCGCCTCTCCGGGTGACAGTGTCGTGGACGGACGGCCCAGGCCCAGGTAGCCCAGGCCGAGGTCGAGCAGCACCTCGACCCGCGCCACCAGGTCGGCGCAGATCCGCACGGCCACCTCGGTGTTCTCGCCCGAGGACGGGTCCGAGATGGCCGCCTCGGCATCCGTGAGCTCCGCGACCGGCCGAAGGAGCTCGGCCACCCGGGTCAGCGGCATCGCGTTGACCTCGGCGATCGTGCGTCCGGCGAAGGTGACCGCCAACGCCTCGGGGCGGAGCCCGCTGCCGGCGCAGACCGGGCAGGGGACGCTGCGGACGAATCGCAGCGCCCGCTCGCGCATCCGCTCGCTCTTGGAGTCCGCCAACGTGTGCATGACGTGCGCGCGTGCGCTCCAGAACGTGCCGTAGTAGCCGTAGTCGATGCGGTCGCGCTCGGGCTTGATCAGCACCGACGGCTGCTCGTCGGTGTAGAGCAGCCAGTCGCGGTCCCTCCTCCGCAGCTTTCGCCACGGCTTGTCGATGTCGATGCCCAGCCCGCTGACGATGCTGCGCAGGTTGGCACCCTGCCACGCGCCCGGCCAGGCGGCGATGGCACCATCGCGGATGCTCAGCGACGGGTCCGGCACGAGCAGGTCCTCGGTGACGTCGTGGACCTCAGCCAGCCCGTGACAGCGCGGGCAGGCGCCGGCGGCGGTGTTGGGCGAGAAGTCCTCTGCCTCCAGACGAGATGCCCCGTCCGGGTAGGAGCCGGCGCGGGAGTAGAGCATCCGCAGCAGGTTGGACAACGTGGTGATCGTGCCGACCGATGAGCGCGAGCTCGGCGCCCCGCGCCGCTGCTGCAAGGCGACCGCCGGCGGCAGACCGGTGATCTCCTGCACGTGCGGTGCCCCGACCTGCTGCAGCAGCCTCCGTGCGTAGGGCGCCACCGACTCGAAGTAGCGCCGTTGTGCCTCGGCGTACAGGGTGCCGAACGCCAGCGACGACTTCCCGGATCCGGAGACCCCGGTGAACGCCACCATCGCGTCCCGCGGGATGTCGACGTCGACGTTGCGCAGGTTGTGCTCGGCCGCCCCGCGGACGTGCACGAAGTGGTCGGGGATGTCGTCGTTCACGCGAGGCACTTACCCGCTGATCCCGCCGGCAGTCGTCGGCCTATGTGCGTCTGCCGAAGGCGACCCTGCCGTTGGGGCTGGTCTTCATCTGGTAGCGGCTGTCGTGGGCGAAGGTGTGGTGCCTGGGGCAGAGCATCACCCCGTCCGTGACGCTGGTCCCGCCCCCACGGGCCCAGGGAAGCTTGTGGTGCACGTGGCTCCTTCCAGGGGCCAGTCACAGCCCTCATGCCACGCGCCTGCAGGGGCCCGACGTGCCAGCAGGGCGGCGGCCCTACTGCTTGACCAGGGTGCCCACGGTGACGTGCGGCCAGTGGATGCCGTTGAAGTCGAGCATCACCAGCTGCGTGTACTGCAGCTGGTGCACGTCCGGCTGGCCCCCGGCGCCGGTGATGGTCTCGATCCAGAAGGTCGCCTCGGTGCGCCTGGCCCTGGCGTTGCCTCCGGGAGGATTGCCGCTCGTGGTCAGGAACGCCGTGTTGGCGGAGCCGCCGCCGGCCTTGATGAGGCTGTGACTGGTCGACACGTGCAGCGTCGTGAGGCTCTTCATGGTGGTGCCCTGGAGCGATGATTTGAGTGCCTTCTGCAGCACGCTGTTGGGGTTCTTGACGATCTGCTGGGTCACGCCGGGAGCCAGGAAACGGAACTGGGTCGGCTGGGACAGGTCCAGCTCGGGGAAGGTCTGGACCACGGAGTGGAAGGCCGTGCTCGCGGGCGCCGGGCTGCCGAAGAAGAACGGCAGGATGTTGTTGTCCGGGATCTGCGGAACTGCTCCCGCCTCCACCTCACCGACCCCCTGGGCCAGGATGACCGTGCCGTGCGGGATCGACGCCATCCGCACCACCGACTCGGGCTCCTTGGGATCCTTGGTGTGCGGCACCCTCGCCCAGATGCCCGGCTCGATGTGCAGCCCCGCCCCGGTGCTCGACTCGCTGATCTGCTGCATGTAGGTCAGGCCGAACATGTCCATGTCGGGCATCGCCAGGCCGCGGTTGGGGATCGGCCCGTTGATGCGCGTGAACGTCAACGTCTCGTCGGTCCGGTTGAGCTCGAGGAAGCGGTCCTGCTGGTCGGCCGGATGGTTCGGTCTCCAGATGGCGTTGAAGCCATGGCCCTTCCACGTCCCCACGAGGCCGGCCAGGGGCCCCAGTGGGTGACGTCCCCTCGCGCGCGCCTTGACCCGCTCGGTCGCCTCCGCCTCAGGCGTGGCGACCCCCGCGAACGCGAAGTCCGGGTCGGTCTGTGTCACTGCGGTCATGATGACTCCCTCCCGGTGGAGCCCGGGGACTGACCAAACCACAGTGGCACGGCACAGCCCTCGGCGTCGGTAGTCATTTCGGGCCATACGCACGGGCGGTACGGCGGGGGCTCACCTCATGGAGCGCAGCAGGGAGTCGTAGTCCGCCACCGGGCCAAGGTGCGCGAGCTTGTCGGGGTTGACGATCGATCTGACGCCGACGACCTCGGAGCCGCTGCTGTCGAGCGCCCAGACACTGATCAGGCGTTGCGCGCTGTCGAGCACGAGCACACCCGGGTCGCCGTTGACCTCTGCCGGTCGCATGGCGATGCCCGGCACGCGTGTCGCGGCGCGCGTCCAGGCGATCAGCGTCCGGGCCACCCGGGTGCGACCGCGGACCGGTCGGGTGAGCGCCGGGACCTTGCCGCCGCCGTCGCCGGTCAGCTCGACATCGTGCGCCAGGAGGCCCTCGAGACCTCCGACGTCACCGTGCTCGACGGCGGCGATGAACTGGCGTGCCAACGCCTCCCGCTGCTGGTGGGTGGTCCGGAACCTGGGCCGGCGTGCAGCGACGTGACGTCGGGCGCGGACGGCGATCTGACGTACGTTGTCCTCCTTCTTCCCGACGATCGCGGCGATCTCGTCGTACGGGTAGTCGAAGACGTCGTGGAGGAGGAGCACCGCCCGCTGCTCGGGCGAGAGGGCCGCGAGCAGCACGAGCAGCGCGAGCGACAGCGAGTCAGCGGTTTCGGCATGAACGGCAGGGTCGTCGTGGCCATCGGTGATGATCGGCTCGGGCAGCCATTCGCCGACGTACTGCTCGCGTCGAGCGCGTGCTGAGCGCAGCTCGTTGATGGCGAGCCGCGTCGTCACGGTCGCGACGAACGCGCGCGGTGACGCTATCTCCTCGCCCCCGTCGAGCGCCTGGTGCACGCGCAACAAGGCCTCCTGCACGATGTCTTCGGCCTCGGAGACGCTGCCGAGCATCCGGTAGGCGATCCCGAACGCGACCGGGCGCAGCTCGTCGAGCAGGTGCGGTGAATCGGTCATGGCACCAGGAATCCCTCCCGCCAGGTCGGGTGGGCTGGCTGCCACCCGAGCTTGCGCTTCGCCTTCGCGTTGGAGGCTCCCCGCAGCTCGGTCATCATCACCAGGCCGACCTCGCCGGCGAAGAGTCGACCGACGAACCGCGGCACCCGCATCGGCCTCTTCGCGCCGACCTCTTCGGCGAGCACAGGCAGCCACTCCGCCACCCGCGCCGGTTCGTCGTCGGTGATGTTGTAGACGCCGCGTCCTGCGCGCTCCAGGGCGGCGAGGGTCGCCTCGGCCGCGTCGCTGATGTGGATGAACGACCACACCCCGCCGCCGCCACCGACGATCGGGAACCTGCCCTTGCGGACCATCTCGACCTGCGCGGCGCCGGGGGCGATCGAGGTACCCGGACCATAGAAGCCGCCGTAACGAAGCACGATCCCCTCGGTCCACGAAGCGTCGAGCACCGCCTGCTCGACGTGGCGGATCGCCTCCACGACCGCGCGCATCTTCGTCGGCGGCGCCGGATCGAGCGGGTCCTCCTCGTCCTTGACGGGACCTCCGGTGCGGGCGTACGCCGTGAAGAAGCTCTGTGCGATGAACTTCTTGACACCGACCGCCTGCCCGGCCGCGAGGAGGTTGTCGGTGCCCTGGGTCCGCAACTGGTTGGTCTTGACGAAGTCGCGGTCGAAGTGCCGCATGTCCAGCGCTGCCGGGATGGCGGTCAGCTCATGGATGATCACCTCCGGCTCGGCCTTGGCGACGGCCGCGGCCACCTGCTCGGCGGCGAGCGCATCAGCGACGACGGGGACCGCACCCTGGCAGGCGAGCGAGGCCTGCTTCGACTCGGTGCGGGTCATCGCGTGCACCTCGTGTCCCGCGGCGACCAGCCGCGGGACCAGCTGCTGACCGATTGCTCCGGTTGCGCCGGCTAGGAAGATCTTCATCGTCGCTCCTTCGTGGTGATTCTGCCTTCGCCAGTAGAGACAGGACGGCGGCGAGGCCTGTGACACCCCGCAGACAAGCAGCCCCGCAGACCAGCAGCCCGGCCCGGCGGCAGGGGCATCGAGCGACATCGGCAACGGCCGTTCCGTTCGCACGGCCGGCTCCGCGGTGGCAGGCTGCTTGCAGAGGCAATGAGGAGGTGTCCATGCTGCAGGTCATCGCGGGCCAGTTGCCGTGGTGGGTGGCCGGGCCGGGCGTCGGGCTGTGCGTGGTGGCTCTCTACGCCCTGGCCAACGCGAAGCTGGGCGTCTCCGGCGGCTGGCTGCAGCTGCTCTTCGTCGCCGAGCGCCGCCCGGTGACCGAGCCGTGGCGGCTGTGGTTCACCGGCGGGCTGGTCGCGGGCGCGTTCCTGGCGGCCGGGCTGGGCGCCGGCCGCGTTTCGGGGTACGGCGCCCTCTCCCGTCATCTCCCTGTCCCCCTGCTCGCGCTCGTGCTCCTGGCCGTCGGAGTCCTCATCGGCTACGGCGCCCGCTGGGCCGGCGGCTGCACCTCCGGGCACGGCATCTCCGGCTGCTCAGCCGGGTCCCCGGAGAGCTTCGCCGCGACCGCGACGTTCTTCCTCGTCGCGATCGTGGTCACCGTGCTCGTGCACCTGCTCAGCGGCGGTGCGGTGTGACCCGCCGGATGCGCTGGAGCGCCCTGGTCGTCGGCGTCGCCTTCGGGTTCTTCCTCACCGGCAGCGGGCTGGGCAACTACCACACCATCCACCAGGGCCTGTTGCTCCGCGACCCCTACATCTACCTGATGATGGCCGCGACCATCGCGACCGCCGCCACCGGCATCGCGCTGCTCCGCCGCCGCGGCCACACCCTCTTCGGCGAGCCGCTGGTGATCCCCCGGCACCCGGTCCGTCGCCAGGCGGTCTACGGCGGCGCCGTCTTCGGGGTCGGCTTCGGCGTCGGCGCCACCTGCCCGGGCATCACCGTGGCCGCGATCGCCACCGGCGCCTGGTGGGGCGGCCTGGTGCTGCTCGGCATCCTCGGCGGCCTCTGGCTGCGCGGCCGGGCAGAGCGCCGGGTTCGCGAGGTGGGACAGCGTCCGCCACGGCGGGTGCCCACCGCCTGAGAGGCAGGCCGGCTCCGCAGGTCCGCTGCGTCAGGGCGGGCTGCCCGGTTCCGACTCCGACACGATGTCGGCCACGCCTGCCGACCCACCGAGGAACGACGCGACGAACTGGGGGCTGCTCCGCAGCTCCTCGGGGCTGCCCTCCATGCGGAGCCTGCCCCCCGCAAGGACGTAGGTGCGGTCGGAGATGGCCAGGACCGCGCGTGCGCGCTGCTCCACGATCAGCGCGGTCGCGCCTCTTCTGGCCAGTCCCCTGACGTGCTCCTCGAGCACCTCGCTGGCAACCGCGGGGGCCAGGTTCGCGGTGGGCTCGTCGAGGACGAACAGCCGCGGGTGGAGCATCATCGCCCGTGCCATGGCGAGCATCTTCCGCTCTCCACCCGAGATCTTGCCGGCGCGTCGTCCGAGCATGGTGGCCAGGCGGGGAAAGACGGTGACCACTTCGTCCAGGCGCGACTGCACCTCGCGCGTCGGCAGCAGGTAGCCGCCCATCTCGAGGTTCTCGCGCACGGTCAGCGGCGGGAAGACGTCGTCGACCTGCGGCACGTAGCCGACACCGGCGCGGGCGACGTCTTCCGGCAGCCAGCCGGTGATCTCCTGGTCGTCGAGCCGGACCCGGCCGCCGAGCACCTGCACGATCCCGATCACGGCCTTGAGCAAGGTGCTCTTCCCAGAGCCGTTCGGTCCGACCACGGAGACGATCTCGCCCGGTGCCACCGTGATGCTCACCTCGTTCACCACGGGCCGGGAGTCGTAGCCGGCGGTGAGGCCCTCCAGGGTCAGCGCTGCCCCGGCGGTCAGCTGGCCCTCGGCGCCTGGATGCCGAGGAGCTGCTCCCTCAGCCGACAAGGTAGGCCTCCACCACTTCGGTCCTGCGGCGCAGCTCGCTCATCGTGCCCTCGGCCAGCACGCGGCCCTCCGCCATCACGACGACCGGGTCACAGAACTGGTCCATGTAGGCGAGCTCGTGCTCGACCACGGCGATCGTCATGCCCTCCTCGCACAGGTGCAGCAGGTGTTCACCGATCTCGTTGGCGAGCTTGGGGTGCACGCCGGCCATCGGCTCGTCGAGGAGGAGCACGCTGGGTCGCGCCATGAGGGCACGCATGATCTCGACCAGGCGGCGCTGGCCCCCCGAGAGATCACCCGCATACGCGTTCGCCTGCGCCGAGAGGCCGAACCGGTCGAGCATCTCTCGTGCCTCCGCAACATTCTTCGCCTCGTCGGCAGCCCAGTGACGCCGACCGAGCAGCGCACCTCCCAGCTGTTCGCCGGCCTGCGCAGGCACGGCAGAGAGCAGGTTCTCCAGGACCGTGAGCCGCTTGAACTCGCTGGCCAGCTGGAAGGTGCGGATGAGCCCGAGCCGTGCCCGGCGGTAGGCAGGCAGGGAGGTGATGTCCCGGCCCTCCAGCCAGATGCTGCCCGAGGAGACGGGCAGCGTCCCGGCGAGCATCGCCAGAGTGGTGGACTTGCCGGCACCGTTGGGACCGATCAGGCCCGTCAGGTGTCCCCGGCGGAGGGCGATCGAGACGTCGGCAACGGCGTGCACCCCGCCGAAGCTGCGGGAGATCACCCGCGCCTCCAGGACGACCGGATCAGCGGCGGCCGACCGGGCCTCCTCAGGTTCGTTCCCTGCTCGCGACGCGGCTCGAGGCGAGGGCTGGTGGGGCCGGGGTGTTTCGGGCGGTTGTGCGTCGCCCACTTCGCGTGAGGTCCGCCGGCGTTCGGGGATGATCCCCTCGGGGCGGAACCACAGGAACGCGACGATCAGGATTCCGATGGCGACCCACTGCAGGGCAGGAATCAGCCCGGGCGGTCCGAAGGAGGGGATGAACCGGGTGGCCTCCTCGAAGCCGAGCGGCACCAGCACCGCCCCGAGGATGGCCCCGAGGTGATTCCCGGCACCCCCGATGATCACCGCCGCGAAGAGCACGATCGTCTCGGCGTAACCCCATGCTGACGGAGCCCACAAGGTGATGAAGCCGACCAGGACCGCCCCGGAGAGCCCGGCGATGGCCCCTCCGATCACCAGCATCTCGGCGCGGAGCAGACGCAGGTTCTTGCCGAGCGAGTCGGCGACAACGTCGTTGTCGCGCATCGCGCGCAGCGTCCTTCCATAGGGGGACTCGGTGAGCCTCCGGCAGAACCAGTAGGTGGCCGCGGCCAGGATGACCGCGACGCCGGAGTAGCCCCACTGGTAGCCGAGGGACTGGCTGTCCATGGTGCTGTTCAGCGGAGCCGGGATCAGGGCCAGCCCGGCGTCGCCGTTGAGGAAGGGCCGGTAGTTGGTCACGAGCAGGTTCGCCATCACCGCCGCGACCAGCAGGCCGATCGCGGCGAAGTCTCCTCGCAGGCGCTTGCCCACCAGGAACGTGAAGGGCACCGCCAACACCGCACCGACGACCGCCCCGGCGATCCACGGGACCGGGAAGGGAAGACTGAGGCCGGCGATGTAGGACTGGAAGCCGCCGTTGGCGGAGTCCTTGGGCAGGGAGAGCACGGCCGCGGTGTAGGCACCCGCTGCCTGGAAGATGATGTAGCCGAAGTTCGTCACCCCGGCCACGCCGAACTGCTGGTTCAGCCCCAGGCAGGCGATCACGTCGATCCCGCCGTAGACGAGCAGCGTCGTCAGGTAGAACTCCAAGCCGCTTCCGCTCAACGGTCGACCCCCTCAGGCCCGGTCGCCGAGGAGCCCGGTGGGACGCCAGGCGAGCATGGCGAAGAGCAGCACGAACGCCACGACGTCCTTGTAGGCAGGGGAGATGTAGGCGGCGGAGACCTCGGTGGCCAGGCCGATCACCAGTGCGCCCAGCATCGCGCCGTACGCCTTTCCCGGCCCGCCGAGGAACGCGGCCGCGAGGATGAGCACGAGGAACAGGTCGGCGCTGGTGGCATTGAAGCTGCCCGCGTCCACCGCGAAGACGGTCCCGGCGACGCCACACAGTGCGCCGCTCAGCAGCCAGGTCACGGTGACCACACGGTCGCTCCTGATCCCGCAGGTGCGGGCGAGGGACCGGTTGGCTGCGGTTGCCCGCATCGCCTTGCCCAGCCGGGTGAAGGTGAGCAGTGCATGTACGGCGACCATGGCCGCCAGGGCGAGGGCGATGATCACCAGCTGGACCACGGTGAGCTGGAACCCGCCGGAGCCCACGGTCGGTCCCTGTGCCAGCTGGTAGGACACGCTGGTCCCGCCGACGAAGGCCTGCAGCCCGAACTCGAGGATCAGGGTCAGCCCCAGCGCGACGATCACCAGTGCGATCGAGGACGTGCGTCGCCGCTGGAACGGGGCATAGATGAACCTGTTGAGCACGAGCGAGAGCAGCGATCCGACGATCGCTGCGGCCACCAGGCCCAGCCAGACCGAGATCCCGGCCTGGTTGACCCAGTAGGCCACGTAGGCGGCCACGATCATCACCGCGCCGAAGGCGAGGTTCAGCACGTCGGTGACGGCGAACTGCAGGGTGAAGCCGACCGTGGCGAGGGCCAGGACCGCAGCAGTCACCAGTCCGAAGCCCAACGACGCCAGCAGCAGCGACATCGGCTAGCCCGTGACCGCACGCAGCTGCTGCGGCGAGATCGAGCCGACCACCTTCACGTTGCCGCTCGAGTCGTAGGTGTTGACCTGGAACAGTCCCGTGGAGTCGTGGTAGGAGTCGAAGTTCGTGGGTCCGCCGGGCCCGACGTACCGGATCTTCTTGCCCGCCTTGAGCGCCGCGACGCCATCAGCGAAGGAGTGCACGACGGTGGCACCTGGCACTCCGTCGGCGATCTTCTCCATGTCGGACTTGTAGGTCGTCGGGCTCGTGCTCTTGGACTCGATCATCGCAAGTGCGGCGAGGTTGATCCCGTCGTACAGGTGCACCGAACCGGGAGCCGTGAGGTAGGTGTCGAAGTTGCCGGTATTGCCCACCTTGCTCTTGATCGCCGTCAAGGCGGACTTGAACGCCTGGTAGGCCGGGCCGGAGGTCTCCACCACCAGGTTGTCGGCCAGGAAGTCGTTCGACAGGGCCGGTGCGCCGATCGCGCCGGCCACCGACTTGTACCAGTCCGGGGAGATCGTGGCCGACGTGCCGATCACGGGGATCATCTTGCCGCCGTTGAGCGACTTCACCTCGGAGAGGAAGGACGCCTCTGCAGAACCGAGGGCCTCGGTGAAGATGACGTCCGGGTGCGCTGAGACGATCTTCTCGGCCTCGGTGCGGAAGGTCGTGGCTGTCAGGTCGAGCGTCTCGTTGGCCACCAGGGTCATTCCCGCCTTCTTGATCGACGCGATCGCGGGCTTGACGAAGGTCTGCGACCCGATGTCGTTGCCGAAGGCGAGCGCGATCCGGTGGTCGTGCTGGCGCTGGGCGATCACGACCATCGCCGAGGACTCGTCGAGGTCGGGTGCGACCAGCCGGTAGAAGTAGTCGAAGTGGGTGCTGTCGAACTCCGACTGGCCGGTCATGCCGAAGACCACCATCTTGTTGGCGTTGATGATCGGCACCACTGCTGACGCTTCGTCGGAGGTCACCCCGATGACCATGGCGAGGTTCGAGGTGGATGCGAACATCTGCCGAACGGCAGGCACGGCGTCGGCGGGGTCACCTCGGGTGTCCACCGACTTGCAGGTCAGCTGGTGTCCGTCGACGCCGCCGTGGGCGTTGATCTCGTGGGTCGCTCCGTAGCAGGAGGCGAGGTACGTCGGCCCCAGGGCGGCGTCCGGCCCCGTGAACGGAGCGACGTCGGCCACCACCAGGCTGCCTCCTGAGCTGGAGCCCGAGCCCTGGCCGGACGACGTCCCACCACAGGCAGCGGCGGTCAGTCCGACGAGGGCGGTCAGGGCGATCCCGACGGAGGCGCGCAGCCTTCGTGAGCCCCGTCGTGAGCCGGGCGCCGTCGCACGTGCGCAGCGACGCGGTGGGCGCGAGCCCTGGTTCGAGTTGTGAATGTCGGACATGGTGCGTGCCTCCAGCCGTTGCCAGTCGCGGAGTGCG
>JAICXL010000021.1 GCA_025980475.1 Nocardioidaceae bacterium | reverse complement strand
GCTCGCCGGGCTGTTCGTGTGGCGGGGGGCCGCCCAGCCGCAGGCCGCGGGCTCCTCCGGGGCCACCAGCCCGTCGCCCGTGCCAGAGACCAGCCCGACCCCGGGCGCGTCGGCGAGCAGCTCACCGATGCCGGCCACGTCCCCGGCGCTGGCGCGGTTCTACCACCAGCGGCTGGCCTGGCACGCCTGCAGCGCCGACAAGTGCGCGCAGCTGACCGTCCCGCTCGACTACGCCAGGCCCCAGGGCCGCACGATCCAGCTGGCCGTGCTCGAGGTGCCCGCCACCGACCAGGCGCACAAGGTCGGCTCGCTCGTGGTCAACCCCGGCGGCCCGGGAGGTTCCGGGGTGCAGTACGCCGCCGCCGGCGCGGTCGTCTTCGGCAGCGTGCTGTCGAAGTACTTCGACATCGTCGGCTTCGACCCGCGCGGTGTCGGGCACAGCACCCCGCTGCAGTGCGCCAGCACAGCCGAGCTCGACCACTTCGTTGCCTCCGACCCCGATCCGGACACCGCCGCCGAGCGACACCAGATGAACGCCGAGGTCCACCGCTTGGGCGAGGGTTGCCTGCGCGACAGCGGCGCGCTGGCCAGGCACATGTCGACGGTCGAGGTCGCCAAGGACATGGACATCCTGCGGAGCGCGCTCCGGGAGCCCAAGCTGGACTACTTCGGCGCCTCCTACGGCACCTTCCTCGGCGCCACCTACGCCAACCTGTTCCCGCACCACGTCGGCCGGATGGTGCTCGACGGGGCGATCAACCCCGCGCTCTCCAACGAGAAGCTCTCCCTGGAGCAGGCGCACGGCTTCGAGGTCGCCCTGCGTGCCTACGTCGCCAACTGCGTCTCCCAGGGGCACTGCATCCTGGGCTCGTCGGTCGACCAGGGCACCCGGCGGATCCGGCAGTTCCTCGTCCAGGTCGAGGCACACCCGCTGCCAACCGACACCAGCCGCCAGCTCACCGCCGGCACCGCTGTCCTCGGCATCTGGATGCCGCTCTACGTCCGCAGCTATTGGCCGCAGCTGACCGCCGGCCTGCAGCAGGCCCTCCAGCAGGGCAGCGGCTCCAAGCTGCTGTCGCTGGCCGACCTCTACACCTCGCGTGGCCCGAACGGCTACCTCGACAACTCCCTCGAGGCCCTCTACGACGTCAACTGCCTCGACCACGACGACGCCATCCCGACCTCGCAGGTGCCGTCGCACTTCCCGGAGTTCGTCAAGGCCTCGCCGACCTTCGGCAAGATCTTCGCCTTCGGCTTGTCGACCTGCCACTACTGGCCGATCCACACCGGCAACAGCTCCCACGCCCTGCACGCCAAGGGCGCCCCACCGATCGTGGTGACCGGCACCACCCGTGACCCGGCGACTCCGATCGAGTGGGCCAGGGCGCTCGCCCGTCAGCTCGACTCCGGCGTCCTGATCACCCGCAACGGCGACGGCCACACCGCCTTCCACCAGGGCAACTCCTGCATCGACAACGCCGTGCAGGGCTACCTCGTGCGCGGCAAGGTGCCGCGCAACGGCCTTGCCTGCTGACCGGGCCTGCTGACCGGGCTTGCTGACCGGGCCCGATCAGGGGCGCCAGCGGCGGTGCTGCGTCCGCGGTTCCTCGCCGCGGACCAGCTCCAGGCGGGGACGCGGGCCATCGGTGCGGCCGGTCTGGGGCTTGCGCCGACCGGCGCGCCACGGCAACGGCCAGCGGGCACCGGGACCGTCGTAGTCCTGCTCGACCGAGGCGTGCAACGTCCAGGACGGGTCGTAGAGGTGCACCCGGCCGAGCGCGCACAGATCGGCCCGACCGGCGAGCAGGATGGAGTTGACGTCGTCCCAGGACGAGATCACCCCGACCGCGATCGTCGGCACGTGCACCCGGTTGCGGACCGCGTCGGCGAACGGAGTCTGGTAGCTCCGTCCAAACGCCGGCTTCTCCGCCGCGGTGACCTGCCCGGTCGAGACGTCGATCGCGGCGGCGCCGGCGTCGGCGAACGCCTCGGCGATGCGCAGGGCGTCCTCGAGCGGCTGGCCGTCCTCGACCCAGTCGGTCGCCGAGATCCGCACAGTCATCGGCCGGTCGGCCGGCCAGACCTCCCGCATCGCGGTGAACACCTCGAGCGGGTAGCGCATCCGCGCCTCGACGGGGCCGCCGTACTCGTCGGTGCGCCGGTTGGTGACCGGGGAGAGGAACCCCGAGAGCAGGTAGCCGTGCGCGCAGTGCAGCTCGAGCAGGTCGAAGCCCGCCTCCGCGCCGCGACGCGCGGCGTCGACGAACTGTTGCCGGATCTCCTCCATCCCGGCAAGGTCGAGCTCGGTGGGCACCTGGTTGACCCCGGGCTTGTAGGGGACGGGCGAGGCCGCGCAGACCGGCCAGTTGCCGTCCTGGAGTGGCTCGTCGATGCCCTCCCACATCAGCTTCGTCGAGCCCTTGCCGCCGGAGTGACCGAGCTGCAGGCCGATCCGCGCGGATGACTGCTCGTGCACGAAGTCGACGATGCGGGCGTAGCCGTCGCGCTGCCCGTCGGTCCAGAGGCCGGTGCAGCCGGGCGTGATCCGGCCGGTCGGGGAGACGCAGACCATCTCGGTCATCACCAGGCCGGCCCCGCCGAGCGCCTTGCCGCCGAGGTGGACCAGGTGGAAGTCGTTCGGCATGCCGTCGGTGGCGACGTACATGTCCATCGGCGAGACGATCACCCGGTTGGCCAGTGACATCCCGGGACCGTCAGGGGTCCGCAGCACCAACGGCTGGAACATCGGCGGCCGCACGTCGCCGGGGCCGTGGCCGAGACGCTCGGCCTCCGCGGCGAACCACTCGTCCAGCCGGGCGACGAACTCCGGGTCGCGGACGCGGAGGTTGTCGTAGGTGACCCGGCGGCTGCGGGTCATGATGTTGAAGCCGAACTGCAGCGGGTGCTGGTGGGTGTACTGCCCGAGGTTCTCGAACCATTCCAGACTGGCCTGCGCGGCGCGCTGGGTCGAGGCGACGACCGCCTTGCGCTCCTCCTCGTAGGCGGCGAGCGCGGTCGGCACGCTCGGCTGCTCGTGCAGGCAGGCGGCGAGGGAGAGGGCGTCCTCCATCGCCAGCTTGGTGCCGGAGCCGATCGAGAAGTGCGCCGTGTGAGCGGCGTCGCCGAGGAGCACGACGTTCCCGTGCCGCCAGCGCTCGTTGCGCACGGTGGTGAAGTTGAGCCACCGGGAGTTGTTGGCCATCACCTCGTGCCCGTCCAGCACGTCGGCGAAGAGCTCCCGGATGAGGGCGATCGACTTCTCGTCGGACTCGCCGGGCAGCCAGGGACGGTCGTCGTACTCCGCGAACCCTGCCCGCTCCCAGACCGCGCTGTTCATCTCGACGATGAAGGTGCTGCCGTGGGCGTCGTAGGGGTAGCCGTGGATCTGCATGACGCCGTAGGGGGTCTCGGCGACGTAGAACTTGAAGGCGTCGAAGACCTTGTCGGTGCCGAGCCACATGTACTTGCAGTCGCGCACGTCGAGGCTCGGGCAGAAGCTGTCCGCGAACGTCGAGCGGACGATCGAGTTGAGCCCGTCGGCGGCGACGACCAGGTCGTGCGTGGCGGCGAGCTCCTCGACGTCCGGCGCCGTCGTCCGGAAACCGACGTCGACGCCGAGGTCGGCGCAGCGGCGCTGCAGGATCTCGAGCAGCCGCTTGCGGGGCATCGCCGCGAACGCGTGTCCGCCGCTGGTGACCACCTCGCCCTTGAAGTGCACGTCGATGTCGTCCCAGACCGCGAACTCCGCGGCCATCTGCTCGTGCACCACGGGATCGGCGTGCTCGATGCCACCGAGGGTCTCGTCGCTGAACACGACCCCGAAGCCGAAGGTGTCGTCGGCGGCGTTGCGCTCCCAGACGGTGATCTCGTGGCGGCCGCCGGTGAGGGCGGCGAGCTGCTGGGCGAGCGCGCTGAAGTAGAGCCCGCCCGGGCCACCACCGACCACTGCGATCTTCATGCGGTCGAATATATTGCGTTCTTGACGGACGTTGTCAAGGCGCAATAGCGTGGCCGGCATGCGCTACGCCCTGGACGACACCCAGCACGCCTTCGTCGAGCACGTCCGTGACATCGCGCAGACCCACCTGGCCGCGGTGCCCGCGACGGAGGGCCGTGTCAACCGACCACTGCTGCTCGAGCTGGGGAAGCACGGGCTGCTGCGCGGGCTCTTCGGCGGCGCTGCCGAGGAGCCGCTCGACCTGTCCTCGGGCGACGCCGCGGCCATGCAGCTGTGCCTGCTGCGCGAGGCGCTTGCCCAGACCAGCACCGAGGCGGAGACCGCGCTGGCCCTGCAGGGGCTGGGCAGCTACCCGATCCTGCAGTCCGGTCGCCCGTCGGCGGTCGAGCGGTGGCTCCCCGGCGTGGTGACCGGTGAGGTGGTCGCCGCGTTCGCGCTGAGCGAGGAGGGCGCCGGATCCGATGCCGCGGCGCTGTCTCTGTCTGCTCGCGCCGACGGCGACGGCTGGCTGCTGCACGGCGAGAAGCTGTGGATCTCCAACGCGCCCGAGGCCGACGTCTACACGGTCTTCGCACGCACGACGGCCGACGCGGGCGCTCGCGGGGTGACCGCGTTCGCTGTCCCGGGCGACGCGTCCGGGCTCTCCGGCGAGCACCTGGACCTGCTGGCCCCGCACGCGATCGGGCGGCTGTCCTTCGACGGCGTCCGCGTGGGCCCTGAGGACGTGCTCGGCGAGGTCGACCGCGGCTTCGCGGTGGCGATGCGCACCCTCGACCTCTTCCGGCCGAGCGTCGGCGCCTTCGCCGTCGGGATGGCCCAGGCCGCGCTCGACGCTGCCGTGGACTGGGCCTGCACGCGTGAGGTGCGCGGCGGCCCCCTGGTGCGGCAGCAGGCGGTCGAGCACGCGCTGGCCGAGATGGCGACCCGCGTGGAGGCTGCCCGGTTGCTGGTGAGGAGCGCTGCTTCGTCGTACGACGCAAAGGCGCCGGCCGCGGACGTGACCAGCCGGGCGGCGATGGCGAAGCTGTTCGCGACCGAGTCGGCGCAATGGGTCGTCGACCAGGCGGTGCAGCTGCACGGCGCCCGGGCGCTGCAACGCGGGCACCTGCTGGAGCGGCTCTATCGTGAGGTGCGCGCGCCCCGGATCTACGAGGGCGCGTCCGAGGTGCAGCGCACGATCATCGGCCGGGGGCTGGTGCGTGCGCGTGGAGAGGAGCAGTGATGCAGTACCGCGGCTCGGTGCCGATCCACGACGACTGGCGGCACTTCCGCTTCGAGGTGACCGACGGCGTCGCCACGGTGACGCTGGACCGGCCCGAGAAGATGAACCCGCTCACCTTCGAGAGCTACGCCGACCTGCGCGACCTGCTGCACGAGCTGCCGCACCGCGGCGACACCCGGGTGCTGGTGATCCGCGGCGAGGGCAAGGGGTTCTGCGGCGGCGGGGACGTCAACGAGATCATCGGCGAGCTGATCAAGATGGACGCCCGCGACCTGATGGGCTTCACCAGGATGACCGGTGACGCGATCAGGGCGATGCGGGAGTGCCCGGTGCCGATCATCAGCGGCATCCAGGGCATCGCCGCGGGCGCCGGGGCGGTGGTTGCCCTGGCGTCGGACTTCCGGATCTGCACGCGCAAGGCGAGGTTCGCGTTCCTGTTCACCAGGGTGGGGCTCTCCGGCGGGGACATGGGGGCGGCGTACCTGCTGCCCAGGGTCGTCGGCGCCGGCCGCGCGACCGAGCTGCTGATGCTCGGCGACACCATCGACGCCGAGACCGCCGACCGCTACGGGCTGGTCTCGCAACTGGTCGAGGACGACGCCCTGGACGCCGCGGTGTCCACGCTCGCGCGGCGGCTCGCCGACGGGCCGACGCTCGCCTACGCCCAGACCAAGTCGTTGATCACCCGCGAGCTCGACATGTCGATCGGCGCCGCGATGGAGCTCGACGCGATGACCCAGGCGCTGCTGATGACCACCCACGACCATGCCGAGTTCCACGCCGCGTTCAACGAGAAGCGGCCGGCCCGCTGGGAGGGCAAGTGACTCCCACGAAGCCGCTCGCTGCGCTCGCGCTTCTCCGGGGACCCCGATGATCGCGCTCGTCACCGGCGCCAGCAGCGGCATCGGGCTGGCCTGCGCGCAGGTGCTGTCGGCCGCCGGGCACCGGGTCGCGCTGGCCGCTCGCGACAAGGCTGCCCTCGAGGCCGTCTCGCTGCCGGGCGAGTCACTGGTCGTGCCGACCGACGTCACCGACCCCGACGCCGCGGAGGCGATGTTCGAGACCGTCGAGGCCGCCTGGGGCCCGGTGGAGGTTCTCGTGGTCAACGCCGGCGCGGGCTCGTCCTCGCCGCTGGCGTCGACGAGCGACCAGGAGTGGCAGCGGATGCTCGACCTGAACCTCACCGCGCCCTTCCGCTGCATCCGCCGGGCGCTGCCGGCGATGACGTCCGCGGGCCACGGGCGGATCGTGGTGATCGCCTCGGTCGCGTCAAAGGTGGGCGAGACGCGGATCGCGCCGTACACCGCGGCCAAGCACGGCGTCCTGGGCCTGGTCCGCTCCGCTGCCGCCGAGGTCGCGCGCACGGGCGTCACCGTCAACGCGGTTTGCCCCGGCTACGTGGACACCCCGATGACCGACGGTTCCGTCGCGGAGATCGCGTCGCGCACGGGCAGGTCCGCGGAGGAGGCGCGCGCGGTCCTCGAGCGCAAGCAGCCGATCCACCGGCTGGTGGCGCCGGAGGAGGTGGCGTCCGCGGTGATGCTGTGCGTCGACAACGGGGCGATCAACGGTCAGGGCCTCAACGTCGACGGGGGAGCGGTGCAGTCGTGAAGCGGGTCAACCCCTCGTCGCTGCCGAGACCCAGTGGCTTCAGCCACGCTGTGGTGGCCAGGGGTACGACGGTCCACCTCGCCGGCCAGACCGGAATGACCTCCGACGGCTCGATCGTCGAGGGGGGAGTGGTCGCCCAGTTCGAGCAGGCACTCGGCAACCTGCTCACCGCGCTGGCCGAGGCCGGCGGTGCGCCCGAGCACCTGGCCTCGCTGAGCGTATACGTCGTCGACATGGACGACTACCGTGCACACGCCCGCGAGATCGGCCAGGTGTGGCAGCGGCTCGTCGGCCACGAGTACCCCGCGATGGCCGGCATCGGGGTCCCCCGGCTGTGGGACGCCGAGGCGCTCGTCGAGGTGCAGGGCCTGGCGGTCCTGCCCGACTGATCAGGCGTGGCCCAGCACCTCGGAGACGGAAACCTCGCCGTTGGCGTCCTCGATGGCGTCGGCGAGCTTCTGCACCTCGTCGTCGGAGAGGTCGACGCCGGCTTCCTTGAGGCCCCGGCGCAGCTCGTCGGCGATGGTGCCCTCGGTGGCGCCGTCCTGGTAGGACGACACCCGGTCGACCACGGCCTGGACTGTCTCGGTCTTGTCGTCGGTCATGCGCGGGCCGGTACCCATGCGCCGGTTCGACACTCACCCGCGGGACTTCCCGGCGGCTCAGCGCGCGCCGTGCACGACCGTGTGTGCGTGCTCCTCGGCCGGTGCCCGCAACCGGCCGTCCAGGACGGTGAACACCTCGCCGGCCCGGACGCCGGTCCAGTCGCCCGGGAGGTGCTCCAGCGGGAGCCCCGGGTCGAGGTAGGGCAGCCGCCGCCACGCCGTGAGCATCGGCACGTAGGCCGCGAAGGCGTCGCGGGGGCTCGGCCGCCGCACGGCCAGCGCCGGCTCCCAGGCGATCCGGAAGTCGTCGTAGAGCTTCTCGAGCTGGTCGAGGTCCCACCACTCGCGCATCCGCTGCTCCACCTCACCGGAGCCGAGGTAGTCGCCGCGGAAGAGCTCCGTGTACGACGCGAGGCCCTGCCGCCGCAGGGCGCGGGCGGTCTCGTCGTACGCCGTCCCCGGGGCCACCCAGACACCGGGCGCCGCGGTGCCGAAGCCCAGCCGGGCCAGGGTGGAGCGCAGGGCGTGCCTCCTCTCCCGCTCGGTCTCGGGCACGGAGAAGACCACCACCAGCCAGCCGTCGGCGGGGGTCGCGCGTGGCCGTGACCAGATCCGGACGTCGCCCTCGCGCAGCACTTCCAGTGCCTCGCCGGAAAGGGCGTAGCCGGCACTGCCGTCGCGCCTGACGGCCTCGAGCACACCGCGCCGCTTGAGCCGGGAGACCGACGAGCGGACGGCCGCGCCGTCGACGCCGAACTCTGCCATGAGGGCGATCAGCGACGCCACCGAGAGCCACGCCCCCTCGGCCCGCGCGTAGAGGCCGTAGAGGGACAGGATCAGCTGGCGCGGGGGCAGGTCAGGCACGGAGCCGGAACCGTTGCAGCTTGCCCGTCTGGGTGCGCGGCAGCTGGTCGACGAACTCGATCGCGCGGGGGTACTTGTAGGGCGCGATCTCGGCCTTGACGAAGTCCTGCAGCTTGGGCACCAGCTCGGGTTCCGCGGCCACGCCCTCGGTGAGCACGACGTAGGCCTTGACGACCATGCCGCGCTGCTCGTCGGGCCAGCCGACCACGGCGCACTCGGCGACGTCGGGATGCCTGAGCACCGCCTCCTCGACCTCGGGCGCGGCGATGTTGTAGCCGGAGCTGATGATCATGTCGTCGCTGCGGGCGAGGTACCAGAAGTAGCCGTCGGCGTCCTTGCGATAGGTGTCGCCGGTGAGGTTCCAGCCGTGCTGGACGTAGGTCTGCTGGCGCGGGTCGTCGAGGTAGCGGCAGCCGGTCGGTCCCTTGACGGCCAGCAGCCCGGGCTCGCCGTCGGGCAGCTCGCGACCCTCCTCGTCGACGACGGTGGCGACGTAGCCGGGCACCGCGCGACCTGTCGAGCCCGGGCGGATGTCGTCGCCGGCCGAGGCGATGAAGATGTGCAGCATCTCGGTCGAGCCGATGCCGTCGATGATCTTCACCCCGGTCGCCTCACGGAAGGCCTCCCAGACGGCGGCCGGCAGGTGCTCCCCGGCCGAGACCGCCGACCTGAGCGAGCCGAGCCTGGTGCCCGCCGCGAGCATCGCCTTGTAGGCCGTCGGCGCGGTGAAGAGGGTGGTGACGCCGAAGTCCTCGATGAGGCCGGCGAGCTCGGTCGGCGACGCCTTCTCGATCATCAGGGCCGAGGCACCGGCGCGCAGCGGGAAGACGAGGTCGCCGCCGAGCCCGAACGTGAAGGCTATCGGTGGGGTTCCGGTGAAGACGTCGTCCGGCGTCGGCTCCAGGACCCGCGCGGAGAACGTGTCCGCCATCGCCAGCACGTCGCGGTGGAAGTGCATCGCGCACTTCGGTCGCCCGGTGGTGCCCGAGGTGAAGGCCAGCAGCGCGACGTCGTCCGCGGAGGTGAGCACGTCGTCGAAGTCACCCGGCCGGTCGACGGCGCGCCCGGTGAGGTCGTCCACGGTGTCGCCCCCGAAGGGCACGACGGGGACAGCGACCCCTCGCACCTCCTCGAGGAAGCGGTGGTCCACCAGCGCCAGGTCGACCTTCGCGATGTCGTGGATGACCTGCAGCTCATGGGCCCGCAGCAACGGCATCGTCGCGACGGCGACGCCACCGGCCTTCAGCACCCCGAACCAGCAGGCGCTCAGCCACTGGGTGTTGGGGCCGCGCAGCAGCACCCGGTTGCCGGGCACGAGCCCGTGGTCCTCGACGAGCACCCGGGCTATCCGGTTGGCGGTCGCGCGCAGGTCGTCGTACGACCAGGTCGGCGAGCCCGGAGCGTGCAGGCAGGGGCGGTCGCCGCCACGCTCGCTGATCGTGTCGTCGAGCAGCACGGTGGCGCAGTTCAGCCGGTCGGGATAGTCCGGCACCGGCGGTCCGGTCAGGAACTCCGGCCACTCGTCGGCCGTTGGCAGCCGGTCGCGGCAGAACGTGTCGACGTGGGCGGACGGCAGCAGCTCCATGGCCGCAAGATATGCCCGGTTCGTTACGACGATCAAGGGAGCAACACATGACAAAGCGGGCCGCGCCCCTGTTTGGCGGCGGCGGCGCGGGCCCACCTATACTCGTCCGGCGTGCCCGGCCGAGCTTGCCGGGCGCTGTGCAGTACCCGCCGCCTTAGCTCAGTCGGTAGAGCGATTCACTCGTAATGAATAGGTCGTCGGTTCGATTCCGACAGGCGGCTCCACCCCCTCTGACCGGGTCGTGACGCCGGTGCTCACTCCGGGTCCTCACTCCGGGTCCTCACTCCGGGTCGTCGTCGGTCAGTCGAGGGTCACGGCCTCGCACTCGATGGCGCGGTCGGCGCTGTCGATCGTCGCGGTGTCCTGCCCGCCGCCGCAGTTGGCGCGGTCGGTCCCTGACCCGGCGTAGATGTGGTCGGTGCCGTCGCTGCCGTAGAGCGCGTCGTCGCCCTCGTTGCCGTAGATGGTGTCGGCGCCCGACTGGCCCACGACCTTGTCGTTGCCGGCGCCGGCGCGCACGGTGTCGGCGCCGGGCCCGCTGCGGATCCAGTCGTTGCCGGCGCCGCCGACGACGACGTCGTGGCCGGTGTAGCCGTTGAAGAAGTCCGGGCCGGCGCCCAGGAGGGCGGTGTCGTTGCCCGCGTCGGCGAGCACGGTCATCGCCACGGTGTCGGGGAGCGTGCTCCCGTCGACGTAGTCGTCACCGAGCCGCGGCCAGACCTCCATCAGCAGCGGCTGGCTGGCGCTGACCGTTGCCGGGACCGGGCAGACCACGCCGATGCCCTTCGCCACCGTGAGCTGGTGGCACACGCCGGGCACGGCCCTCTTCCACTTCGCCGTGCCGGTGTCGACGAGCTGCAGGCCGGCGTCGGTCAGGGTGATCGTCAGGTGGCTGTTCTGCTGCCCGGCCCGGTAGAGGTAGCCGTGCTGGGTCCGGGTCAGCAGCGCCATGTTCTTCAGCGGGATCGGGGTCCCGAACTGGCCCATCAGCTCGGTCGTGTACTGGTAGGGCGGGCCGTACTCGGGATCGGGCGTGGTGGCGCCGGTGGCGGTGCCGGCGGTCACGGCGGCCATCGCCAGTCCGGCGAGGGCGGCAAGGCAGCGGCGTAGGCGGGGGTGCGGCATGACGGTTCTCCGGGGATCTCGAGGTCGCACCGAGTGTAGGTGGCGAAACATCCCTCGATGCACCAATTGTCCGAAAAACTCCCCCGGAACGCCTGGCGCCGTTAGCGTCGGAGCGTGCCCTCCCAGAGCCACCTCGCGCCGTCGGGCATGACCCGCCGGACCGGCCTGTTGCCGGTCGCGGCGCTGTTGTGCCTCGCCGGGCTGCTCATGCTGCCGCCCGGTGGCGCCGACGCCGCCGTACGGCGTGCCACCACCCTGACTCTGCGTGCTCCGGACACGGCGCAGTCGGGCGTGCCGTTCACGGTCTCCGGCCGATTGCGTCCGCGGGCCGGTGGCCGGCTCGTGCTCCTCCAGCGTCGAACCCCGACCGGTTGGCACACGGTCGAGCGGGTCCGGACCGGCGCGCGATCGCGTTACCGCGTGGCGTTGGTCCGCAACAGGGTCGGCGTCGCGGCCTATCGGGCGCGGGTGGCCGGGACGCGGCGTACCCGTCCCGGTGTCTCGCCGATGCGACGCGTGGAGGCGACTCAGGCCGCGCCCAGCTCCGGCTGGGCCTCACCGCCGACCTGGACTCCGTGCGGTGCCGACCCGCCGCCGAAGGCGGACGGCGAGCCGTGGCGATGCACCTTCGACGACGAGTTCGACGCACGCACCGGGGACGCGACGGCGCTGGACCGCGAGAAATGGAATGCCGAGGTGTCGACCGGCAACAACTTCTACACCGGCGACCCGGCCACCGGCCAGGTCTGCTACGTCGACCAGCCGAACACGATCTCGGTCTCGGGCGGTGCCTTGCACCTGAGCGTGGTGAAGACCGGGAAGCCTACCCCGTGCGGCGCCTACACCACCGCCTACCAGGGCGGCATGGTGCACACCTTCGGGAAGTTCGCCCAGGCCTACGGCCGCTATCAGGTCCGCGCCAAGCTGCCCGCGAACCGTACGGCCGGCGTGCAGGAGACGCTCTGGCTCTACCCGGTCACCCCGAAGTACGGCCCCTGGCCCGGCTCGGGTGAGATCGACCTCGCCGAGTTCTACTCGCAGTACCCGACCCTCGACGTGCCCTACCTGCACTACCGCTACGACCCGCTGACGGCCAACCCGGTGACCAACACCAACGAGGTCACCAGCTACTCCTGCGTGATCGACCCCGCGCACTGGAACACCTACACGCTCGACTGGCAACCGGGCACGCTCACGGTCTCCTACAACGGCAACACCTGTCTGGTCGACCACTACCAGGCCAGCAACAGCACCGACCCGGCCGCGCCGTTCAACCAGCCCTTCTACCTGCTGCTCACCCAGGCAGTCGGAATGGGCACGAACGCGCCCAACTCGCTGACGACCTTCCCGGCGACGCTGGACATCGACTACGTCCGCGTCTGGAAGTAGCGGAGAGGGCCCGGGTCGTTGACCCGGGCCCTCGCTCGTGCTGTCGATGTCACGCCGTCACCGTGCTGGCCCTCCCGACCTTGCTGCCGAGCCTGACCTCCGCCTCTTCCGGGACCCGCTGCAGGTGCGCCAGCCCGAGCAGGCTCAGCAGGAGCATCACGCCCGCACCGACGAAGGAGACGATCGCACCGTAGAGGGCGATGGTGCCCATCTGGCCGAACGCGTAGGCGTTGAGCAGCAGACCGCGCAGGGTTTCGCCCTTGAATACGGTCGAGACCAGTCCGGCCAGCTTCTGGTCGTCGGGGTGGGCCATCGCCTTGGCGCTCAGCTGTGCGTAGGTCTGGCCTCCGGTCATCTCCTGCAGGTGCACGTTGATGAAGTGGTCGGCGTACGCCCTGGCCTGGGCGCCTGTGGTCAGCTGCTGCCCGGCGTACTGGTTCAGGTAGGGGCCGATCTGCTTGCTGGCCAGGGCCTCGTCACCCTTGGGCGGGAAGTAGATCTTCTGGGCGGACAACTGGGTCGTGACCTGGTCCTGGACGAAGCCGTGCGCCCAGAACATCAGGCCGCCAGCGAGGGCGAGCACCACGGTGAGGGTGACGCCGGCGAGGGACATCAGTGCATCAAAAGTACGGCGGCGCATTGTCTTTTCCTTGTCTACACGGGGCCTTCCTCGGCCCCTCCTGTTGTCGATCTCCCGACAGCTCAACGTTCTCGATTCCCAAGGCCTCCGGACAGGGGCGAAGGTCCCGGCCCACAAGGCCCTCGGTCGTCTTCTCCATCAGGCCCCCGCGCCAGGAGCTGGCCCGGTTGCGTCGCGAGCTTCAGCCCAGGTCGTGACCGAGCGTTGCCCACATGCCGTAGAGCGCGAAGGCTGAGGCGGCCAGTCCCAACCCCCAGGCCGCCGCGGGCGCCGTGCCGTGGCTCCTGGCGAAGCGCGGGTACACCGCGAAGACGATGAGCTGGCTGATCCACAAGGCGATCAGCGATGGCTTGAGCAGCTGGTCGTAGAGCTCCGGGAAGGCCAGCGTGAGCGGCGCCGAGGCCAGTACGACGACACCGACGGCGATCGTGCCGCCCCGCAGCGACCATCCCGCCAGGTGGTGAAGCAACCGGGTGAGGGCGACGTACTCCACGAGCATGACGCCGGCGATGCTCACCGCGACCCCTACGCCGATCGACGACCACACGGGGGCGCTGGTGAACTGCGCGGCGAGATCGACGCCGGGCAGCCCGGCGCGGGTGACCCCCGGAAGGGCCGCCATCGGGAAGACCGCGGCCACCACGACGACCGCCGACAGGGCATAGCCGATCCCCAGACCGCGCCGCGTCGTCGCGGCGGGCCGACGCAGCTCGCCCCCGAGGAAGAGTGGCAGGCTCCCGCACACGTAGAGCAACGAGGTCTGCGCCGAGGCAGTGGCCAGCGGGCCTGTGGCGGCACCCGCCGAGAAGCTCGAGGCCGGAGCGCCGAGGTGGGTGACCGCGATCCCGGCGAGCAGCGCAGCGAGGCCTAACTGTCCGAAGCCGACGAGAGCGAGGGCACCGAGCGTCGTCCTGCGGCCGGCAGCCGCCACGGCGACGAGCGCCAGGGGCACGAGCGCCTGCACCAGGCCGGCGTGTCGGGCGCTGCCGGGCACCGCGGCCGGCAACACGTCTCGGGCGATCTCCGCCGTCGTGCTCAGCAGGTAGAGCACGTAGCTGAAGACCCACAGGCCGCCCTGCACCAGGGCCACCCGGCGTCCGGCTGCGGCCTCGACGAAGGCGAACAGCCCGCCACTGGTCTGCAGCTGCCGTGAGTAGCCCAGCCAGACCGCGAGGGGCACCAGGAACACCACGGCGGCCGCCGCCGTCGCCAGGCCCGCCGAGGCGGACGCGTCGGCGACGATGTGGGGTGCGTAGAGGGCTGCGAGGGCCAGCGGGCCCCGCAGGGACGCGACCACCACGCCGACGAAGGTCCAGAGGCCGGTGGACCGGTCGCCGGACTCAGCCGGCCGGGAGCCAGCCGGCCCGGCGACCTCGAAGGTGGAGGCGGCCACCCGCTCAGCCCCAGCCGCCTCCCGTTCCGGATCCGCTGCCCGAGCCGGATCCGCCGGAGCCGCCCGAGCCCGAGCCGCCGCTCTTGGCAGCGGTGGTGATCGCGCTTCCCGTGGGCGCGACCAGCCACCACTTGGCGCCGAATCCGTTGCTGCCCTGCCCGTTGGTCTCACCTGCCTTGGTGTCCTGGGCGTAGTAGTAGAGGGGGTGCCGGTTGTAGGTCACCTGCATGGTTCCGTCCGACCGCTTCACCGTGCCGAGCTCGCTCGCCTTCACCGTCCCGCCTGCCTTCGGCGTGCCCTGGACCTCTGCGGGGGGCCAGAAGCTCGCGCAGGAGTTGTCGCAGGACGACTTCCCGCCCTTGTCCTTGGCGAAGAGGTACAGGGTCCGCCCGGAGCCGTCCACCAGGTGGGCGCCGTCGCTGGCGCCGGCGGTCTTCACCGCCGAGACCATCTGGCCGCCGGACGAGCCCGACGAGCCGGTGGAGCCGGTGGATCCGGTGGATCCGGTGGATCCGGACGAGCCGGTGGAGCCGCTGCTCCCGCACGCCGAGAGCGCCAGGGCCGCGGCAGCAAGGGGGACGGCGAGCCGGACAGCGGCAGGAATGGTACGTGTGGACATGGGGCTCGTCCTTCCTGGCGCAACGGTCGAGGTGTGCGCCGTACGTTATGTGCCTTGCCCCTGACTACGACCAGCCCGCCTCGACGGTTCGATCGCCCCGAGATCGGGCCGAGATTGAACCGATGCCCTCCCGGCCGCGTCGTCGCAGGCATGAGAACCACCCTGAACGACGTCCTGCGGGCCCTCACCGGGGCTGCAGTCCTGCTCTCCGGTGTGGTCCACCTCGACGTGTGGGCCGCGGGGGCACGGGACGTGCCGACGCTGGGGACACTGTTCCTGCTCAACTTCGCCGGCGGGCTCGTGCTCGGGGTGGCGGTGCTGGTGTGGCGGCACTGGCTGCCGACCCTGTCCGCCGCGGGGTACGGCGCCGTCACCCTCGTGTTCTTCTACATCTCCGTGGTGCACGGACTCTTCGGGGTGCACGAGAGCATCGGTGGCTGGTCGGAGGTGCTCGCCCAGGCGGCCGAGTACGCCGCGATCGTGTGCGGCCTCGGCGCGGCGGCCACGGCTGCCATGGCGCGGTCGCCCCGGCGCGCGACCTCCCGCTGCGGTGCGGATGCACCCTCGCTGTCGTCGACGTCTCGGTCGCACCGCTGACGCGCGCGACGCGCGGCCTACGCGCAGGTGTGCGGACCGTGCCGCTGGTCACCGGCCGCGGGTTGGTAGCGTCGCAGCCTCTGACCAGGTCGGGAGGGGACGCGTTGAGCCACGAGTGGACCGAGCCCGGTGCCTACCCGGTCGCGCCCGGCGTCACCCGGATTCCGCTGCCGCTGCCGATGGACGGGCTGCGCGCGGTCAACGTCTACGTGATCGAGACCGACCAGGGACTGGTGCTCATCGACGGCGGGTGGGCCATCCCGGAGTCGCGCTCGCTCTTCGAGTCGTCGCTGCGGCAGCTGGGCTACCTGCTCCGCGACATCCGGCGCTTCCTGGTCACCCACGTGCACCGTGACCACTACACGCAGGCCTACGTCGTGGGCAAGGAGGTCGGCGCGCCTGTCGTGCTCGGCCTCGGCGACAAGGCGTCGATGGACCTGATGCACGACGACTCGCTGCGCAGTGATCCCAATCTGGTGCGGCTCGAGCTCGCCGGTGCACTCGAGCTCGCGGCGGGCTGGCGCTCGATGATGCCCGCGGAGCGGCCCTCGATCGACGACTACGGCATGCCCGACGAATGGCTCGACCGCGACCTCGCCATCGATCTGGGCGGCCGGACGCTCGACGCCGTCTCCACGCCGGGCCACACCCAGGGCCACTACGTCTTCGCCGACAGCGCCGCCGGCCTGCTCTTCGCCGGCGACCACGTGCTGCCCACGATCACGCCGTCGATCGGCTTCGAGCCGAAATGGGTGCAGCAGCCCCTGCGCGACTTCCTCGACTCGCTCGCCAAGGTGCGCGCCATGCCGGACCTCAGGCTGCTGCCCGCCCACGGGCCCGTCACCGAGAGCTCGCACGCGCGCATCGACGAGCTGGTCGCCCATCACGACGAGCGTCTGGCGCTGTGCGAGAAGGCGGTCGCCGACGGCGCCGCGACGGCGTGGGAGGTGGCCGGCGAGCTGCCGTGGACCCGTCGTCAGCGCCGCCGGGACGAGCTCGGCCCCTTCGACGCCGTCCTCGCCGCCTTCGAGACGCTCGCCCACCTCGAGCTGCTCGCGCTCCGTGGCGACCTGGCGCGCACCACCGACGGAGCGACGGCGCGCTTCTCCGCACCGCCGCCCTGAGCCGCCCTGGGCGACATGCGAGGCTGGGCGCCATGGACCTGAGCCTCAGCGACGAAGAGAAGAGCATCCGCGAGTGGGTGCGCACGTTCGTCACCCGCGAGATCATGCCGCTGGAGCCGACGGTGCTCGAGCGCGAGCGGCGCAACGAGCAGGGCCTGCGCCCCGAGGAGCTCAAGGAGCTGCAGGACAAGGCGAAGGCGGCCGGCTTCTTCGGCGTGCAGACGCCCGAGGAGTACGGCGGGATGGCCCTCGGGGCGGTGATGATGGCGCTCATCGAGATCGAGCTCGGTCGCTCGTTCGTGCAGTTCCGGTTCGCCGGAGACGCCGACAACATCCTGTACGACGCGAACGCCGAGCAGCAGGCGTCGTACCTCCTGCCCACGATCAGCGGCGAGAAGAAGAGCTGCTTCGCGATCACCGAGCCGGGCGCCGGCTCCGACGCCCGCTCGATCCGCACCTCCGCGGTGCGCGACGGCGACGAGTGGGTGATCAACGGGGAGAAGACCTTCATCACCGGTGGCAACGAGGCCGACTTCTGCATGGTGTTCGCGGTGACAGACAAGGAGAAGGGGGCGAACGGCGGCGTCACCTGCTTCCTCGTCGACCGGGAAGCGGGATGGACGTCGAAGCCGATCGACACGATGGGCGAGTGGGGCCCGGCCGCGCTGGTCTTCCAGGACGTCCGCGTCCCCCACTCGGCCATCCTCGGCGGGGAGGGCCACGGCTTCGACCTCGCGATGCGCTGGATCGGTCGCGGCCGGTACCTGCTGCCCGCCCGTGCACTGGGAGCCTCCGAGCGGCTGGTGGAGATGGCGATGGAGCACGCCCGCAACCGGATCACCTTCGGGCAGCCGATCGCCGAACGGCAGGCGATCCAGTGGATGCTGGCGGACTCTGCGGTCGAGATCGAGGCGCTGCGCTGGCTGGTCCTCTCCGCCGCGTGGCAGATCGACCAGGGGATGGACTCCCGGCACGCGCAGTCCATGGCGAAGCTCTACGGCGGCGTCAAGGCCAACGAGATCGTCGACCGGGTGCTGCAGATCCACGGGGGCATGGGCTACACCCGCGAACTGCCGGTCGAGCGGTGGTACCGCGAGCTCCGGCTGCTGCGCATCTACGAGGGCACCGACGAGATCCAGCGGCGCACGATCGCGCGGAACCTGCTCGCCGCGCACGCCTCGGTCCGCGGCCCCCTCGGCTGATCCCGCCGAGGCGTCAGCTTTGGCGCGCTGAGAGCGCCGAGACGTCGACTTTGGCGCGTCAGAAGTGCCGAGGCGTCGACTTTGGCGGCTGCGGCCCCCTCGAGAGGGCAACTTTGGTGGGTTCGTACGACGACCCGCACGGCGGCCGCGCCGAAAGTGACCGGTCGGCACTCGTGCGCGTGCCGAAAGTGACCGGTCGGCGTGCTGCAGCCGCCAGAACTGACCGGTCGGCGGGTGGGCTAGGGTGGAGGACGTCCGACAGGGGAGCGCCGCGACGGCACGTCGTGGGCGCTGAGAGTGCGGAGATCCGCAGACCCTCGAACCTGCTCCGGTTAGCACCGGCGAAGGAAGTCGAAGGAGATGGCAGCCATGCCCCGTCCGTCCGTCCAATCGTTGCGCCGGTCCGCGCTCGCGGCACGACGGTTGCGCCCGCTCGCGCTGGCCGCGTCGCTGCTGCTCGTCGCGGGCCTCGTCGCCGGCTGCGGCTCGTCGTCGTCGGCGGCCGACAGCAAGACGCTCGTGGTGGCCACCCACGACTCCTGGGCGATGTCGAAGCAGGTGATGGCCGACTTCGAGAAGAAGACCGGCATCACCGTGAAGATCCAGCCGCAGGGCGACGCCGGCGAGCTGACCAACAAGCTCGTGCTCACCAAGGGCGACCCGCTCGCCGACATGGTCTACGGCATCGACAACACCTTCGCCTCGCGGGCGGTCGACGCCGGCGTGCTGGCGCCGTACACCCCTCCGCAGCAGCCGGCCTCCGTGTCGCGCTTCGCGCCCGGGAAGGGCGACGGCGCCGGGCAGCTCACCCCCATCGACTACGGCGACGTGTGCGTCAACGTCGACGACAGCTGGTTCGCGCGCCACCACCTGTCCCCACCCGCGTCCCTGGGCGACCTGACCAGGCCCGCCTACAAGAACCTCTTCGTCACCGAGGGCGCCACCACGTCCTCGCCCGGCCTGGCCTTCCTGCTGACCACGATCGCCAAGGAGGGCAGCGGCTGGCAGGACTACTGGAAGCGGCTGATGGCCAACGGCACCAAGATCGACGCGGGCTGGTCCGACGCGTGGGACGTCGACTACACCGCCGGCGGCGGCCACGGCGACCGGCCGATCGTGCTCAGCTACGCATCCTCGCCGCCGGACACGGTCGACAAGCAGACCGGTAAGCCCACCACCAGTGCGCTGCTGAACACGTGCTTCCGGCAGATCGAGTACGCCGGGGTGCTGCGAGGCGCGAGCAACCCCCGGGCTGCCAAGGAGTTCATCGACTTCATGCTGGGCAAGCAGTTCCAGGCCGCGCTGCCCGAGGAGATGTACGTCTACCCGGTCGACACCTCGGTGAAGCTGCCCGCCGACTGGGCCAGGTGGGCGAAGGTGGCGCCGAACCCGGTGACGATGCCGCCGCACGAGATCACCGCGCACCGCGCCCAGTGGCTCAGCACCTGGCGAGACCTCACCTCGCAGTGACCGCGCCGCAGAGCACGGGCGGCGGCTGATGGGCACGCTGCGGGCCAGGGCCGGCTATGCCCTCCTGGCCGCCGTGCCCCTCGCGGTGATCGCCCTGTTCTTCCTCTACCCCGTCGGCGGCATGCTCGCGCGAGGCTTCTGGGTCGACGGGTCGTTCGCTCCCGGCCAGGTCGTGCCAGTGTTCGAGCGGTCGATCGTCCAGCGAGCGCTGTGGTTCACCCTCTGGTCGGCCGCGGCGGGCACCGCGGGCTCGGTGCTGCTCGGCGTCCCGGTCGCCTGGGTGCTGCACCGGTTGCGGTTCCCGGGACGCGACCTGCTCCGCGCGCTGACCATGGTGCCCTTCGTGCTGCCGACGGTCGTGGTGGGCGTCGCCTTCCGCCAGCTGCTCGTCAGCTCCGGACCGCTCGGCTTCCTGCACCTCGACGGCACCGCGGCGGCCATCGTCGCGGCGCTGGTGTTCTTCAACGTCAGCGTCGTGGTTCGCACCGTCGGCTCCTTCTGGGCCGGCCTCGACCCGCGGCAGGGCCAGGCGGCTGCCGCCCTCGGGGCGACCCCGCTGCAGGTCTTCCGGACCGTCACGCTGCCGGCGCTGCTCCCCGGCATCGTGTCCGCGGCCTCGGTGGTCTTCCTCTTCTGCGCGACCGCCTTCGGGGTGGTGCTGGTGATGGGCGGGCTGCGCTACGCCAACATCGAGACCGAGATCTACCAGCTCACCACCCAGGAGCTCGACCTGACCGGCGCCGCGGCGCTGTCGGTGCTCCAGGTCGCGGTGATCACCGTGCTCCTGCTCCTCTCGGCGCGCGCCCACCGGGACACCCCCCCGGTCACCCGCACGGCGGACCTGCTCCGGCGGCCCGGCAGGCGACACCTCCCGGCATTCGGCTGGACCCTTCTCGTGCTGGTCTTCCTGATGGCGCCCATCGTCGAGCTCGTCGTGGCGTCCCTGCGGACGGCAGACGGGTGGGGGCTGGGCAACTACCGGGCGCTGGGCACGACCGGCGAGCGCGACGCCCTCCTGGTGCCGGCCCTGGTCGGGCTGCGGAACTCATTCGAGATCGCGCTGGGGGCGGCGGCGCTCGCGCTCAGCCTCGGCACGCTGGTGGCGTTCCTCGTCTCCAGGCGCCCCCGGAGGGCTGCCGCCCGCCGGGTGGTGGGCGTCTTCGACGCCGTGTTCATGCTGCCGCTCGGCGTCTCCGCGGTGACGCTCGGCTTCGGATTCCTGATCACCCTGGACCGCCCGCCGATCGACCTGCGCACGTCGCCCGCGCTGATCCCGATCGCGCAGGCGATGGTCGCCCTGCCGCTCGTCGTACGCACGGTCGCGCCGGTGCTGCGCTCGATCGACCCGCGCCAACGCCAGGCCGCGGCGTCCTTGGGCGCCGGGCCCGTCCGCGTGCTGCTCGCGGTGGACCTGCCCACCGCGTGGCGGGCACTGCTGGCAGCGACCGGCTTCGCGTTCGCGGTCTCGCTCGGTGAGTTCGGCGCGACCAGCTTCCTGGCCCGCAGCGACAACCCGACCCTGCCCGTGGTGATCTACCAGCTGATCGCCCGGCCCGGTGAGCAGAACTTCGGGATGGCGATGGCGGCCTCGGTGATCCTGGCAGCGGCCACTGCGCTGGTGATGCTGGTCGTCGAGCGGCTCCGGGTCGGATCGATGGGAGCCTTCTGACCATGGCCGAGCAGCCCGCCCTCTCGCTCATCGGCGTCACCGTGCGGTTCCCCTCGCCGGCCCCCGGGAAGCGCGGCGAGACGGTCGCCGTCGACGACGTCAGCCTGGACCTGCCGGCCGGCCACGTGCTGGCGGTCCTCGGACCGTCCGGCTGCGGCAAGTCCACGCTGCTGCGGGTCATCGCCGGCCTCGAGGAGCCCGACGCGGGCCGGGTCTGCCACGACGGGAGGGACCTCCTCCACGTGCCCGCCCACCGGCGCGGCTTCGCGCTGATGTTCCAGGACGGACAGCTCTTCCCCCACCAGAGCGTGGCCCGCAACGTCGGCTACCCGCTGCGGTTGCGGCGCCGGCCACGCAAGGCCATCGACAGCCGCGTCGAGGAGCTGCTCGCGCTCGTCGGACTGCCGTCGTACGGCGACCGGATGCCGGCCACCCTCTCGGGAGGGGAACGGCAACGGGTCGCGCTCGCGCGGGCCCTGGCCGTCGACCCGAGCCTGCTGCTCCTCGACGAGCCGCTCAGCGCCCTCGACCGGGGCCTGCGGGAGCGGCTGGCCGGCGACCTGCGCGAGATCCTCGCGCGTGCCGGCACCACGGCGATCCTGGTCACCCACGACCAGGACGAGGCCTTCGCGGTCGCCGACCGGATGGCGGTGATGCGCGACGGGCGCCTGGTGCAGCACGGCACGGTGGCGGACGTCTGGGCGCACCCGCGCGACCCCTGGACGGCCCTGTTCCTCGGCTACGCCAACGTCGTGACCGGCCCCGCCGCTGCTGCCCTTCGCCGGACGACCGACGCGGCCGCGTCCGGGACCAGCCTGGCGCTGCGCCGGTCCGCGCTCCGGGTGGATGCGTCCGGCCCGCTGGCCGCACGGGTGCTGGCGGCCCGGGTCACTCCTGAGCAGATCCGGTTGCGGCTGGACGTCGACGGGGTCGGCGTCGTCGACGGGGTGGCCCAGCCGCACGAGGACGTGCCCGTGGGTGCTCCCGTCCGCGTGGTGATGGACCCCTCGAGGACCGCCGAGCTCACCCCACCGTGACCGGGAAGGGGTTCCCCGGGGCCTGGGTGCCCTACCACCGCCGGTGACCTCAGGCTCCTGAACGGCGAAAGCTGACCGCCCCGGTCTAAACCGGGCCGCAGAGCGCGTGCAGCGCCCCCGACGCCACGCCTTCGGATCACAGGAATCACAGAGGTCACAGCAGTGTGCCTGTTTTGCGTGTTGTGCCCCGATTTCGCGTCGCTTCAAAAACTACATTGATGTAATTCGTCAACTCGACACGCCGTGTAATGCGGGATTTTTTGGGAAAACTGTTCCCCTTGTGGCAGATGAGCCCTAGCGTGGCGTCCGACCCGAGCCGCGGGGAAGCGGCTCGGGCTCCTAGCGAAAGGGCTCGCGAGAGTGCGCACGAGTATCCGGACCACGCTGTCGGCGCTGACGGCTGCCGCCGTCCTGGCGGCCGGCGTCGGTGCGGCCAACGCGGACCCGAAGGATCCCTACCCGAGCCAGGCCAAGGTCGACGCGGCGAAGCAGGCCGTCGCCGAGAAGGCGAAGTCGGTCGCCGAGATCCGGGCGGCCCTGGTCGTCGCCCAGCAGCAGGCCGACGCCGCAAACACCGCGGCCGAGATCGCCTCGGAGAGCTACAACGGGGCTGTGTGGGCCCTGCGGCAGGCCAGGCAGGAGACCGCCCAGGCCCGCACGGATGCCGCTCGGGCACGGGCACGGGTCGCAGCGCAACGCGAGCAGATCGCCCACCTGGCCACGCAGAGCTACCAGCAGGGCACCGATCTCAACGCGATGACCGCCCTGCTGGGCGCCGATGGACCGCAGGGCCTGATGGCCAAGATCGGTGTGGTGCAGAGCGCCGGCGACTCGCTGCAGGCCCGTTACGCGGAGTTCCGGGCCGTCAGTGCCCTCGCGGACGTCTACGCCACCAAGGCCCAACAGGCCCAGCAGCACCAGGAGAAGCTCGCCGAGCGGGCCCGGCAGGCGCGCGACCAGGCGGCCTCGCTGGCGACCAGCGCCCAGGGCAAGGAAGCCCAGGTCTCCCAGCAGCGGGACCAGCTGATCAGCGAGCTGTCCGCGGCGCAGAACATCTCCCTCACCCTGGCCCGCCAGCGGCAGGACGCCCTCGAGCGCATCGCGCGGGAGAAGGCCGCCGCCGCCGCACGGGCCAAGGCGCTCGCCGAGCAGCGCGCCGCCGCTGCGGCAGCCAGGCAGCAGGCCCGGGCCGCCCAGCAGCAGGCACGGCAGGCACAGCAGGACGCGCAGGCCGCCGGCTCTGGCGGCGGCTCGATCGCCGCGCCCGGGACGCCCGCGCCGCCCCCGACCGGCAACCCGGGGTCACTGCCGAGGAAGACGATCGAGACCGCCATCGACTTCGCCAAGGCCCAGCTCGGCAAGCCCTACCTGTGGGGGGGCACCGGCCCGGACCGCTTCGACTGCTCGGGCCTGATGCTCCGCGCCTGGCAGGCGGCCGGGGTCTACCTCCCCCGCACGGCGGCCGAGCAGTACTGGGCCGGCACTCCGGTGGCGGTGACCAACCTCCGGCGCGGTGACCTGCTCTTCTGGACCTATGACGGCACGCCGGCCGGCATCCACCACGTCGCCCTCTACCTGGGCGACGGGCGGTTCATCGAGTCCCCGCACACCGGGAGCTACGTCCGCTACGACTCGATCTACAGCTGGTTCCCGGACTTCGCCGTCCGGCTCTGAGGCTTGTCTGCCGGCCGTGAGGGCGGCCGGCAGACACCCTCCCGGGCACGTGCGCCGGATGCCCGACGGGGCCGGCCCAGCGGTGGTGGGAGAGTGGTGCCATGGCCGACTACGTCCGACCCGTGATCGACGTGCCCGCCCTCACTGCACTGCTCGACGGGGTGCACGTCGAGGTGCGCACCATGGTCCGGGAGAACCTGACCAGCCACGCGGAGATCCTCGACGAGGCGATCACCATGGGCCGCGACGAGTTCCGTGACCGCGTCCTCGAGGTGATCCTGGAGATGGCGGGCAGCGGCGCCTCCAGTCTCGGGTTCCCCGAGGAGTACGGCGGCGGAGCTGACATCGGCGCCTCCATCGCGGCCTTCGAGACGCTCGCCTTCGGGGACCTCTCGGTGCTGGTGAAGTCCGGTGTCCAGTTCGGGCTCTTCGGCGGAGCCCTGCTGCACCTCGGCACCCGGCGCCACCACGAGACCTGGCTGGCCGACGCGATCAGCGGCGACCTCGTCGGCTGCTTCGCGATGACCGAGACCGGTCACGGCTCCAACGTGCAGGCCCTGGCCACGACCGCGACCTATGACGGCACAGCTCGCGAGTTCGTCCTGAGCACGCCTGACGACAGCGCGCGCAAGGACTACATCGGCAACGCGGCCTGCCACGCGAGCACGGCTGTGGTGTTCGCGCAGCTCGTGCTCGAGGGCAGGTCCGAGGGGGTGCATGCGTTCGTCGTGCCGATCCGTGACGGCGAGGGGCGGCTCTGCCCCGGTGTCCGCATCGAGGACGACGGCCCGAAGATCGGCCTGAACGGCGTCGACAACGGCCGGATCTGGTTCGACGAGGTCAGGGTGCCGCGGGAGAACCTGCTCGACAGGTACGCCCAGGTCACCGAGGACGGTGTCTACCGGTCGAGCATTCTCAACCCCGACCGGCGGTTCTTCACCATGCTCGGGACCCTGGTCCAGGGCCGGGTCTCGGTCGGCGGCGCGGCAATCAACGCCAGCAAGGTCGCGCTCGCCGTCGCCGTGCGCTACGCCAACCGGCGGCGGCAGTTCGGGGCGCCCGGCGGCACCACCGACGAGCTGCTGCTCGACTACGGAATGCACCAGCGCCGGCTGCTCCCGCGGCTGGCGCGCACCTACGGCCTGCACTTCGCCCAGGAGGTGCTCGTCGCCGAGCTGCACGAGGTGTTCAGCAACCCGGACGCGGCCGACGAGCGCCGGCGACGCGCCCTCGAGTCGCGGGCGGCCGGCACCAAGGCGCTGGGCACCTGGCACGCCAGCGACACCGTCCAGGAGTGTCGGGAGGCCTGTGGCGGTGCCGGCTACCTCTCGGCGAACCGGCTGGGAGCGCTCAGGGCGGACACCGACGTCTTCACCACCTTCGAGGGCGACAACCACGTGCTGCTGCAGCTGGTGGCCAAGGGGCTGCTGACCGACTACGCATCGGAGTTCGAGGACCTCGACCAGCTGGGGATGGTGCGCTTCGTCGCCGAGGTGGCGGTCGAGACCGTGATCGAGCGGACGGCGGTGCACAAGCTGCTCGAGCGCATCCGCGACGTGCTGCCCGGCGGCGACGACAAGTGGGACCAGGAGGCCGGCGTGCTCGACCCGGAGTACCAGCTGGCCATGTTCCGCTGGCGCGAGGAGCACATGCTGGCCGGGGTCGCCCGCCGCCTGAAGCGCGGCATCGACGGCGGGATGGAGCCCACCGAGGTGTTCAGCCGCTGCCAGCCCCACGTCGTCGGCGCTGCCCGCGCCCATGTCGACCGGTTGGTCCTGGAGGCGTTCACGGCGAAGACGGCGGCCCTGCCGGACGGCGACAACAAGGTGGCGCTGAACCACCTCTGCGACCTCTATGCGCTCTCGGTCATCGAGGACGACCGCGCCTGGTGGATGGAGCACGGCCGGCTCTCCTCCCAGCGCTCCAAGGAGATCACCCGCACGATCGGCCAGCTCTGCCGCAAGGTGCGGCCGCTCGCAGCGGACCTGGTCGACGCCTTCGCCGTCCCCGAGGAGCTGCAGCGCGCCGAGATGCTCCGCTGACGTCCGACGTCAGTGGCCGGCGGCCTTCTCCTTCAGACGCTCCTCGAACCGCTTGAAGGACGCCGTGACCTCGGCCTCGGCATCGTGGCGGCCGACCCACTCCGCACCCTCGACTGACTTGCCGGGCTCGAGATCCTTGTAGACCTCGAAAAAGTGCTGGATCTCGAGGCGGTCGAACTTCGAGACGTGGTTGATGTCGCGCAGGTGCTCCAGCCGCGGGTCGGTGGCCGGGACGCAGAGCACCTTGTCGTCGCCACCGGCCTCGTCGGTCATCCGGAACATCCCGATGGCGCGGGCCCGGATGAGACACCCGGGGAAGGTCGGCTCCTGGAGCAGGACCAGGGCGTCGAGGGGGTCACCGTCTAGGCCGAGGGTGTTCTCGATGAACCCGTAGTCGGCCGGGTACTGCGTGGAGGTGAACAGCGTGCGGTCCAGCCGCAGTCGACCGCTCTCGTGGTCGACCTCGTACTTGTTGCGCTGACCCTTCGGGATCTCCACCAGGACGTCGAAGTCCACCGCTCTTCCTCTCCACGTGCCCTCGCGGCCGGGCGCCGACCGCATCCGACACAGTCTCGCGCACAATGGCTGCGATCGGGACATCGGAAAGGGGTGCAGTGGTCGAGCGTGAGCAATCCCACCCCCAGCCGACCCGGCGGCGTCGCCTCCGCCGGCTCCGCGGCTGGCTCCCCGAGCTGCTGGTGCTGGTCCTGCTCGCAGTCGCGGTCGCCGGCTGGCACGGCGACCTCGGGAACCACCGGCTCGCCGGCCCGAACCCCCGGACCGACCCGGCCCGCGTGCTGCCGCCCCGCGGGCTCGACCTGCCACAGCTGGCGGCGGCCCGACCCGTGGCGGCGGCCGTCGACGGTGGCCCCGCCTCGCCGGCGAAGGTGGCGAGGGCGGTCGCGCCGTACCTCGGCTCCGGTCGGCTCGGCCGGCACGTCGTGGTCGCGGTCGCCGCTCTCGACGACGGCCGGATGCTCTTCCGGCACGGCCGCGGCGCGGTGACCCCGGCCTCGACCACCAAGCTGCTGACCACGACCGCGGCCCTGGAGTCGCTCGGTCCGATGGCCAGGTTCAGCACCACCGTCCGGCAGCTGCCGGGCACGCGTCGGGTCGTCCTCGTCGGCGGTGGCGACCCGTTCCTGGCCAGCACTCCCAAGGCGGCGGCCGGGCTCTACCCGGCCCGCGCGGACCTCACCACCCTGGCCCGCGAGGCGGCCGCCACGCTGCTGCGCCAGCACCTCCGGCGCATCGACCTCAGCTACGACGCGTCGCTCTTCTCCGGACCGGCCTTCGACCCGGAGTGGCCCGAGGAGTACCACGCCGACGTGGTGTCGCCGATCAGCGCCCTGTGGGTGGACGAGGGCCGCGACCCCGCCGGCCCCGGCTTCGTCCACAACCCGGCGCGCTTCGCCGCCCAGCTCTTCGCCAGGGCCCTCGAGCGCGCCGGCGTGAAGGTGGTCGCCGGCCCCCGGCCCGGGCGCGCTCCCGCGGGGTCGGTCGCCGTCGCGGAGGTGCAGAGTGCCCCGCTGGGCGAGATCGTCCAGCACGTGCTCGACGTCAGCGACAACATGGGCGCGGAGGTGCTCGCCCGGCACGTCGGCCTCGCCGAGGCGCACCGCGGCTCCTTCGCTGCGGCGACCCGCTCGGTTCTGGGCGTGCTGCGCCGACTGGGGATCGACACCACCGGCGACCGGCTCTATGACGGCAGCGGCCTCTCCCGCCACGACCGGATCACCGCCCGAACGCTCATCGAGGTGCTGCGGACGGCGTCCAGCCCGGACCGTCCCCAGCTCCGGGACGTGGTCACCGGCCTCCCGGTCGCGGGCTTCACCGGCTCGCTGACCTACCGCTTCGACCAGGCCTACCGGGCGGCCCGCGGCCGCGTCCGGGCCAAGACCGGCACCCTGACCGGCGTGCACGGGCTGGCCGGCCTCGCCACCGACCTCGACGGTGACCGGCTGGTCTTCGTCGCCGTCGCCGACCGGGTCCGGCACCGCAACGAGCTGTGGGTCCAGGACCGCCTCGACCGGATCGCGGGTGCGCTCGGCGCCTGTCGTTGCGGCCGCTGAGTAGGTGCCGCGTCGTAGGGTCACCTGCATGGACCAGCCCGGAAGCGGAAGTGGACCCCGCCGTTCACGGATGATCGACTGGGACCTGGCCGTGAGCGTGGGGTCGCGCGTGGTCGGCGAGGGGCCGACCGTGACCCGGTCCGAGGCGGCCGACGTCGTCGCCGAGCTGCGGGCAGGTGCGCTGCGGTCCACGCCGTACGTCCGTGACTTCACCGGGCTGGTCGCGCCCGACGGCGAGGAGCGCAACGCGCCCGTGCTCGTCGTGGACCGACCCGGCTGGATCCAGGCCAACGCCGACGGGTTCGCCCAGGTGGTGGCCCCCCTGGTCGACAAGCTGCAACAGAAGAAGGGGCCGCCCTCGCCGCTGACCGAGGCGGTCGGGTCGCGGGTCACCGGCACGGAGCTGGGGCTGATGCTGGGCTTCCTGGGCTCCAAGGTGCTCGGGCAGTTCGACCCCTTCCACGAGCGCGCGGTCGGCGCCGACCGCGGCGAGACCGGCAGGCTGCTGCTGGTTGCGCCCAACATCGTGCAGGCCGAGCGCGAGCTCGCCGCTGACCCCCACGACTTCCGGCTCTGGGTGTGCCTGCACGAGGAGACCCACCGGGTGCAGTTCACCGCGGTCCCGTGGCTGACCGACCATCTGCGGGAGGAGATGGCCCGGATCGTCGGCTCCCTGCAGACCGACCCGGGCCAGCTGATCGCCGAGGCCGCGAAGCGGATCGGCGACGTGGTCACGGGCCGGGCTGAGGGCAGCCTGGTCGACCTGCTCTCCAGCGCCGAGCAGAAGGCTGTGATCGACCGGATCACCGGCGTGATGAGCCTCCTGGAGGGCCATGCCGACGTGGTGATGGACGGGGTCGGCCCGGAGGTGATCCCGTCGGTGGCCCAGATCCGCGAGAAGTTCGACCGGCGGCGCAAGGGAGTCGGCACCCTTGACCGGCTGCTGCGCAGGCTCCTCGGGCTCGACCAGAAGATGGCGCAGTACCGCGACGGCGCCGCCTTCGTGCGGGCCTGCATCGACAAGGTCGGCATGGACGGCTTCAACGCCGTCTGGGCCGCGCCCGGGAACCTGCCCTCGAAGGACGAGATCCACGACCCCGACGCCTGGGTCACCCGCGTCCACGGCTAGGGCGGCATGACCGGGCCGGGGCCGGCGGTGGCAGCCGTGCGGGTCGCCGTACGACGCGACCTGGGACAGCTGTCCGGCGGCCGGGGCGCGACCCGGCCCGGGCTCCCCGACGACGGGACCGTGCTGGTCGCGTGCTCGGGCGGCGCCGACTCGCTCGCGCTGCTGTCCGCGACCGTCTTCGAGACCCGCCGGTCACGGCTCCGCGTCGTCGGGGTGACCGTGGACCATGGCCTCCAGGAGGCCTCGGCCGCGCACGCGACGCACGTCGTCGAGCAGATGGCGAGCCTCGGCGTCGACGAGACTGCGACCGTCCGCGTCACCGTCGACCCTGGTCCCCGTGGCGTCGAGGCCGGAGCCCGGGAGGCCCGCTACGCCGCGCTCGGCCAGCTCGCCGACCACTTCGGCGCCGGGGCCGTCCTGCTCGGGCACACCCTCGACGACCAGGCCGAGACCGTGCTGCTCGGACTGACCCGCGGCTCCGGTGGCCGGTCGATCGCCGGGATGCGGCGCTGGTTCCGCCGCGACGACGTGCTCTTCACCCGGCCCTTGCTCGGCCTCACCCGGGGAGACACCGAGTCCGCCTGCCGGGCCGAGGGCATCGGCTGGTGGGAGGACCCCCACAACAGCGACCCGCGCTTCGTCCGGGCGCGGATCCGGCACACGGTCCTGCCGGTCCTCGAGCGCGAGCTCGGACCGGGGGTCGCCGCGGCCCTGGCGCGGACGGCCGAGGCGGTGCGGGCCGACGTGGACGAGCTCGACGACCTCGCCGACACCTGGCTCCGCGACCACCGGGGCCGACTCGCCACCACGGAGCTCGAGGTGCTCGGTGACGCGTTGCGGCTGCGGGTCCTGCGCGAGGCTGCAGTCGAGGCGGGCAGCCCCGCCAGCGAGCTGTCCCGCCAGCACGTGCTCGCGGTCGACAAGCTCGTGGCCGGCTACCGCGGCCAGCGCTGGATCGACCTGCCCGGACCGGTGCGGGCGGTGCGCGAGGGCACCGTGCTCCGTTTCGAGCCGGGGGCGCGCGGCTGAGGCAGTCGCGGCCTGTGGCAGGCTGGCCCGCATGGACGCAGCGGACCTCGAGTCGGACCTGGTCGAGATCCTGTTCACCGAGGAGCAGATCCAGACGCGGTTGGACGAGCTGGCCCGGGAGATCGAGGCTGACTACGAGGGCCTGGACATCCTGGTCGTCGGCATCCTCCGCGGTGCGGTGATGGTGATGGCCGACCTCTCCCGGGCGCTGTCCCGGCACGTCGAGATGGACTGGATGGCGATCTCGTCCTACGGCTCGGGCACCAAGAGCTCGGGCGTGGTGCGCATCCTGAAGGACCTCGACACCGACATCAGCGGCCGGCACGTGATCATCGTCGACGAGATCATCGACACCGGACTGACGCTGTCGTGGCTGACGTCGAACCTCGCCAGCCGCACCCCGGCGAGCGTGGAGATCTGCACCCTGCTGCGCAAGCCCGACGCCCAGCAGATGCCGGTCGAGGTGAAGTACGTCGGCTGGGACATCCCCGACGAGTTCGTGGTCGGCTACGGGCTCGACTACAAGGAGCGCTACCGCAACCTCCGCGACATCGGCACACTCGCTCCCCACGTCTACAGCTGAGCCTGTCCGACGGGGGATCGGCATAGGGGTTTCTGGCGTCGCCTGAGAGAATGGGGTGGACGTGTACCGTCGGCATCTCGCGCAGACGGTCGGAGTGGCAGGAGGACGGGGAAGCGACCCCGGCAGATGGACGTGAAACGAATTCTTCGCGGACCCTGGTTGTGGCTCGTGGTGGCCGTGATCGGGGCGCTCATCGCGCTGCAGTACCTCGTGCCCAGCGGCGGCTACCAGCAGGTGCAGACCTCCGACATGGTCAAGCACATCGACAAGGGCGACCTCAAGCAGGTCACCTTCGTCGACGGTGGGGACCAGCAGATCCGGGCGACCACCGACTCCGGCAAGAAGATCATCGCCACCTGGCTCACCGGCCAGCAGGTCGGCCTGGTCGACCGCGTGCAGAAGCAGGTCGACAAGGGGGCGATCGGCAAGTTCGACGTCAAGGTCGACAAGCCGAGCATCCTCGGGTCGATCCTGGCCACGCTGCTGCCGTTCGCGCTGATCATCCTGCTCTTCCTCTTCCTGATGAACCAGGTGCAGGGCGGCGGCGGCCGGGTGATGCAGTTCGCCAAGTCCAAGGCCAAGCTGATCAGCAAGGACATGCCGAAGACCACCTTCGCCGACGTCGCCGGCTGTGAGGAGGCCATCGAGGAGCTCGGCGAGATCAAGGAGTTCCTCCAGGAGCCGGCGAAGTTCCAGGCGGTCGGCGCCAAGATCCCCAAGGGCGTCCTGCTCTACGGCAACCCGGGCACCGGCAAGACCCTGCTGGCCCGGGCCGTCGCCGGCGAGGCGGGCGTGCCCTTCTACTCGATCTCCGGCTCGGACTTCGTGGAGATGTTCGTCGGTGTCGGCGCCAGCCGGGTCCGCGACCTCTTCGAGCAGGCCAAGGAGAATGCTCCCGCGATCGTCTTCATCGACGAGATCGACGCCGTCGGCCGGCACCGCGGCGCCGGCATGGGCGGCGGCCACGACGAGCGCGAGCAGACCCTCAACCAGCTGCTGGTCGAGATGGACGGCTTCGACGTGCGCGGCGGCGTGATCCTGATCGCGGCCACCAACCGGCCCGACATCCTCGACCCCGCCCTGCTGCGCCCCGGTCGCTTCGACCGGCAGATCAGCGTCGACCCGCCGGACCTCAACGGTCGGGAGAAGATCCTCCGGGTGCACGCTCGGGGCAAGCCGATGGCCCCGGACGTCGACCTGATGTCGGTGGCCCGTCGTACCCCCGGCTTCACCGGCGCCGACCTGGCCAACGTGCTCAACGAGGCGGCGCTGCTGACCGCGCGCAACAACGCCAAGATGATCACCAACCAGGCGCTCGACGAGGCGATCGACCGGGTCATCGCCGGCCCGCAGAAGCGCACCCGCCTGATGAGCGAGAAGGAGAAGCTGATCACCGCCTACCACGAGGGCGGCCATGCCCTGGTCGCGGCGGCGCTGCCCGGCACCGATCCGGTGCACAAAATCACGATCCTGCCGCGCGGGCGGGCCCTGGGCTACACCATGGTGCTGCCCGACGAGGACAAGTACTCCCAGACCCGCTCGGAGATGCTCGACCAGCTCGCCTACATGCTCGGCGGCCGAGCCGCCGAGGAGATGGTCTTCCACGACCCGACCACCGGTGCCGGCAACGACATCGACAAGGCCACCTCCCTGGCGCGGGCGATGGTCACCCAGTACGGCATGACCGAGCGGCTCGGCGCGATCAAGCTCGGCGAGTCCCAGGGCGAGCCCTTCCTCGGCCGCGACCTCGGACACCAGCGCAACTACTCCGAGGAGGTCGCCGCGGCGGTCGACGAGGAGACCAAGAAGCTCCTGGCCAACGCCCATCAGGAGGCCTTCGACATCCTGGAGGAGAACCGCGACGTCCTCGACTCGCTCGTGACAGCGCTGATCGAGAAGGAGACCCTCGACAAGCAAGAGGTGGCGAGTGTCTTCGAGCCGCTGCGGCGCCGGGCCGAGCGCCCGGCCTGGACCGGCTCCCCCGACCGGATGCCGTCGACGATCCCACCGGTGCGGGTGCCGAAGTCGGCGGTCAACGGCACCAAGCCGGCCGGCGACTCGGAGAGCGGCGTGATCCTCACCCCGCCAGGTGCGGGTGGTGACGTGCACGGCCACCCCGGCATGCCCACGGATCCCCCGGTCCCCCCGCCCCCCGGCCCGCCTCCCGCCTCCTCATGAGCTCCTCCCGATGAGCCACTGATGAGCATCGAGCCGGTGACCCGCGCCGGTGCGGCCGTGGGGCCCTTCGACGCCGAGCGCGCCGAGGCAGCGGTCCGCGAGCTGCTGATCGCGATCGGCGAGGATCCCGACCGCGAAGGCCTGCGGGACACACCGGCGCGGGTGGCCCGGGCCTACGCGGAGATGACCGCCGGCCTGCGCCAACGCGCCGAGGACGTGCTGACCACCGTCTTCGACATCGGGCACGACGAGATGGTGCTGGTCCGCGACATCGAGCTCTGGTCGATGTGCGAGCACCACCTCGTGCCCTTCACGGGGGTGGCCCACGTCGGCTACATCCCCGCCGAGAGCGGCCGGATCACCGGACTGTCCAAGCTCGCCCGGCTGGTCGACGTCTACGCCCGGCGACCGCAGGTGCAGGAGCGGCTGACCACCCAGATCGCCGACTCGCTGATGGAGCTTCTCGGGGCCCGCGGGGTCATCGTGGTCATCGAGGCCGAGCACCTGTGCATGACGATGCGCGGCGTGCGCAAGGCCGGCGCCCGCACCATCACCTCCGCCGTGCGCGGCATCCTGCACAACCCCGCGACCCGCGCCGAGGCGATGGCGCTGATCCACGCGCGTTGAGCCGCGCCGGAGGAGCCGCGTGACTACCAGCCTCCCGCTCCGCCACGTCGCGGGCCTGCCGGCGGTGAGCCGCCCGCTGATCATGGGCGTGGTCAACGTGACCCCGGACTCCTTCTCCGACGGCGGCCGCCACCACGACACGGAGGCGGCGGTGCGTCATGGCTACGACCTTCGCGAGGAGGGAGCGGATCTCCTCGACATCGGGGGTGAGTCCACCCGGCCCGGCGCCACCCGGCCGCTCGTCGCGGAGGAGCTCGACCGGGTGGTCCCGGTCATCCGGTCCCTGGCGGCGGACCGCATCGCGGTGTCGGTGGACACCATGCGCAGCGAGGTGGCGGCCGCCGCCCTGGCCGCGGGGGCGGTGCTCGTCAACGACGTCAGCGGTGGCCTGGCCGATCCCGCGATCCTCCGGGTCGTGGCCGACGCCGGGGCGGCCTTCGTCGTGATGCACTGGCGCGCCCACGCCGCGGAGATGCAGCGACATGCGACCTATCAGGACGTGGTCGCTGAAGTGGTGGACGAGCTGCGCCGCCGCGTCGACGCTGCGGTCGCCGCAGGCGTCCCTGCTGAGCGGCTCGTGGTCGACCCGGGCCTCGGCTTCGCCAAGACGGCCGAGCACAACTGGGAGCTGCTGCGCCGGCTGGCCGATCTCGACGCCCTCGGCCTGCCGATCCTGGTCGGCTCGAGCCGGAAGTCCTTCCTCGGTTCCTTGCTGGCCGACGCGGGAGGGCACCCTCGGCACGTCCTGGATCGTGAGGACGCAAACGTCGCGCTGACCACGATCGCGGCGATGCAGGGCGTCTGGGGAGTGCGCGTCCACGAGGTCCGGGCCAGCGCGGACGCCGTCGCCGTCGTCGACAGGTGGCGTGGGAAGAGGTGACCCGGGGATTTCAGGGGCGGCGACGCCCCCGGTAGTGTCAGAGCAGCATGACTGACCAGCTGGCGGTGCGTGGCATCGCGATCCACGGCCACCACGGTGTGTTCGACTTCGAGCGCCGCGAGGGCCAGACGTTCGTGGTCGACCTGCTCCTCGGGGTCGACACCCGCGCCGCGGCTGCCAGCGACAAGCTGGCCGACACCGTGGACTACGGCACGCTCGTGGACGCGGTCAAGGCGGCCGTCGAGCAGGATCCGGTCGACCTGATCGAGACCCTGGCGCAGCGCATCGCCAATGTCTGCCTGGGCCCCGATCCGGTCGAGTGGGTCGAAGTGACCGTGCACAAGCCGCACGCCCCGATAGCTGCGACGTTCGACGACGTGGCGCTGACGATCAGACGGAGCCGATCATGACCGAGTCCCCCAACCCGAACATCATCGACGCCGACACCCTGACGGGCGAGATGCACCCCATCCGCCGCGTGGTCCTCTCCATCGGCTCCAACCTGGGCGACCGCAGGCTCAACCTGCAGGGAGCCGTGGACTCGCTCGCCGACACTCCGGAAGTCTGGGTGACCGGCGTGTCGCCGGTCTACGAGACCCGGCCGGTCGACTCACGCGATGACGCCAAGGACTACCTCAACGCCGTCGTGCTGCTCGACACCACGCTCTCGGCCCGCACCCTGCTCGACCGGGCCCAGGCGATCGAGGCCGCATACGGCCGCGAGCGCGACGGCTCCCACAACGCGCCGCGCACCCTCGACGTCGACCTGATCGTCGTCGGGGACCGGCGCTCCGACAAGGACGAGCTGGTCCTGCCTCATCCCCGCGCGGCGGAACGAGCCTTCGTCCTGGTGCCGTGGAGCGACCTCGAGCCGGATGCGGAAGTCCCAGGGGTGGGTCCGATCGCGGAGCTGATCGACAAGGTCGGCGCCGACGGCGTGACCCGGCGAGACGACATCGAGCTCGACCTGCAGTGACCCGGGAGCTTCCCGACGTCCACGACGGCGGGCCCGGGAGCGAGCCCGAGCCCCCCGATCGGCCGCCCGGACACGTCCGGACCACGGGCGCCGGGCCCCTGGTCGGGTTCGGAGTCGCCGGCCTCGTGTGTGGCTGGGCGGTGCGGCCGGTCTCGCTGCGCCTGGGGGCGGCCGAGCCCGACGTCACCTGGCTGGCGATCGGACTGGTCTTCTTCATGGCCGCAGTGCTGTGCGGTGCGGCGTACCTCACCTGGCGCACCCTGCACCACCAACGCCGCCGGCTGGTCCCCAGCCGCGCGGTGAACCGCCTCGTGCTTGGCAAGGCCTGCGCGCTGGCCGGGGCCGCGATCGCCGGGGGGTACTTCGGCTACGCGCTGGCCCAGCTCGGGGTGACCTCGTCCGACACCTCGGACACACGGTTGTGGCACAGCGTCATCGCGGGCGTCGGCGGCCTGCTGCTGATGGTCGGCTCGCTGCTGCTCGAGCGTGCGTGTCGTGTCCGTGACGGGGACGAGTAACGCCCTACGCTTTGCCCATGGCAGCTTCCCGCACCTCTGCCCGCCGTCGCCAACGAAGTGTCCGGGTCACCGTGGCCGTCGCGCTGCTGTGCCTGGCCACCGCAGCGGTGCTCGCCGCCCTGCCCACCCAGTCGCCGCTGTTGTTGAGCATCAGCTCGGTCGTCGCCCTGGTCCTCGGCTGGGCGTCGGCCCGGATGATGTGGACCGAGGTGCTGCAGTCGCGCCGGGAGCAGGCCACCGACCGCGCCGCCGCCGCGAGCGCCTACAAGTCGTTGTTCGCCCAGCGGGCTGCTGAGCACGCGGAGTTCACCGTCGCGATGACCGAGCGGCTGGCCGCGGCGCACCTGCAGAGCCGGGAGCTGGAGGGCGCCGTGGTCGCCACCGAGCGGCGCGCCACCGACGCCGAGTCCCGGCTGGCCCGCGACTCGCGTCGGCTGGTGGAGACCCAGGAGCGCGTCCACGAGCTCGAGCAGCAGCTCGCCGTCCGCCAGGCCGAGGAGGCCGACGCTCTGGCCTGCTGGGAGGGTGAGGGTGGTGAGGCCGTCGGCGCACTCGTCGACTGGGACGCCGGTGCCGCCGGCCTGGCGCGTGAGGGCGACGGGATCCGCAAGGGCGCCTGACCGGACCAGCGCT
>JAICXL010000015.1 GCA_025980475.1 Nocardioidaceae bacterium | reverse complement strand
TGTGGCGCGGTGGGCGCTGCCAGTCGAGCGCGAATGCGACGGTCTGCCAGCCCGCGAGCGGGCGGACCTTCTCCTGGCCGACATCGTGCGCCCAACCGCCGCCGTTGACGCCCTCGCAGCCGCAGAGCATCAGCAGCGTGAAGAAGGTCCGGTAGATCTGGTCGGAGTGGTACCAGTGGTTGGTGCCCGCACCCATCGCGATCATCGACCGGCCGTGGGACAGCTCCGCGTTGCGGGCGAACTCGCGCGCCACCCTGGTCGCGGCCGCCGCGGGCACCGAGGTGATCTGCTCCTGCCACGCAGGCGTGTAGGGCTCCGGGTCGTCGTACCCCTTCGGCCACTCGCCGGGCAGCCCTTCGCGGCGGACGGCGTACTGCGCCATCAGCAGGTCGAAGACCGTGGTGACCACCTGGCCCCCGATCCGGGTGACCGGGACGCCGCGACGCACCGCGGAGCCGCCCTCGGTCGCGCCGATGTCGAAGCGGGTCAGGTCGACGGTGACCGCCTCGTCGTGGATCCCGTGGAGGGAGAGCCGCGGGTCGACCTCGCCGAGGTCGAGGTTCCACTTCCCCATGCCCGAATCGGTGTAGCGGAACCCGAGGGAGCCGTTGGGGACATGGGGGTTGCCGTCGCCGTCGACGACGACGGTCTTGTGCGCCGCCCCTTCCTCGGCGGCTGCCTCGCCACCGAGGTCGGCAGCGGTCAGGAAGTGGTCGGGCAGGTAGCTGCCGTCGTGCTCCCGCAAGGTCACCAGGAAGGGCAGGTCGGTGAACTTCTTGGCGTAGTCGGTGAAGTAGGGCACCTTCCGGTCTCGGAAGAACTCGGTCAGCACCACGTGGCCCATCGCCATCGCCAGCGCACCGTCCGTGCCCGGGGCGCAGGGCAGCCAGTCGTCGGCGAACTTCGTGTGGTCGGAGAAGTCCGGGCTGACCACGACCACCTTCTGGCCCTTGTAGCGCGCCTCGGTCATGAAGTGCGCATCCGGGGTCCGGGTGATCGGCAGGTTCGTGCCCCACAGCATCAGGTAGGAGGAGTTCCACCAGTCACCGGACTCCGGCACGTCGGTCTGGTCGCCGAAGACCTGCGGGGAGGCCGGCGGGAGGTCGGCGTACCAGTCGTAGAACGACAGGATGGTGCCGCCGATCATCGACAGGAAGCGGGTGCCGGCGGAGTAGGAGACCTGCGACATCGCCGGGATCGGCGAGAACCCGACCACCCGGTCGGGCCCGAAGTCGCGGACCGTCGCCACGTGCGCGGCGGCGATCAGCTCGGTGACCTCGGGCCAGCTCGCCCGGACGAAGCCGCCCTTCCCCCGCGTCGACTTGTAGCGGGCGGCACGCTCGGGGTCGCGGCTGATCGAGACCCAGGCGTCGACCGGGTCGTCGCCGCGCTGCCGGGCCTCGCGCCACATCTCCAGCAGCGGCGCCCGGACGTAGGGGTAGCGCACCCGCGACGGCGAGTAGGTGTACCAGGAGAACGACGCGCCCCGCGGGCAGCCCCGGGGCTCGTACTCGGGCGAGTCCGGGCCGACCGACGGGTAGTCGGTCTGCTGGGTCTCCCAGGTGATGATCCCGTCCTTGACGTAGACCTTCCACGAGCAGGAGCCGGTGCAGTTGACGCCGTGCGTCGAGCGGACCACCTTGTCGTGACGCCAGCGCTCGTGCCAGAACTCCTCGGCCTGCCGACCGCCCTCGCGATGTACCTCGCGGTAGTCCGGGCTGGGGGTGCCGGGAACGAAGAACTGAGCCTTCCGCAGCAGCTGCTCGACGGCGTCACCGCCCGGGATCAGCGGAGCCAGCAGGTCCCTGTCGGCGTCGGTCACGTCACCACCTCGATCTGGAGTTCGGGGAAAGCTGCGACGCCAACGCCGAGTTTTTCGCGCCACGTCTCGTGCAAAATCGCCTTGCTCGTTTCTACTAGTGCCGTTGTGGAAGCACAACTACCCGTCCAGATCACGCAGTCTGGCGAGCCGAGCCCGCAACAGCTCGGTGCGGCGGCTGTTGAGCTGCAGGTCGACGTACCTCCCGCCGTAGACGGCGAGCAGTGCATCGTCGAGGCGGCGTACGGCGCCGGGCGGGTACCGGTACCCCATCCGGGCGTTGAGGTGCCCACTGTCGACCTCGGCCAGTACCTCGGCGAGCTCTTCGAGGGTGGTGAGGCCCAGCTCGAGCAGCAGCCCGGCGATCCAGGTGTAGTGGTCTGTGCGGGACCAGCCGGCGTCGGGGAACTGCCCGGCCAGGAACGCCGCCAGGTCCTGGGCGCTGATCCGGGGATCGTCGTCGGCCGTGCTGTCCTGCCTCGGACCCACGCCCTGCCGCAGCCGGTCGCGGATCGCGGAGAACTCGCGGTCGGCCAGCTCCAGCAGGCCTGCGGCGAGCGTGAAGCGGCGGTCGAGGTCGGGAACGTGCTCCTCGGGGATCTTGCCCTTGTAGCGGATGTCGTGCTCGAACTCGGCCCAGGCGTGCTGCAGGACGGTGCGGATCTGGACCGACGCTGCGTGGCCCACCAGGGCCGCGTGGGACTGCTCGGCGGCGCTCCCCGGCTCGAGCTCGAGCAGCAGGTGCCGGCTGGCGTAGCCGAAGCGCCCCTCCGACGCCGTCTCCTGGCCCAGGTCGCGGTCGTCGAGAAGGTGCAGCTGGTCGTCGAGCAGCTCGGCCACGGCGGCCACGTCGCTGTGCAGGTAGGTGATCACCCGGACCCCGATCTGGTCGGTGATCTCCCGCAACGGGTCGGCGTAGAGCGGGGCCCCGTCGCGGGTGCGCACGGCCTTGGCCGCGAAGGAGGTCACCGACTTGGTCCGGCCGGTGACGCTCAGGTAGTTGATGCCGGCGTCGTCGAGGATCGTGGTGACCAGTGCGACGTACTCCTCCCCGGCGCGACGAAGTCCGGCGTGCCGGGCGGCGTACTCCTGCACCGCGGCGCGACGCACCTCGTCGAACGGGCTCTCCTGCGCACTGACCCTCACCGGCACATCCTCGCAGCAGCGGGCCACCGTGTGCCGCTGACCATGAGTGGGTAGTGCAGGCAGACGGGCCGGCTCGCGGCACCGGCAACGAGGCTGGAGGAGCAGGGCATGGTGCAGCACACGAAGATCGCGGTCGTCACCGGCGGCACCGGCGGCGTGGGACGGGCGGTGGTGCGCGAGCTCGCCGGCGCCGGCTATGACGTCGCCGTGCTCGCCCGGGGCCGCGCCGGCCTGGACGGCGCCGTCCGGGACGTCGAGGCGGCGGGCCGCAGGGCACTGGCGATCCCGACCGACGTTGCCGACCACGCTGCGGTCGAGGAGGCCGCTGAGCGGGTGGAGGCCGAGCTCGGCGAGATCGACGCCTGGGTCAACGTCGCGTTCGCCGGCTCGCTGGCGTTCTTCTGGGACACCAGCATGGAGGAGTTCCGACGGATGACCGAGGTGACCTACTACGGTCAGGTCTACGGCACCCGGGCAGCCCTGCGCTTCATGCGCCCGCGCGACCGGGGCGTGGTGGTCAACGTCGGGTCGGCGATGGCCTACCGGTCGATCCCGCTGCAGTCGGCCTACTGCGGTGCCAAGCACGCCGTGAAGGGTTTCACCGAGTCGGTGATGACCGAGCTGGCCCACGAGAAGAGCAAGGTGCGGGTCTGCATGGTGCAGCTCCCCGGGCTGAACACCCCGCAGTTCACCTGGAACCTCAACAAGATGCCGAAGCACCCGATGCCGGTGCCACCGATCTTCCAGCCCGAGCTGCCCGCGAAGGCGGTGCGGTTCCTCATCGAGCACCCGCGGCGCAACATGTGGGTGGGCGTCTCGACGGCCTACACCATCCTGGGCGAGCGGCTGGCGCCGAAGCTGCTCGACCTCTACCTGGGCCGAAGCGGCGTGAAGTCGCAGCAGACCGGTGCGGACCTTCCACGCCGCGGCAGCAACGTCTTCGAGCCCCAGGACGAAACCGAGGACGCCGGCGCCCACGGGCCCTTCGACGACCAGGCGCACGGGCACGACCCGCTGCTGTGGGCCTCGATGCACCGGCGCAGCCTGATCTCCGCGGCCGGCGCCGCGCTCGCTGCCGGGGCCGGACTCGTTGCGGCGCGCGCACACTAATGGAGCGCGAGGACGGTTACGCCCCGCTGTCGGCGTACGGAATGCTCGGTGACTGCCGCGCCGGTGCCCTCGTCGCGGCCGACGGCTCGGTGGACTGGCTGGCCGCCCCCCAGCTGACCCACCCGCCGGTGTGCGCGGCGCTCCTCGACCCCGACGCCGGGGGCCACATCAGCCTTGCGCCGACGGCCGAGCACACCACCAGCCAGCGCTACCTGCCCGACACCATGGTCCTCGAGACGACCTTCCACTGCGCCGACTCGGTGGTGCGGGTGACCGACGCGCTCAACCGGTCCGCCACCGGCCCGCTGCCCTGGACCGAGCTGGCCCGTCGCGTCGAGGTCACCGGTGACCCGGTGAGGTTGCAGTGGGCGGTGCGCCCCGGGCACCGGCTGGGCACCACCCGCCCCTGGGTCGACGAGCACGGCGGCGGGATCGTGCTGCACGCCGGCCCCGTGCTGCTCGGCGTGGTCGCCGACGAGATGGGGGAGCCCCGCGTCGAGCACGGCCCGACCGGCGCGGCTCTCACGGGGGAGCTCACCGCCCACGCTGGCGCCCGAGGCCTGCTCGCCGTGCTCGCGGTGGACTCCGAACCGCTGCCCTTCCCGTCCGCCGCCGACATCGACGCCCGCATCGATGAGACGGCCGAGCTGTGGCGCCGATGGACCGGTCGGATCGACGTCGACGGGCCGCGGGCGGGCGCCGTCCGTCGCTCCGCACTGGCCCTCAAGGCGCTGACCATCGCTCCGAGCGATGGCCAGGCCGCCGCGCTGACCACGTCGCTGCCCGAGCACATCGGCGGGGAGCGCAACTTCGACTACCGCTTCGGCTGGGTCCGCGACGCCTCCTTCGCGATCGACGCCCAGTCGCGGCTCGGGCTCACTGAGGAGGTGCACGGCTCCGTCTCGTGGCTGCTGCGGGCGGTGCGGGGGACCGCCCCCGAGGTCAGGTCGATGTACACCATCGACGGCGAGCCGGCATCGGCGGAGATGTCCTCCCTCGAAGAGCTCCCGGGCTACCGCGGCTCCGTCCCGGTGCACGTGGGGAACTCGGCGGCCGAGCAGCTCCAGCTGGGGGCGTACGGCGACCTCGTGGACGCTGCGTGGCGCTTTGCCGATCGCCGCGGCGTCCTGGACCCGGAGAGCGCCTCGATGCTGGCGCAGATCATCGACGAGGTCTGCGACCGCTGGCAGAGCAAGGACGCCGGGCTCTGGGAGCTGGGCGATCGCGAGCACTACACCAGCTCCAAGATCGGCTGCTGGGTGGCCCTGGACCGGGGCGTGCGACTGGCCGAGGCGGGCCAGCTCCCGGCAGCGCACGTCGACCGCTGGCGCACCGAGCGCGAGGCGGTGCATGCCTGGACCGACGAGCACTGCTGGTCGGTGACCAAGGGGAGCTACACCTTCCACGCCGGCACCGACAAGCTGGACGCTGCGGTGCTCCTGGCCGCCCGCACCGGCTTCCTGGCCGGGGACGACCCCCGCCTCGCCGGCACCGTCGATGCTGTCCGTGCGGAGCTGGGTGCCGGCGGCCCCCTGCTCTACCGATACACCGGCATGGCCGAGCAGGAGGGCGCCTTCGTGGCGTGCAGCTGCTGGATGGTGGAGGCCCTCGCGATCCTCGGGCGGCGCGAGGAGGCCGGGGCCCTGCTCGACGAGCTGCTGGAGCACACCGGTGACACCGGCCTGCTCACCGAGCAGGTGGACGCCGGGACCGGTGGGCTGCTCGGCAACGTGCCGCAGGGGCTCAGCCACCTCGCGGTGATCGGCGCCGCCCTCGCGGTGGCCGAGGGTGAGGACTGACTGCCCGACACCCGATTGCCCGACAGGTCCGCGCCCGCGGCCCGGCTGCTCGGGTCTCTGACTGCGACGGCGCCCTCGCGCGGCTCGACCGCACTCCGTTCGCCTTCATCGTGACCGGCGGCGTGCTGGTCTACGGCCTCTTCGCCCTGCTCGCGATGCGGTTCTGCCCGGGCGCCGGTCACTCGTAGCTGGTCAGGTCACACCCGGCGCAGTGCAGTTCGCGGACCTCGAGGAGGTCGTCGTACTCGACGGCCAGCAGCCGCCACTCGTGCTGGTGGAGGAGGCTCTCGGAGCTGCTCTCCGCGCTGGTGGTGGCCGTCACGACCGAGATGGTGCCCCGAGGGCCGCCGCTTCAACCCTCGTCGGTGAACGGCGGCGCCGCCTCTGCGACAGTGGGGCCGTGCGACTCTCCAGCTACACCCACGAAGGGCTCCGCTTCGACGTCGTCGACGAGGGGCCGCAGGACGGCCCGCCGGTGGTGCTGCTGCACGGCTTCCCGCAGCGGGCCGCCAGCTGGGCACCGGTGACCGACCGGTTGCACCGGCAGGGCTTCCGCACCGTCGCGCCCGACCAGCGTGGCTACTCACCGGGTGCGCGACCGCGAGGCCGGCGGGCCTACACCGTGCCGCGCCTGGTCGGCGACGTCGTCGCCCTGGTCGAGGCCCTCGCTGCCGGGCCGGTGCACCTGGTCGGCCACGACTGGGGTGCGGTGGTCGCGTGGACCGTGGCCGCTCAACGACCCGACCTGGTGCGGACGCTGACGACCGTGTCGGTGCCGCACCCCAAGGCGTTCCTCGCCTCGATGCTGCGGGGGCGTCAGCTGCTGCGGTCGTGGTACTTCCTGCCGTTCAACGTCCCCGGCCTGGTCGAGCAGCTCGCGACGCACTCGCCGGAGCGCTTCCGCGCGCTGCTGGTGCACCGGGCCGGGATGACGCCGGCGATGGCCGACGGCGTGCGCACCGGCATCGTGGAGTACGGCGCCCTCCGCGGGGCGCTGTCGTGGTACCGGGCGCTGCCGCTGACCCGTCCGTCGGCAGGCGCCGGGCGCGTCCGGGTCCCGACGACCCACGTGTGGAGCACGGGCGACGTGACGCTGGACCGCGCCGGCGCGGAGCTGGCGGCCGGCTGGGTGGACGCGCCGTACCGCCTCGAGGTGCTCGACGGGGTCAGCCACTGGATCCCGGAGCAGGCACCCGACGACCTGGCGCGGATCATCGGGGAACGCGCCGGCTCAGTCGGCTGAGGACCGCCGGCCACGGGTGCTCAGATCCAGCGCTTGAACCAGATCCGCTCGAGCCACTGCTGGGTGGTGAGCAGCCCGTCGGTGTAGATCGGCCAGAACCACGCGAAGTTCAGGAGTACGGCGAGGAACACCGCGCCCGCCGCGACCGCGCCGACCTGGCGTCGCCGAACCGTGGCGGTCGCCGGTCCCAACATCTCGCCGAGCAGCAGGGTCGCGCCGAGCACCAGGAACGGCTCGATCATCATCGCGTAGTAGCTGAAGATCGGCCGGTCGTCCCAGCGCAGCCACGGCAGCCAGGTGACCAGGACGCCGACGGTGACCACGCCGTACCGCCAGTCTCGCCTGCCGATCCAGCAGATGCCCGACCACACGAAGGCGATCGTCCCGAACCACCACAGCGCCGGGGTGCCGATCAGCAGCACCTGCCGCAGGCAGGTCGAGCCGGGGGCCGCGGTGCACCCCTGCTCGCCGGGGTGGATGTCGAGCTGGGCGTCCACGCCGACGGGGCGGTTGAGGATCAGCCAGCCCTCCGGCTTGGACTGGTAGACGTGGTGGGCGTGGAGGAGCCCGGTGGTGTGGAACGACCAGACGTCGTGGTGGTAGTGGAGCAGGTCGCGCAGCGCCTTGCCGGCCTTGGCGAAGAAGCCGTGCGCGGGCTGCTTGATGTAGTCGCCCCAGTAGGGGCCGTACTGCGTGTGCGACAGCGACGCCTCGTAGACGCTGGCGTGCACCATCCAGCTGGTCCAGCAGGCGATGTAGACCACCAGCGGCAGGAGGACGAGGTAGAGCGCCGCCGGGGTGGCGTCGAGCACCGCGGCCTTCACCACGGCGGCACGGACCCCGAAGGAGCGGCGGGCACCGGCGTCCCAGGCCCAGACCAGCAGCCCGAAGGCGGCCAGCGGGAAGATCGCGTCCCACTTGCTGCCCAGGGCCAGGCCCCAGAGGACGCCGGCCGCCAGCCGCCATGGCCGCCACCACAGCCGCGGGCCCCACGAGCCGGGCGCGACCCGGGTCCCCTCCGGAACGAGCCGGGCCAGCCGAGCCCGGCCCCAATCGCGGTCGGCCACCAGGCAGCTGACCGCGCAGAGGGTGAAGAACGCCACGAAGATGTCGAGCAGCGCCAGCCGCGAGAGCACGAGCTGCAGCCCGTCGAAGCACATCAGCAGCCCGGCGACGGCACCGAGCAGCATCGAGCCGGTCACCCGGCGGCCCAGTCGGACCATCACCAGAACCATCAGTGACCCGACCACCGCCGACGGGATCCGCCACCCGGTCGGGTCCATCCCGAAGAGGGTCTCCCCGGCCCCGATCAGCCAGCGGCCGACGTTGGGGTGCACGATCATCTCCGGCGTCTTCTGGAACAGCCCGGTGACGTGCCCGGCGAGGATCTCGTTGTTGGCGCCGGCGACGTAGTTGGTGACGTAACCGTTGTGGACCAGCGACCAGGCGTCCTTGGCGTAGTAGGTCTCGTCGAAGAGGAACGCCTTGGGGAAGCCGATGTTCCACAGCCTCAGGAACAGCGCCAGGAGGGCCACGGCGAGCGTGATGACCCAGTCGACGACCGGGTCGCTGCGCAGCAGCCGGCTGCGGGTGCGGCGGGCGGCCGACGGCACCACCGTTCCGCGCGCCGTCCGGGACAGCCCGACCCGGCGGGCCGGCGCGCTGCTGGTGCTCACGGGGGGCAACTCTACGATCGGGGCATGGCAGCAGCCCCCACCGACGGCACCGGCGTGCTGGTGCTCGCGGCGACACCGATCGGCCGCGTCGAGGACGCCTCGCCACGGCTCGCGGAGGAGCTGGGTGCCGCGGACGTCGTCGCGGCCGAGGACACCCGGCGACTGCGCCGGCTCACCGGCGACCTCGGAGTGGAGATCCGCGGGCGGGTGACCTCCTACTTCGAGGCCAACGAGCAGAGCCGCACCGGCAGCCTCCTCGAGGCTTTGCAGGCCGGCCAGCGCGTGCTGCTGGTGAGCGACGCCGGGATGCCGAGCGTCTCCGACCCCGGCTACCGGCTGGTCGCCGCCGCGGTGGCCGCCGGGGTGCCGGTCACCGCGGTCCCGGGACCGTCGGCGGTGCTCACCGCGCTGGCGGTCAGCGGGCTGCCGGTGGACCGATTCTGCTTCGAGGGCTTCCTGCCGCGCAAGGCCGGCGAGCGCGGTCGCCGGCTGGCCGGGCTCGCCGACGAGCAGCGCACCATGGTCTTCTTCGAGGCCCCGCACCGCACCGAGCGCGCCCTGCTGGCGATGGCCGAGGCGTTCGGCGGGGACCGGCGCGGTGCCGCCTGCCGCGAGCTGACCAAGACCCACGAGGAGGTCCGCCGCGGCACCCTGAGCGAGCTCGCCGCCTGGGCCGCCGAGGGCGTCCGCGGAGAGGTGACGCTGGTCGTGGAGGGGGCGGCACCGCCTGCGCCCACGGCCGACCCGGAGACGCTGGCCGGCTTGGTGGCCTCGGAGGAGGCGGCCGGGGCCACCCGCAAGGACGCGATCGCCGAGGTGGCCCGCCGGTCCAGCGTGCCCAAGCGGGCCGTCTACGACGCCGTCCACAAGCCCGGGACACAGCGATGAGGACGGCCCGTCCAGAGGCCCCCGAGGCGCTGCCGCACCCGGTCGTGGACAACCACTGCCACCTCGACACCGACCCAGGCGGTGGGGTGCTGCCGGTCGAGGAGGCACTGGCCCGCGCCGCGGCGGTCGGAGTGCCGCGGATCGTGCAGATCGGCTGCGACCTGTCGGGCGCCCGGTGGGCGGTAGCGACGGCGGCGGCGTACGACGACATCGTCGCGGGCGTCGCCCTGCACCCCAACGAGGCGCCCGGCCTCGCGGAGCGGGGTGAGCTGGACGCCGCGCTCGCCGAGATCGAGGAGCTGGCCGGCAACCAGCACGTCCGCGCAGTGGGGGAGACCGGTCTGGACTACTTCCGCACCGGTCAGGACGGCCGGGCCGCCCAGCACCAGTCCTTCCGCTGGCACGTCGACCTGGCCAGGCGGCTCGACCGGACGCTGGTGATCCACGACCGCGACGCCCACGACGACGTGCTCGCGATCATCGACGAGGTCGGCGCCCCGGAGCGGTGGGTGATGCACTGCTTCAGCGGTGACGCCGCCTTCGCCCGTGCCTGTCTGGACCGGGGGGCGTTCCTCTCCTTCTCCGGCACGGTCACCTTCAAGAACGCCGAGCCCGTGCGCGATGCCCTCCGGGTCGCGCCGGCTGACCGGATCCTGGTCGAGACCGACGCGCCCTTCCTCACCCCGTCGCCGCACCGCGGGTTGGTGAACGCGTCGTACCTCGTGCCGCTCACCGTCCGCTCGATGGCGACCACGCGGGGCGACGACCTGGCCGGGCTCTGCAGGGCCATCGAGGCCAACACCGATGCTGCCTTCGGCGGCTCCTGGGGCGGCCGAAACGGGTGACGTCGGGCACGCCGGGGCCCGTTCGGGGCGCCGTAGGGCAGGGTCGGGCGTGGATCCCGGTTTGCCAACTGCTCCCTGTCGTGCCTAGTGTCTTGAACCTGTTGGCCGGGAACGGGGGGTTCGTCCGGCCGGTGTCTCGGGGGCACTGTGTGCGCGACCAGAGGTTGCGGCCCGGTCTGACGCCGGCCGCCCGTGTGGCCCGGAGAGATCAACCTCTGGAGAAACGTGCGCACCTTCACTGCGCTCAAGCGTCTTGGGCATCTCGCCCACAGCAAGGCAGTCCTCGGCGGCCTCGTCGGCGTCGTGGTCCTGGCGTTGGCCGGCACCACCGTCGGCTACACCACGCTCAGCCACGACGTGACCGTGTCGGTCGACGGCAAGGACCGCACCGTCCACACCTTCGGTGACGATGTGAGGAGCGTCCTGGCCGACCAGGGCATCCACACCGACTCCCACGACGTGGTGGTGCCCTCCCTGGGGTCGCCGGTCCACGACGGGACCCGGATCGCGGTCCGCTACGGACGCGAGCTCGACCTGAAGGTCGACGGCAGGAAGCAGGTCTACTGGACCACCGCCACCACCGTCGCCTCGGCGATGGACCAGCTCGGCCTGCGCTTCCAGGACGCCAAGCTGTCCGCCAGCCGTGACGCCGGCATCGACCGGCAGGGGATGGTGCTGCAGATCACGACGCCCAAGCGGCTGGTGGTCAAGATCGCCGGCCAGCACGCGAAGAAGCGCACCCTCACCGTGCTCACGGTGCGGGACGTGCTCCGCCAGCTGCACGTCAAGCTCGACCACAACGACAAGGTGCGGCCGGGTCTCGGTCACGAGCTGCAGGACGGCGACCGCGTCGTGGTCACCAGGTTCGGGGTGCGCACCCGCCACGCGGCACACCAGACGATCCCGTTCGGCACCGTCCACCGCGACGACAGCTCGATGCTGCGCGGCGACACGAGGACAGTCCGCGCCGGACACCCGGGCGTGCGCGAGGTGACCTACAAGGTCTTCTTCCGCAATGGCCACATCACGCACACGCGCGTGGTCGACTCGCATGTCCTGCGGTCGCCGGTGAGCCAGGTCGTCGAGGTGGGCACCAAGGTCCCGGCACCCGCGCCGGCACCGGCCGCCAACTACGCCAGCGGCGGCACGGCCTGGGACCGGATCGCCCAGTGCGAGTCCGGCGGCAACTGGGCCGCCAACACCGGCAACGGCTACTACGGCGGCCTGCAGTTCAGCCTGAGCACGTGGCACGCCTACGGCGGCACCGGCTACCCCAACGAGCACAGCCGCGAGGACCAGATCGCCGTGGCGGAGCGGGTGGCGGCCGCTGAGGGCGGCTACGGCGCCTGGCCGGTCTGCGGGAAGCTCGCCTGACCAGACCGTCTAGCCTCGTGGTCGTGACCGACCACGCCCCTGCCGGATCGAGCCTGCTCGGTCCGGCAGAGGTGCGTTCCCTGGCGGCACGCCTCGAGCTGCGGCCGACCAAGCAGCGCGGCCAGAACTTCGTGATCGACGCCAACACCGTGCGACGCGTCGTGCGCCAGTCCGGGGTCGGCCCCGACGACGTCGTGCTCGAGGTCGGCCCCGGCCTGGGCTCGCTGACCCTGGCCCTGCTGGAGGTGGTGGCGCGCGTGGTGGCCGTCGAGGTCGACGAACGCCTCGCGGCCGCGCTCCCCGACACGGTCGAGCGCCACGCCCCGGGCGCCGATCTGGAGGTGGTGCCCGGCGACGCCCTGCGCGTCGAGCGGGTGCCCGGGCCGCCGCCCACGGCACTGGTCGCCAACCTTCCCTACAACGTGGCGGTGCCCGTGCTGCTGTACCTGCTGGCGCTGCTGCCGTCGCTGGAGCGCGGGCTGGTGATGGTGCAGTCCGAGGTGGCCGACCGGCTCGCGGCCACACCCGGCTCGAAGGCCTACGGCATCCCGTCGGTGAAGGCGGCCTGGTTCGCGTAGGTGCGCCGTACCGGCTCGGTCGGCCGCAACGTGTTCTGGCCCGCCCCCAACGTCGACTCCGGACTGGTCGCCTGGACCCGGCAGGAGCCGCCCGCGACCAGCGCCACGCGGCAGCAGGTCTTCGCCGTCGTCGACGCGGCGTTCGGTCAGCGGCGCAAGGTGCTCCGCGGCGCCCTGCGCGGCCTGGCCGGCTCGACGGAGGCCGCCGAGGCGGCGCTGCTCGCCGCCGGTGTGGACCCGACCGCCCGCGGCGAGGAGCTCGACGTCGCGGCCTTCGCCCGCGTCGCGGAGCAGCTGCGATGAGCACGGTGACCGTGCGCGCAGCAGCCAAGATCAACCTCCGCCTGGGCGTCGGGCCCGTGCGCGACGACGGCTACCACCCGCTGATGACCGTCTACCAGGCCATCGGGGTGTACGACGACGTCACCGTGACCGCCTCCCCGGCGTGGGAGGTGGCCGTCGACCCGGTCGGCGCCGTCGACGTCTCCGCCGTGCCGCTCGAGGAGACCAACATCGCTCTGCGGGCGGGCCGGTTGCTGGCGGCCCACCACGGCATCGACGCCGCGGCCCGGGTCTCGATCGCCAAGGGGATCCCGGTCGCCGGGGGGATGGCCGGGGGGAGCGCCGACGCGGCCGCGACCCTGGTGGCGCTGGACCGGCTGTGGGACCTCGGCACCCCCGACGACGAGCTGCTCGCGATCGCGGCGGAGCTCGGCAGCGACGTGCCCTTCGCCCTGCTCGGTGGCACCGCGCTCGGCACCAGCCGCGGGGAGCTGGTCGAGGCCGTCGCGGACGTCGGCAGCTGGTGGTGGGTGGCGGTCCCGTCGGCGGCCGGCCTGTCGACGGCGACGGTCTACGCGGAGCACGACCGTCTCGGCCTCGGCGACAGCCAGCTGCTCCCGCAGGCACTGCTCGACGCGCTGGCAACCGGTTCGGTCGAGGCCCTGGCCGCCACGCTGGCCAACGACCTGGAGCAGGCCGCGCTGAGCCTGCGCCCCGACCTGGCCGCTCCGCGCGACGCCGGTCTGGCCGCCGGGGCCTTGGCGATGCTGCTCTCGGGATCCGGTCCGACCTGGCTGGCGCTGTGCCGCGACCACGAGCACGCCCACCGCGTGCGGGAGGCCCTGGCCGACGCCGGCTTCGCGGACCCGGTCGCGGCCCCCGGCCCGGTCGCCGGCGCGCACGTGGTGGAGTACGCCTGATGGCGACCAACCTGGTCAACCTCGAGAAGGTCACCAAGTCCTGGACCGTCCGGCTGCTGCTCGACGAGGTCAGCCTCGGGGTGGGCGAGGGCGAGCGCATCGGGGTGGTGGGCCGCAACGGCGACGGCAAGACCACGCTGCTCAACCTGATGGCCGGCCGCGCCGAGCCCGACGCGGGCCGGATCTCGCGGGCCCGGGGGCTGCAGATCGGCTACCTGGACCAGCGTGACCTGCTCGACGACAGCCACAGCGTGCGCCAGGTGGTGCTCGGCGGCAAGGCCGACCACGAGTGGGCGGCCGACCCGACGACGCGAGAGGTTGTCGAGGTCCTGCTCGCCGGGGTGGCCCTCGACCGGGCCGTGCACGGGCTGTCCGGCGGGGAGCGGCGGCGCTGCTCGCTGGCCCGACTGCTGCTCGAGGCGGACGACCTGCTGCTGCTCGACGAGCCGACCAACCACCTCGACGTCGAGGCGGTGTCCTGGCTGGCGGGCCACCTGCGGCGGCGCAGCTCCGCGCTCGTGGTCGTCACCCACGACCGCTGGTTCCTCGACGAGGTCTGCGAGACGACCTGGGAGGTCCACGACGGGACCATCGACGTCTACGACGGCGGCTACGCGGCCTTCGTCCTGGCCAGGGCCGAGCGGGCCAGACAGGCTGCCGCCTCCGAGTCCCGACGGCAGAACCTGATGCGCAAGGAGCTCGCCTGGCTGCGGCGGGGCGCACCGGCCCGCACTGCGAAGCCGAAGTTCCGCATCGAGGCCGCCAACACGCTGATCGCCGACGAGCCGCCGCCCCGCGACCGCGTCCGGCTGGAGCGCTTCGCCACCCAGCGGCTGGGCAAGGACGTCGTCGACCTCGAGGACGTCTCGCTGGTGCGCGGCGACCGGGAGCTGCTCTCCGGAGCCACCTGGCGGCTGGCGCCCGGCGAGCGGGTGGGGATCGTGGGCGTCAACGGCGCCGGCAAGACCTCGGTGCTCACGCTGCTGGCCGGGCAGATCGCACCCACCGCCGGCCGCGTCAAGCGAGGTCGCACGGTCGCGCTGGCGCACCTCACCCAGAACCCCTCGGCGCTGGATGTGCCCGGTGACGACCCGGACGCGCGGGTGCTGTCCACGGTCGAGGGTATCCGGCGAGTGGCCCGCACCGCCGGCGGCGGCGAGGTGACCGCGTCGTCGCTGCTGGAGCGGTTCGGCTTCACCGGGGACCGGCTCACCGCCCGGCTGTCGGACCTGTCCGGCGGCGAGCGGCGGCGTTTCCAGCTGCTGCGGCTGCTGCTCTCGGAGCCCAACGTGCTGCTCCTCGACGAGCCGACCAACGACCTGGACATCGAGACGCTGACCGTGCTCGAGGACTTCCTCGACTCCTGGCCCGGCACCCTCGTCGTGGTCTCCCACGACCGCTACTTCCTCGAGCGGGTCACCGACACCACCCGCGCGTTGATGGGCGAAGGGCAGGTGTCGATGCTCCCGGGTGGCGTCGACGAATACCTCCGCCGACGCGTCAGTTCTGGCGCGCCTGGACCCGTCGACCGGTCAACTTCGGCGGGCGCAGAGGCACCGACCGGTCAGATTTCGCGCACGACGAAGGCGAAGGCGGGCAGCTCGCAGGAGCGTACGGCGCGCAAGACCATTGCCCGCCTGGACAAGCAGCTCCAGCGGATCGGCGCACGGGAGGCCCAGCTCAATGCCGAGATGGCCGGGAACCGCGGTGACCACGAAGCCCTGGCCCGGCTCTCGACGCAGCTGCGCGAGCTCGCCGCGGAGAAGGCCGCCCTCGAGCAGGAGTGGCTCGCGGCCGCGGAGCTCGTCGAGTGAACGAAAGTGACCGGTCGGCCGGTTGCGACTCGCCGAAGTTGACCAGTCGGCGGGTTGTGGCGCACCAGAAGTGACCGGTCAGCGGAAGGGCGACATCAGCGTCCTGAGCAGGTCGGCGAGGCGGGTGCGGTCGCCCTCGGGCAGCGACTCCAGCAGCAGGCGCTCGCGGTTGAGCAACTCCTCGAACGCGGCGTCGACGGTGCTGCGTCCGGCCGGGGTCAGGCCGACCAGCACGCCGCGCCGGTCGCCCGGATCGGGGGCCCGCTGCACCAGCCCGCGGGCGGCGAGCCGGTCGACCCGGTTGGTCATCGTGCCGCTGGTCACCAGCGTCTCGCGGATCAGCCGCCCCGGCGTCAGCTGGTAGGGCTCGCCCGCCCGCCGCAGCGCCGCCAGCACGTCGAACTCCCACGGCTCGATGGCGTGCGCGGTGAAGGCCGAGCGCCGGGCCAGGTCGAGGTGGCGCGAGAGCCGGCCGATCCGGCTGAAGACCTCCACCGGTGACAGGTCGAGGTCGGCCCGCTCCCGCTGCCACGCCTCGACGAGCCGGTCCACCTCGTCGTGCTCCATGGCGCGATCCTAGCGACAAAGAATCTTGACATCGAGATAGCTGCTGGGCAGAGTCGCTGCTGTCGAGAGGACGAGGTCATCGCCATGCCCCACCAGTGGGATCCCGAGCGCTATCTCACCTACGCCGACGAGCGCGCCCGACCCTTCACCGAGCTGCTTGCCCGCGTGCGGGCCGAGACGCCGCGCACGGTCGTCGACCTCGGTTGCGGGCCGGGCAACCTGACCGTCCTGCTCGCCCGGCGCTGGCCGGAGGCACAGATCACCGGCATCGACGCCAGCCCCGAGATGGTCGCGAGGGCACCCGCCGGCGAGGTGCTCTTCGAGGTGGCCGACCTGCGCGACTGGCTCGCGCCAGGCTCCACCGGTGCGGCCGCGCCCGTCGACGTGGTCGTCTCCAACGCCACCCTCCAGTGGGTGCCCGGACACCTCGACCTGCTGCCCGCGCTCGTCGAGCGGGTGGCCCCGGGCGGCTGGCTCGCCCTTCAGGTCCCCGGGAACTTCGAGGAGCCGAGCCACACGGTGCGTCGCGCGCTGGCGGCGGAGTCGCCGTACGACGCCCACACCGCCGGCGTGGCCGCCCCGGCCGCTCACGACGCGGGCACCTACCTCCGTGCCCTCCGCGCCCTGGGGTGCACCGTCGACGCCTGGGAGACCACCTATCTGCACGTGCTGCACGGGGAGGACCCGGTCTTCACCTGGATCAGCGGCACCAGCGCCCGCCCGACCCTGCAGGCGCTGCCCGCCGACCTGCGGCCCGGCTTCGAGGGCGAGCTGAGGCGACGGCTCCGCGAGGCCTACCCGGACGACGGGCACGGCGTGGTGATGCAGTTCCGCCGCGTCTTCGTGGTGGCGCAGCTGCCGCTACCGTGAGGGGGTGCCGGGACCGGTCGAACACCCAGGGCTCGGGCGACGGGTCCACGCCGCCCTGAGGGAGCTCTCCCCCGGCTACTTCGCTGCCGCCATGGCCACCGGGATCCTCTCGATCGGCTTCCAGGGCGACGGTTACGGCGTGTTGTCGTGGGTCTTCCTCGACCTCGCGGTGGTGGCCTTCGTCGTCCTGTGCCTGTTGACCCTGTGGCGGCTGGCGGCCTACCGCCATGCGCTGGTGGAGGACTTCACGCACCCCCACCGGGGCTTCGGGTTCTACTCCTTCGTCGCGGCCGCCGACGTGCTCGCCGTGCGGCTCGCCGGGCACCACCCGACGATCTCGGCGATCCTCCTCGGGGTCGCGGCCGTGGCCTGGCTGGCCCGGGGCTACGCAGTGCCCTGGTCGACCCGGCTCGGCCGCGGGGAGCACCCGATCGTGGCCTCGGCGAACGGCAGCTGGTTCATGTGGGCGGTCGGAGGCCAGTCGGTCGCGGTGGCAGCGGCCGTGCTGGCCCCGACGTACGGCGGGCACCTCCTGCCGATGGTCGCGGTCGTGGCCTGGGCCCTGGGACTGTTCGTCTACATCGTCGACGGCATCTTCGTGGTGATGAGATTGCTCGCCTACCCGTTCACGGCCGCCGACCTGACCCCGCCCTACTGGGTGGCGATGGGTGCCGCCGCCATCTCGGTCCTGGCCGGGGCCCACATCGTCGCCCTCCCGGCCGGCCCCTTCGTCGGGCCGGTCCGGGAGGTCGTCCGCGGCGTCGGGCTGCTGCTCTGGGCGGTCGCCACCTGGCTGCTGCCCGGCCTCTTCGCGATGGGCTGGTGGCGGCACGTCACCCATCGGGTGCCGCTCGTCTACGAGGCCAACCTGTGGAGCATCGTCTTCCCGCTCGGGATGTATGCCGTATGCAGCCACGAGCTGGCCCACGCCGAGCAACTGCCGTGGCTGGGCCAGCTCGGATCAGCGTGGATCTGGGTGGCCACGCTGGCGTGGCTGCTCACCGGGATCGGCATGGTCCGCCATGTCGTGCAGGACGTCCTCGTCGGCGACCGGTGACGCACGGGCGTTCCCGCCTGCGTGGTCGTCGGACATCAGCAGAGCACCTCCCTGCGCCGCAGCAGCAGCGCGCCACCGAGGAGCAGCAGCAGGGCCAGGGCCGCGAGAGCCCCTGCTCCTGCAGGCGCTCCGGTGTTGGGCAGGACGCCGGCGACCGGCGCGAGCGTGGCCGCGGCGACGGCCGGGCCGGCGTTGCTGCCGGTCCCGATCCCGGACCGCGGCGGGCTGGTCTCGCCACGCGTGGTGCCGCCACTTTCGCCGCCACCGGGAGCGCCCGGCTGGCCGGTGGTCGGCGGGCTGACGACCGACGACCCGCCGCCGTTGCCGGTCGTGTTGCCCTCGCCGACCACCGCGATCTGGTTGCCGGTGGCGTTGACGGGTGCCTGGATGGCGAGGCCGGTCTGGTTGCCTGAGCCGATGCCGTCCTGGCCGGAGGTGGTGTTGTCACCGCCGGCCGGCGTGCTGGCGGTCGACGTGTCGCCGCTGGTGGTGGCGGTGTTGTCGTGGCCGATGACGGTGATCTGGTTGCCGCTGGCGTTGACGGGTGCCTGGATGGCGAGGCCGGTCTGGTTGCCTGAGCCGATGCCGTCCTGGCCGGAGGTGGTGTTGTCACCGCCGGTCGGCGTGCTGGCGGTCGACGTGTCGCCGCTGGTGGCAGAGCCGCCATCGGAGTCCGCGGTGTTGTCGTGGCCGATGACGGTGATCTGGTTTCCGGTGACGTTGACGGGTGCCTGGATGCCGAGGCCGGTCTGGTTGCCTGAGCCGATGCCGTCCTGGCCGGACGTGGTGTTGTCGGCGGAGGCCGACTGGGCCATGGCGACGCCCAGCAAGAGGGCGCCTCCGGTCAGGCCCAAGCCGCACAGGGTGCGACGTACCCATGGATGCATGGTTGATCTCCTTGTCTGAGGTGGGACCGCGACGGGCGTCGCGGGGCGGAAGCCCGCCTTGTCGGCGAGCAGGCGCGTGCCTCAGTCGGGAGAGCAGCCCGGAGGGTAGACCGGTGCGAGGGGAAGCGTGAAGGCGTCGAGGCGGAAGCGGAACCGGCGCACCAACGGCAGGAGAAGGACCAGCAGACCGAGCAGGGCGGCCGCCGACACGAAGCTCGACGTCGTGGGAGCCGGGACGGCCGGGGCCGGGGTCGACGGTGTCGCGGGCCATGGGGCGTCGACGCCGCGAGTCATGACGACGCCGGGGTGGGCCGTTCCGGAGTGCGCGGCGGCATCGGCAACGGACGTGCTCGAGGCCGACCAGGCGTCGGCCGCGACGGTCGGCGGGGATCCGACACGGGGTGCGGCGGCCTGCACGCGTCGGGGCATCGGCCGGAGCACGGCGACGTGCGCCGGCACAGCGGCCGCGACCCGCGTCACGCGCGCTGGAGCTGGAGACTTCGGGGGCGGCACACCCAGGCCGGCCAGCACGGGCTCGACCGCGGCGACGATGTGCCGGGTGGCCTGGTGGACAGTCCGCCCCGCGTCGGCGACGGAGCCCGCCACGGTCCGGTCGACCTGCCGCACTGGGGAGCCGGCCGAGTCGACCGAATGGTCGACGCTCGACACCCCCGGCACGGTCCCCTGCTGCGCGGACGCCGTGGCGGCGGTCCGGCGCACGTCGGCGCCGACCCGACGAGCACTGTGCCGGCCGGCCCCCATGGAGGTGGTCAAGGCTGCGTGCGTGGTGTGGCGGAGCTGGTCGGTCAGCTGGCCGCCGTCCACGGTGGCCGAGTCGGCGACCGGCTCGTCCCTGCCCGAGGCGGCATGCGCGTCGTCGGCATGCGCAGCCCCGGTGGACAGCAGCCACCAGCCGGTGAGCAGGGCCGGGAAGAGGAGGAGCGCGCGCAGGACATGGCCGGTGCTCGGCGCTGCGGTGCGAAGCACCGCGCTGTCCTGCTCCATCGTGAAGTCCCGGGTGTCGTGGGAGGGTCGGCGACCTGGCATTCCTTCAAGACAACGGTGCCCCGTCTCCGCCGGCGCAAACCCCGAGCGCTCAGCGGCTGCGCAGTCCCGGGTCCTGCTCCAGCCCGGACAGTCCGTTCCAAGCAAGGTTGACCAGGTGCGCGGCCACGACTTCCTTGCCGGGTCTGCGCGCGTTGAGCCACCACTGGCCGGTGGTGCCGACCATCCCGACCAGCATCTGGGCATACATCGGCGCGGTCTTGGCGTCGAAGCCACGGCGCTTGAACTCGTCGACGAGGATGTGCTCGACGCGCGAGGCGACGTCGCTGATGATCGAGACGTAGGAACCGGTCTCCGAGCCCAGCGGGCTGTCCCGGACGAGAATCCGGAACCCCTCCGAGGACTGCTCGACGTAGTCGAGCAGCGCGAACGCGGCCTGCTCCAGCAGCACGCGCGGCTGCCCGGCGGTCAACGCCTCGCGCATCATGCCGAGCAGCTGCTGCACCTCGCGGTCGACGACCACGGCGTACAAGCCCTCCTTGCCGCCGAAGTGCTCGTAGACCACCGGCTTGGACACACCCGCACGCGTGGCGATCTCCTCGACCGAGACACCGTCGAACCCGCGCTCGGAGAAGACGCCGCGGGCGATCTCGACGAGCTGCTCGCGGCGCTCGGCCGCGGTCATCCGGGCGCGCGCCGGCCGCCTCTGAAGTGGAGTGGTCACGGCCGGGATTGTGTCAGGTTGGGCCGGGTCCAGGGGGCTGGGTGTCAGGAGAGTACGACGCTTCAGGCGGCCCGGTTGGCAACCAGCTTGGACTCGACGCGCTCCTTGACGGGCCAGCGCACGTCGTGCACCCAGCCGGCCTTCTCAAGCGCCCAGATGACCCGGGCGGAGGTGTCGAGCTGTCCGCGCATAACGCCGTGGCGAGCGCAGGTCGGGTCGGCGTGGTGCAGGTTGTGCCAGGACTCGCCCATCGACGGGATCGCCAGCCACCAGACGTTGGCGGACTTGTCGCGCGAGACGAAGGGACGATCACCGATCGTGTGGCAGATCGAGTTGATCGACCAGGTGACGTGGTGCAGGAGGGAGACCCGCACGAGGGATCCCCAGAAGAACGCGGTCAGCGCGCCCTGCCACGACCACGAGATCAGCCCGCCGGCCAGGGCGGGGGCGAGCAGGGAGATGAGCACCCAGATCGGGAAGGCGCGGGAGATCCGGACGATGTCCCGGTCCTTCATCAGGTCCGGCGCGTACTTGCGCTGTGAGGTCTGCTCGGTGTCGAAGAGCCACATCAGGTGGGCGTGCATGAAGCCCTTGGTGAGCGCCTTGAGGTCGTTGCCGTACTTCCACGGGCTGTGCGGGTCGCCGTCCCGGTCGGAGAACTTGTGGTGTTTGCGGTGGTCGGCCACCCAGCGGACCACGGGTCCCTGGATCGCCATCGAGCCGCAGATCGCGAGCACGTTCTTCAGCCAGCGGGAGGGCTTGAAGGACTTGTGGGTGAACAGCCGGTGGTAGCCGACGGTGACGCCGTGCCCGGTGAGCCAGTACATCACCACGGTGATGCCCACGTCGGTCCAGCTCAGCCAGCCGCCCCAGGCCACCGGGATCGCGGCCAGCACCGCCAGGAAGGGCACCAGGATGAAGATCGCCAGCGCCAGCTGTTCCTTCCGGGACTGGACGTCGGCACCGAGGGTGGCGCGGTCGGGCTCGGTCACCGTGGCGACAGGGGGAGCGGTAGTGGTGGTCGGTGGAGTCATCGGGTTCCTCGTGCTGTCCTCGCTGCGGCCGAGCGACCGCGTACTTACGAAACCGTAACCTACGCTCGCGTAGGCACCCAAGCGTCTGTTTCGCCGCTCGCCCCGTCGGGTACCCCGCCCGCCATGACCCAATCCGCCGGAGAGCCGCACCCTGTCCGTCCCCGGGCCGTCGACGCGCCCGGCAACCTGACCGCGCACATGCCCGAGCGGGTCGCCCAGGTCTTCCTGCGCCCGCTGGCGACCCCGTTGCCGATGGGGTTCCTCGCGCTCGTGGTCGCCACGACGGTCTACTCCTCGATCCAGCTCGGCTGGATCAGCCCCGTGGGAGGCCTGGTCGCCGGCCGGGTGGTGCTGGTGCTCTGCGTCCCGGTCTTCCTGATCTCGTGCATCTTCGGGTTCCTCTCGCGCGACCCGGTGGCCGGCACCGGCATGGGCATGCTCGCGCTCGGCTGGGGGTCGATCGCCATGGCAACGGTGACGACGCACCTGCCGCTGCCCTCGCCCGCCGAGTCGGTGATCCTCTACGCCCTGGCCGGCATCATGCTGGTGCCGGTGATTGCCTCGTTCGGCAAGCCGGTGGCCGGCCTCGTGATGCTGCTGACCGCGACCCGCTTCGCCGTGACAGCGACCGCCGGGCTGGCCTCGTCGTACCACTGGGCAGCTGCCACCGGCTGGGCCGACGTCGCCGGCTGGGTCGGCATCGCCCTGGCAGCGGTCGGCCTCTACGCCGCCCTCGCCTTCGAGCTGGAGGGCGTGGCACACCGGGCGGTCCTGCCGGTGCCGCGAATGGGCTCGGCGAGGATCGACGCCGCCCACGTCGCGCTCGACGAGCAGGAGCCCAACCTGATCCGCGAGGCCGGCGTTCGCCAGCAGCTGTGACGACAGCGGCGGCCCCGCTCGTCTCGGTTAGCCTGTCGGCACCGTCCCCGGTTGGTCTGTCGGCAGGGCCCGCCTGACTTTGAATCAGGACTAGCGACGCAGGTTCGACTCCTGCCCGGGGAGCATGAATGATCTGACGGTCATCGTCCTCGCCGCTGGCGGGGGCACCCGGATGAAGTCGAAGACGATGAAGGTTCTGCACCCCATCGCCGGACGAAGCATGTTGGGGCACGTGCTCGCGGCAGCGCAGGCGCTTGAGCCGACGCGCATCGTCGCGGTGGTGGGCAACCAGCGTGAGCAGGTGGTGCCGCACGTGCGGGAGCTGGTGCCCGACGCCGTGATCGCGGTCCAGGAGAGCCAGGACGGCACCGGCCACGCCGTGCGTGTCGCCTGGCAGGCGCTGCCGGCCGAGGCGCGCAGCGGCACGGTGCTGGTGGCGTACGCCGACACCCCGCTGCTGCAGGGCGACAGCCTGCGCGCGTTCGCGGACTTCCACCTCGGCTCGCAGCATGCGATGAGCATCCTCTCGGGCCGGGTCCCGGACCCGGCCGGCTACGGGCGGGTGATCCGGGACGCGTCCGGGGTCGTGGCGATCGTCGAGGAGCGTGAGGCAACCCCGGAGCAGGCCGCCGTCGACGAGATCAACAGCGGGATCCTGGCCTTCGACGCCGACTTCCTCGATGCAGCGCTGCCGCGGATCGGCAACGACAACGCCAAGCGTGAGTACTACCTCACCGACACGGTCGCGCTGGCCCGCGAGGACGGTCGTAGCGTCGGGGCGTTCGTGCTCGACGACGTGAAGCAGACCGAGGGCGCCAACGACCGGGCCCAGCTCGCCTCGCTGGCCAGGGAGATGAACAGCCGCGTGCTCACCCGCTGGATGCGGGAGGGCGTCACCGTCGTCGACCCCGAGAGCACCTGGATCGACGTGGACGTGAAGCTCGCCCGCGACGTGACGATCCTGCCGGGCGTGCAGCTGCTGGGCGCGACCGTGGTCGCCGAGGACGCGGTGGTCGGTCCCGACTGCACGCTCAAGGACGTCGAGGTGGGCGAGGGTGCCCGGGTGGTGCGCACGCACGGCGAGCTGGCGGTCATCGGCGCTGGTGCCGACGTCGGCCCGTTCTCCTACCTGCGTCCCGGGACCGTGGTGGGTGCGGGCGGCAAGATCGGTGCCTTCGTGGAGGCCAAGAACGCCCGCATCGGCGACGGCGCCAAGGTGCCGCACCTGTCCTACGTCGGGGACGCCGAGATCGGGGAGGGCACCAACATCGGCGCCGGCACGATCTTCGCCAACTACGACGGCGTCGAGAAGCACCGGACGACGGTCGGCCGGCATGCCCGCACCGGCTCGAACAACACCTTCGTCGCCCCCGTGACGATCGGCGACGGCGCGGCCACCGGCGGCGGGACCGTCGTACGAGAGGACGTGCCGCCGGGCGCGCTGGCTGTCTCCGCCGGGCCGCAGCGCAACCTCGAGGGCTGGGCGCAACGCCGCCGGGCCGGGACCAAGCAGGGCGATGCCGCCGAGGCGGCGTCCCGCCCGGCAGCATCCCCGGGGACGACCCCCGGTGTTGGAGACGGCCCTCCCGGGGGGTGACAATCGAGGGTGTGACCGCACCGGCCAGCGAAGGGCACCGATCGTGAGCGGAATGAAGCGGACCACTGAGAAGAACCTGATGGTCTTCAGTGGCCGCGCACACCCGGAGCTGGCCCACCAGGTCGCCGAGCAGCTCGGCACCGGGCTGGTGCCGACACAGGCCTACGAGTTCGCCAACTCCGAGGTCTACATCCGCTACGAGGAGTCGGTCCGTGGGTGCGACGCCTTCGTGCTGCAGAGCCACACGGCGCCGATCAACGAGTGGATCATGGAGCACCTGATCATGGTCGACGCGCTCAAGCGCGCCTCGGCCAAGCGGATCACCGTGGTGATGCCGTTCTACGGCTACGCCCGGCAGGACAAGAAGCACCGCGGACGCGAGCCGATCTCCGCCCGGCTGATGGCGGACCTGTTCAAGACCGCCGGCGCGGACCGGCTGATCTGCGTCGACCTGCACACCGCGCAGATCCAGGGCTTCTTCGACGGACCGGTCGACCACCTGATGGCGCTGCCGATCCTGTCGGACTACGTCAAGGAGAAGTACGGCGACCAGCGGCTGGCCGTCGTGTCTCCCGATGCCGGCCGGATCAAGGTCGCCGAGCAGTGGGCCGCCCGGCTCGGTGGGGTGCCGCTGGCGTTCATCCACAAGACCCGCAACGTCGACCGGCCCAACGAGACCGCCGCCAATCGGGTGGTCGGCGAGGTCACCGGCCGGCTGTGCGTGCTGGTCGACGACATGATCGACACCGGCGGCACCATCGTGCACGCAACCGACGCGCTGATGAGGGACGGGGCCGCCGGCGTGGTGGTCGCCGCCACCCACGCGATCCTCTCCGACCCCGCCGTCGACCGGCTGAAGAACTGCCCGGCCACGGAGATCGTGGTCACCGACACCCTCCCGCTGGCGCCGGAGCACGAGTTCGACAAGCTCACCTGCCTCTCGATCGCGCCGCTGATCTCGCGGGCGATCAAGGAGGTCTTCGAGGACGGCTCGGTGACCTCGATGTTCGACGGCCGGGCCTGATTCGCGTTCTCCGCAAGGCGTTCGCTAAGATCGTGCAGTTGCCTCGGCGAGGGAGAAGACCCGCTCCGTGATCGACGCGGCCGGAACGCAGTCCATGCACCGTGCCCCGGCGTACGCGCGGTGCATGTGTCGTCTCCAGCCCGGCCGGGCGGCCACAGACGCAGACGACAGACGCATCGCGAGGAGAGCAGGGCAGCATGTCCGAGAACCTGATCAAGGCAGAGACCCGCACCGAGTTCGGCAAGGGCGCCGCCCGCCGCATCCGGCGAGCCGACATGGTGCCCGCCGTGATCTACGGCCACGGCACCGACCCGATCCACGTGAGCCTGCCCGGCCACGACACCATGCTGGCGCTCAAGCACGGCGGCTCCAACGCCGTGCTGAACATCCAGGTCGAGGGAAAGACCAAGCTGGCGCTGACCAAGCAGGTCCAGGCCGACCCGATCAAGGGCTTCCTCGAGCACGTCGACTTCGTGGAGGTCAAGAAGGGCGAGAAGGTCACCGTCGAGATCCCGGTCCACGTCGTCGGAGAGGCGAGGTCGGACGCGCTGGTGGTGACCGAGCACTCCGCGGTCACCGTCGAGGCGGAGGCCACCCACATCCCCGAGTACGTCGAGGTCTCCGTCGAGGACGCCGAGGTGGGCCTGCAGGTCTTCGCCGCGGACCTGAAGCTGCCGAGCGGGTCGACCCTGCTGCTCGGCCCCGAGACGCTCATCGTCAACGTGACCCACGCGCCGACTGCCGAGGAGGTCGAGGCCGAGCTCGAGTCCGCCGAGGCCGAGGCCGGCATCGAGCACGAGGCTCCGGAGACCGAGGCGGCTGCTGAGGCGGAGGGTGAGGGCGCCGCCGATGGCGACACCGCTGCGGAGGACTCCACCGAGTCGGAGTGACCGACAACGACGTCTGGCTGGTCGTCGGGCTTGGCAACCCCGGTCCGACCTACGCCACCACCCGCCACAACATCGGCTACCTGGTCACCGACGAGCTCGCCCGCAGGATGGGCGCCCCGTTCCGGGCCCACAAGTCCGGTCGCGCCCAGGTGGTGGAGGGCCGGCTGGCCCCGCCCGGCGCGGTTTCTCCGCGCGTCGTGCTCGCGCGACCGCGCAGCTACATGAACGAGCTCGGCGGGCCGGTCAAGGCGCTGGCGACCTTCTACAAGGTGCCCGTCGACCGGATCGTGGCGATCCACGACGAGCTCGACATCGCCTTCGGCGCGTTGCGGGTCAAGTTCGGCGGGGGCGACAACGGCCACAACGGGCTCAAGTCGATGCGCTCCTCGCTGGGCACCGGCGACTTCTACCGGGTCCGGGCGGGCATCGGCCGGCCGCCCGGACGCCAGGACCCGGCCGACTTCGTGCTCTCCGGCTACTCCTCGACCGAGCGCAAGGAGCTGCCCTTCCAGGTCGACCGCGCTGCCGACGCGGTCGAGTGCCTGGTCGACCGGGGGCTCGAGGCGACCCAGCAGCGCTTCAACTCGTAGGGTGGCGGGCGTGACCGACTTCGACCCCGGACGCCCGCCCCCCGGGGCGGCCACCGACGACCACGAGTTCGCGGCCTGGGCCGCCACCACCGCGGGCGAGCTGCTGCTCCAGGTCCGCGACCAGGGCCTCGAGGGCAAGGAGCTCAAGGACGCCGGCGACCTGGCCGCCCACGAGCTGCTGATGGAGCTCATCGCCGAGCACCGGCCCGACGACGCGATCCTGTCGGAGGAGGAGCACCGCGGCACGGTGTCCCGCCACGACCGGCTGGCCACCGACCGCGTGTGGATCATCGACCCGCTCGACGGCACCCGCGAGTTCTCCGAGCCGCCGCGCGACGACTGGGCGGTCCACGTGGCCCTCTGGGCGGCCTCCGCGTCGGGCGGCGAGCTGGTCGCCGGTGCGGTCGCGCAGCCGGGGCTCGGCGCGACCTTCCACACCGGCGCGGCTCCCGTCGTACCCCCGCGCTCGTCGGCGAAGCCGCGCCTGGTCGTCTCCCGCACCCGGCCGCCGGCCTTCGTCGAGGCGCTCGCCGAGGCGATCGGTGGCGAGCTGGTCCCGATGGGCTCGGCCGGCGCGAAGGTGATGTCGGTGGTCCGTGACGTCAGTGACGCCTACGTGCACGCCGGCGGCCAGTACGAGTGGGACTCCGCCGCACCGGTCGTCGTCGCCCGCGCCGCCGGGCTGCACACCTCCCGCGTCGACGGCTCACCGCTGGTCTACAACCAGCGTGACGTGCTGCTGCCCGACCTGGTCGTCTGTCGCCCGGAGCTCGCCGACCCGATCCTCGACTTCATCCGCGCGCACGGCACCGACTGAGCCCATGGCCAGCGAAGCGGTCGAGGTCGAGGTGCCGGGGGAGGGCGGCGTCCGGGTCGTCCGCGTGACCAATCCCGACCGCGTCTACTTCCCGGCGCGCGGCGAGACCAAGCTCGACCTGGTCGAGTACTACCTCTCTGTGGGCGACGGCATCGTCAACGCCCTCTTCGAGCGTCCCTGCATGTTGCACCGCTTCCCGACCGGTGTGAGCGGCGAGAAGGTGCACCAGAAGCGGCTGCCGAAGGGCGCGCCGGACTGGATGGAGACCGTCGAGGTGTTCTTCCCCCGCTGGAAGCGCACCGCCGACGAGCTCTGCGTGACAGAGCTGGCCCAGGTGGTCTGGGCGGTGCAGATGTCGACGGTCGAGTTCCATCCGTGGAACAGCCGCCGCGCCGACACCGAGAAGCCCGACGAGTGGCGCATCGACCTCGACCCGGGCCCGGCGTGCCCGTGGTCGACGGTGCAGCAGGTCGCGCACGTCGCGCACGAGGTGCTCGAGGAGCTCGGCGCGACCGGCTACCCCAAGACCAGCGGCGGCAACGGGCTGCACGTCTACGTGCGGATCGCGCCCGACCACGGCTTCCAGGAGGTACGACGTGCCGCCCTCGCCTTCGCCCGTGAGGTGGAGCGGCGGTCGGACGACGTGACCACCACCTGGTGGCGCAAGGACCGGGACCCGGCCCAGCTCTTCGTCGACTACAACCAGAACACCCGCGACCACACCATCGCCGCGGCCTACTCGGTGCGCGGCAACCCCGAGGCCACCGTGTCCGCGCCGATCCGCTGGGACGAGGTCGACGACTGCACCCCGGGCGACTTCACGATCGCGACGATGCCCGGGCGTTACGCCGAGCTCGGCGACCTCCACCACGACATCGACGAGCACGTCTTCGACATCGCCCCGCTGCTCGCGTGGGCCGATCGGGACGACCGGGATGGCCCCCCGCAGGACGGCGGGCCGCCCCCCGGGGAGTGATCACCGGCCGACCGGGAGGGTCGCCTGCATGTGGTGCAGCTGGCCGGGCATGGTGGACGACAGCCGCAGCGGGGTGCCCGGGCGGGCGTGCACGACCAGCCTGGAGCGCTGGCCGGGGTCGAGCGCCGGGAGGGTCCAGCCGCGGCTGCCGGCCAGCACCACCAGGTCGTGCTCGGTCGCGCCGGCGTTGGTGACCACCAGCGTCACCCGGCCGGCGAGCGCCTTCGTGGGCGCGACGTCGATCTGCCACTCCGTGAGGCCGACGCGCACCCGGTGGCTGGCCGGCGTGTCCGCGACGTTGTGCACGACCGTCGAGGATGCCTGCGTCCCGCAGCCCGCGAGCACCACGACGGCGGGGAGCAGCAGGGCGGCGACCCGCCTCACGGCATCTCGCGCAGCAACCGCTCCACCTGGCCGGCGGCCGGGTGGTGCGGGTAGCGGTGCAAGAAGGCGCGCAGGGTGTGGACGGCGGCAGGGTCGTGCTGGTTGCGCTGGGCGAGGCCGAGGACCAGGAGCGCCATCGCCTGCTGAGAGCCGTTGCCGGACGCGATCGGTCGCGCCACCTTTTCCGCCTTCGCCGCCTGCCCGGCCCGGAGCAGGTCGAAGGCCATGCTCGTGCGCATCGCGGCCGACTGCGGATGCAGCTGGAGCGCCTTGCGCCAGGCAGCCACGGCGGCGGCGTACTTGTCCTGCTCCTCCAGCGACCCCGCCAACGACTGCCACTGCGCGACCGTCGCGGGTGCCAGGTCGGAGCTCAGGGTGGCCTGCTCCGGTTGCGTGCTCGCCGTGTGCGTCATGATCAGCGCCGGGACCGCGGCGCCGACGGCGGCGCAGGTGCAGCCGACGACCGCGAGGCGCCACGGCGCCACCGCCTGTCGCGGGCCGTTACGTGCCACGGCGGCCACCGGGCGGACCCGGTCCCGGCGTCGGCGGCGGACGACGGCGACACCCGCGGCCGTCCCGCCGAGCAGGACCACGACCGGCAGGACCCACAGCAGTAGGTCCGGGCCGTGCGATCCGGGCAGCAGCACCACCTGGTCGCCGTAGCGGTTGCGGAACCACGAGCGGATCTGCTGCGGCGTCTGACCCTGCCGGAGCTGTTGGCGGATCTCGCTGCGCATGCTCTGCGCGATCGGTGCGTTGGAGGCGGCGACCGACTCGGCCTCGCAGGCGGGGCAGCTCAGCGTCCCGGCCACCTGCTGGACGCGGGCGTCGAGCGACGCGGGCTGGCCGGCGCCGCGGGCGACGAGCACGGCGGCTGCGGCGGCGCAGAGCAGCGCCAGCCCGACCGCCAGGGCGAACGGCAGCCGGCGGCGGTTCATGAGGCCGCCCTCGATCCGGTCCATCTCTGCAGCTCCTCGTCCAGCCAGGCGCCCTGCACCGCCCCGAGCCAGCGGGCCCGGACGATGCCGTGGCGATCCACGACGACGGTCTCCGGTACCCCGGTCGCGCCCCAGGCAACGGCCAGCCGCCCCTGGGGATCCGAGACGGCCAGCAGGTCCCGGACGTGCAGCCGGTGCAGGAAGGAGCGGGCGGCGACCGGGCCGTCCTTGGTGTTGATGGTCACCAGCCTCACGTCGTGACCCTGCCACCGGTGCTGGACCTGCGCGAGCGTGGGCAGCTCCTCACGACAGGGGCCGCACCAGGATGCCCAGATGTTGACCACGGTCACCTTGCCGTCGGGTCGGAGCCGGAAGTGGCCCCCGTCGAGGGTGGTCCCGGCCAGGGTGGGTGCCGGCTTGCCGTCCAGTGCCTCTCCGGTAGGCCCGGTCGCGCCCGGTCCGGTGTCTCCGGACCCGCGGGCCACGGCCACGCCCAGGGCGGCCAGCAGCAGCGCGACGGCGACCGCGACGGCGAGGATGCCGAGGCGTCGGGCGGCCGCGCGCCGGCGCGGAGGAGCCGGCTGGTCCAGCGGCCTCGTGGGCGACCTCACGACTCACCGACCAGCACCGACTCGGGTGCGACGGGCTCGGGGACCTCCACGTCGTCGTCCACGGTCAGCCGGGAGCGGCGGCGACGCGGCCAGGCGGCCCACACACCGCCCAGCACCATCAACGCCCCACCGGTCCAGATCCAGCCGACCATCGGGTTCACCGCGAGCCGCAGCTCGGCCTTGCCGGCGGTGTCGGCCGACAGCAACGTCACGTAGACGTCTCCGCCGGGACTGCTGATGATCGCCGGCAACGCCACGGTCATGTCCTGGGCCTGCTCGTAGCGCAGGGCGGGGGTGATGGTGCGGTCGTCCAGCGCCAGCCGCGCCGTGGTCGTCGCCTCCCGTGCGGTGCGGTCCTGCGAGACACCGAGCAGCCGGACCTGGCTGCCCGCGAAGGCGACCGGGTTGCCGGTGTGGAGGGTGCGGTCCTCGACGTGCGTGTAGGCCGACGATGCCGCGATCCCGATCGCCGCCACCACCACGCCGACGTGCACGAGGAGCCCCGCTGCCCGCCGCCGGTTCTCCCGCAACCAGTGCCACGGCCCACCGGCGCAGTGCCGCACGCGCACCGCGGTGTCGAACGCGACCCCGGTCAGCACGTGGGCGGCGACACCGAAGGTCAGCAACGACAGCAACCCTGCCGGGGCCAAGGCGGCCACCACCGCGACGGTGAGCGCACCTGCCCCCAGCGACACCAGCAGCCGTCTCAGCATCGGCCGCAGTCGCTCTCCCCGCCAGCGCAGGAACGGACCGACGCCCATGTGCAGCAGCAGCAGCAGCGCGATGGGTACCGCCACCCGGTTGAAGTAGGGCGGCCCCACGGAGAGCTTGGTCCCGGTGGCCAGCTCGGTGACCACCGGGAAGAGGGTGCCGATCAGCACGGTCGTGGTCAGTGCTACCAGCAGCACGCTGTTGAGCACGATCGCCGGCCCGCGTGACAGCGGCCGGCCGACGCTGCGCGGCTCGACGAAGCGGTCGCCACGCATCAGCACCAGGGCCACGACGCCGACGGCGAGCGCGGCCAGGAAGCCCAGCAGGATCGGTCCCAGGGCCGAGGCCGCGAAGGCGTGCACGCTGGTGACCACGCCCGAGCGGGTCAGGAAGCTGGCCAGGCAGGCGAGCAGGAACGAGGCCACGGCCAGCGAGAGGTTCCACATCGGCAGCGCCCGCCGTCGGCGCTGCACCATGCACGAGTGCAGCAGCGCAGTGGCGGTCAGCCAGGGCATCAGCGAGGCGTTCTCCACCGGGTCCCAGGCCCAGTAGCCGCCCCAGCCGAGCACGGCGTAGGACCACCAGGCACCCATCACGATGCCGGCGGTGAGCAGGATCCAGGCCACCAGGGCGCTGGAGCGTACGGCGGTCACCCACTCGCGGCCCACCCGCCCGGTGATCAGTGCGGCGACCGCGAAGGAGAACGGCACCGCCATGCCCAGCAGGCCGGCGTAGAGCAGTGGTGGGTGGATGCCCATCGCGGGGTGGTCCGAGAGCAGGGGGTTCGGACCGGGCCCGTCGGCGGGGACGGGGGAGACCCGGTCGAAGACGTCGCCGGTGAAGAGCGCGAGCCCGCAGAAGAACGACGCCACCAGGCACAGCACGCCCATGGCCCAGCCGCGCAGCTCAGCGGGACCACGACGCCGGAGCCCGGTGAGCAGGACGTAGCCGGTGAGGATCAGCACCCAGAGCAGCAACGAGCCGTCATGCGCGGCCCACAGGCTGGTCACGGTGTAGTAGGTCGGGGTCTCGAGGCTGCCGTTCTCGGCGACGAACTTCAGCGCGAAGTCGTGGTGCAGCAACGCCCACTCCAGCGAGCCCACGGCGCCTGCCGCTCCCAGGAGCGGAAGCACCGCCAGCCACCGGGAGGGCAGCGCGGTGCCTCGCATCGCGGTGCCCACCCAGACCAGGGCCGTTCCGAGCGAGGCGCAGAGGGCGAACGCCAGGGAGAAGGTTCCGATCCAGGCGATCATGCGGCGCTCATCGGGCGGCGCGGTACTGGTTGGAGTGCCGCACCTCGACGGTGTCGGCCCGGAAGACGGCGTCCGAGGACCTCCCGTCGACGTAGTGCCCCACGACCACGGTTCCCTGCCCGCCGCGGAAGGTGCTGGGCGGGGTTCCGTGGGAGACCACGGCGATGTCGTTGGCGCCGTCGGTGACCACGAAGCGCACCACGTCACCGTGGTGGTGGACGCTGCCTGGCTGGACCATCCCGCCCAGCCGCACCGACTGGCCGGAGCGGACGCCGGTTCCCATCAGCTCGGTCGGTGTCTTGTAGTAGGTGAAGGTGCCCTGGAGGGCGGAGGCGCTGAGGAGTCCCACGCCGAGCAGGACCACGGCGACCACGACGCCCAGCGTCAGCCGGCGCCGGCGTCGGCGGCGGATGCGCGGCTCGGTCACCGGTTCCGGGATCCCCGCGCCCGCAGCACGAGACCGATCCACACGACCGCGCCGATTGCGTAGCCCATGGCCACGACGGCCCAGCCGCTCATCGCCGGACCACCGGGTCGTCGGCGGTCGCCGGGAGGGGCACGGCCGGGGCGGGTGCAGGCACGGGTGCGGCGGTCGCGGCGGTCGCGGGCAGGATCGACGTGGCGGCGGCCGGGGAGGCCACGGGCGGCTCGGCAGCGGACAGCTGCTGGTCCAGGCGCCGCGCGACGTACCACGCGCCAGCCAGCGTGAACGCGACCACGGCCACGAGCAGCGCGACCAGCATCACCGGGTCGATCGGGGCCGACAGCGACGGCCGCAGCAGCGTCGGCGGCTGGTGGATGCTGCGCCACCACAGCACCGACAGGTGCACAACGGGGACCTCGGCGGCCGCCAGCAGGCCCACCATCGCCGTACGACGCTCTCCGGCCCGGCTGCCGGCCTCGCCGTCGCGGCCGAGGAAGCTCATCGCGACGTAGCCGACGCAGGTCAGCAGCAGGATGCCGGTGGTGACCAGCCGGGGGTCCCAGGTCCACCACACGCCCCAGGACGCATGTCCCCAGGTCATCCCCTCGGCGTAGGCCAGGGCCAGCATCGCGACCGAGAGCTCGCCGGCGCCCCGGGCCAATGCCGACCACGCCCGGCCGCCACCGAGCAGCACCACCATGCTCGCCAGCGCCACCACGCCGACGGCGACGAAGCCGGTCCACGCGGCGGGGACGTGCAGGTACATCAGCCGCTGCGCCTGGCCCTGGACGGCGTCGGGCGGAGCGACCCACAGTCCCAGCACCAGTGCCGCGACCGCGGCAACGCCGGCAGCCACTCCCAGCACCCGTTCGCCGCGGCGTCGCCCGGCCGATTCGTGCAGGTCTGGAAGTGCAGGCCGCATGGCATCTCCTTCGTGGCTCGTCGGGGGTCCACCGTCGTCGACCCGCCGCTGCGTGAGGCCGGGTACCCACTTCCCCTACCCACAATCGGGCACCCCTGGGGTTGCCGTTTGTGCGCCAGACACTCGGGTACCAGCCCCGACATTCCAGCCACCCGCTCGATGCCCCGCGGAGCCAGCACCAGGGACGGAGGACCCATGCGCCGATGCCGCCGCCTGCTGGCCGGCGTCGCGGCAACCCTGTCCGTCGAAGCCCTCGTCGCCGGCTGCGACCGCGCGCCGTCGACGCTGTCGCCGGTGGGTCCCAAGTCCGACTTCACCACGTGGGCCTGGTGGGGGCTCTTCGCCGTCGCGGCGTTCGTCTGCTGCATCATCATCGGCCTGACCGTCCTCGCCGGCGTCGTGCGACGGCGCTCGACGAAGGTCAAGACCGGTGAGGGGCGCACGTTCGTCATGGTGTGCGGGGTGATCCTGCCGGGCATCGTCTTCGCCGGCGTCTTCGCCCTGAGCGTCGGAGGACTGGTCGCCACCTCCGAGCCGTCGCACAAGCCGGCGATGACCGTCGACGTGGTAGGCCACCAGTGGTGGTGGGAGTTCCACTACCAAGGCACCAGCGCGGTGACCGCCAACGAGCTGCACGTCCCGGTCGGCACCTCGGTCGAGCTGCGGCTGCGCACGCATGACGTGATCCACAGCTTCTGGATCCCCCAGGTGATGCCGAAGATGGACCTGCTGCCGCGACGCATCAACAAGACCTGGCTCAGCGTGGACCACCCGGGCACCTACCGGGGCGAGTGCGCCGAGTACTGCGGGGTGCAGCACGCCCACATGGACTTCGCGCTGGTCGCCCAGTCCCAGTCGGACTTCCGCTCGTGGCTGCAGCGGCAGGAGCAGGACGCCGCGACGCCGACCACGACCAGCGAGCAGCAGGGGATGCAGTTCTTCACCTCCGCCAGCTGCTCGACCTGCCACACGATCCGCGGCACCTCCGCCCACGGCCAGCTCGGCCCCGACCTCACCCACGTCGGCAGCCGGCCGTCGCTGGCCGCGGGCCTGATCCCCAACGACGTCGGCCACATGTCGGGCTGGATCGCCAACTCGCAGGCGGTCAAGCCGGGGAACCTGATGCCGCCGCAGCACCTCTCCCCGAGCGACCTGCACGACGTGGTCGCCTACCTGCAGAGCCTGAAGTAGGGGCCATGAGAACAGGAGCAGGCGGATGACCCAGCTGACCCCCCCGCGCACCGGCACCGACGCCGACATCGAGACGCTGTCCACGGTGGCGGACAGCCTCGAGGCGAGCACGCGGTACGACGTCCTCCCCGAACGTGGCGCCGCCGAGGCGACCGTCGGTGCCGCCCTCGACGCGGAGTGGGAGGAGGAGCCTGGGCTCTGGGGGTTCATCACCACCGTCAACCACAAGCGGATCGGCCGCCGCTACCTGGTCACCGCCGGGTTCTTCTTCATGCTCGCCGGCATCAACGCGCTGGTGATGCGCACCCAGCTGGCCGGGCCGAACAACAGCATCATCTCGCCGGAGATCTACGACCAGCTGTTCACCATGCACGGCACGATGATGATCTTCTTCTTCGCCACGCCGTTCAACTCCGGCTTCGGCAACTTCTTCCTGCCGCTGATGATCGGCACCCGTGACATGGCCTTCCCGCGACTCAACGCGCTGAGCTACTGGATCTTCCTGTTCTCCGGGATCTTCATGTTCACCGGCGAGGCGATGCGGGTCGCTCCGGACGCCGGCTGGTTCGCCTACGTCCCGCTGAGCAACGAGTACTCCCCCCAGCTCAACCTCGACTTCTACTCGCTCGGGCTGCTCTTCCTCGCCGTCTCCAGCACGGTCGGCGCGATGAACCTGGTCATCACCTTCCTCAAGATGCGGGCGCCCGGGATGTCGCTGAACCGGGTGCCGCCCTTCGTCTGGGGCATCGTCACCCAGTCCTTCATGCTGGTCTTCGCGCTGCCGCCGCTCGACCTGGCCAACCTGATGCTGTTCCTGGACCGACGCCTCGGGATGCGCTTCTTCGACACCGCCAAGGGCGGCGACGCGGTGCTCTGGCAGCACCTCTTCTGGCTCTTCGGCCACCCCGACGTCTACATCATCGTGCTGCCGGCGATGGGCATCGTGTCCTCGATCATCCCGACCTTCTCGCGTCGGTCGATCCTTGCCTACCCCTACGTGGTGCTGGCCACGGTGGCGACCGGGATCATCTCGTTCGGTGTCTGGGTGCACCACATGTTCGCCGTCGGGCTGTCCGACGTCTCGCTGACCTTCTTCTCCGCCGCCACCCTCACCATCAGCGTGCCGGCCGGCATCCAGATGTTCGCCTGGCTCGGCACGATGTGGCGCGGACGCGTGGTGCTCAGCCCCGCGATGCTCTATGCGATGTCGTTCATCATCACCTTCGTCATCGGCGGAGTCACCGGGGTGATGTTCGCCGTGGTGCCCTTCGACCAGCAGGTGACCGACTCCTACTTCGTGGTGGCGCACTTCCACTACGTGCTCTTCGGAGGCGCGGTGATGCCGATGCTCGGCGGGCTCTTCTACTGGTGGCCGAAGCTGACCGGCAGGATGACCAGCCACAAGGGCGGCGTGATCAGTGCGGTCCTGATCTTCGTCGGCTTCCAGGTGACCTTCTTCCCGATGCACATCCAGGGCCTGCTCGGCATGCCGCGGCGGATCTACACCTACCCGGCCGGCTACGGCTGGGGTACCTACAACCTGATCGAGACGATCGGCGCCTACGTGCTCGCCTTCGGCTTCCTGTGGACCCTCTTCGTGTTCGCGCAGAGCCTGCTCAGCGGACCCGTCGCCCCGGACGACCCGTGGGGCGGCAACACCCTCGAATGGGCCACCGGTTCACCGCCCAAGGCCTACAACTTCCCGGTGATCCCGACCGTGCACAGCCTCAACCCGCTGTGGGACGGCAGGACGCTGCAGTCGATGGTCGACCACCGCCACGACGATCAGCGCACCATGACCGAGGTGCACCGGACGCTGCGGACCAGTGAGCTCGACGGACGCATCGAGCGGGTGATGTCGATGCCCGGTGAGACGGTGCAGCCGCTGCTGGTCGCGGCCTTCCTGACCATGACGGTCTGCTTCCTCCTCGCCGACATCATGCTCGCCGCCGCCGTCGCCGTCGGCCTGATGGGTCTGGTGATCGCCTGGTGGATGTGGAACCGTCCCGAGATCGACGAGCCGGCGCCATGACCGACGTCAACGCAGCACTGCGTCGCACACGCATCGGCGACCGCGAGACCGCCCAGGGGGAGACCGAGCGGGCGGTCCGCCGCGGCGCGTGGCCGGTGGCGGAGACACCGGCCGGCAGGACGACGGGCTGGTGGGGGATGCTGCTGTTCATCTGCACCGAGGCCGCGATGTTCGCCTGCTTCATCGCCAGCTACTACTACCTCCGGTTCAGCACCGACGGCAGCTGGCCGCCGGTCTCGGACAAGCTGCCGCACCGGATCGTCCCCGGCATCGGCACCGGTGTGCTCGTGCTCAGCTGCCTGCCGATGTTCGCCGCCGTGCGCACCTCCCGCAAGAGCCGCGCGGTGACGTTCCCGCTGCTGGTCCTGGTGACCCTGGCCGGCACCACCTTCGTGGTCCTGCAGGCAGTCGACTACATGCAGGAGTACCCCTCGTCGACGCCGAGCAAGGACGCCTACGGCTCGCTGCTGTTCACGCTCACCGGGCTGCACGCCTTCCACGTCGGCATCGGCGTGCTGATGATGCTCCTGGTGCTGGGCGGCCAGCTGGCGCGCGGGTTCAAGAAACCACAGGCCGGGGCCACCCGGGTGATGGCGATGTACTGGTACTTCCTCGCCGTGCTCGCCGTCGCGATCTACATCACCGTCTATCTCACGCCCTACATCATGTGAGGCCCTCGTGAAGCTGGCAACGCGGAAGAAGGACCACCACGACCGGGACGACCCGGTCGTGCGAAGCAAGCCCAGGATCGGCGGGTTCGCCCTGTGGTACGCAGTCATGGGCGGCGTGATCGCCTGGACCTTCCAGCTCGCGGTCAGCTGGAGCGTGATGGAGCTGTCCTGCCTCGGGCCCACCCGGGGCGGCATGTACCAGCAGGCAGGCGACTCCATCGGTGCCCGGATCGTGGCCTACGCCGCGACCGCCGTGCCGTGGCTGGTCGCCCTCGGTGCGCTGGTCACCTGCCTGGTGCTCTACGCGAGGCTGCGGCGGCTCGGTGCCGACCTGCTCGCCGGTGAGCGCACCAAGCTGATGCTGGTCATCGGGTTGTTCCTCGACGCCATGACCCTGGCGATCATCACCGGCGGCGGCATCGGCCTGGCCTTCGTGGAGGCCTGCTGATGCTCCTGGTCATCCCGCTGCACGTCGGCCACCCTCAAGGTGGCCTGACGTCCGCACAGGGACTGGAGCTCGGCCTGCTCGTGGTCACTCTCCTGGCCGGCTGCTGCTACGTCCGCGGCCTGGTCGTCGTCCGCCGGCACGTCCAGGGGCGCCGGCTCCAGCACGGGCGCCCCTGGTTCCTGCTGGCAGGGGTGGCCAGCGTGGTCGTGATCGCAGCGTCCCCGCTCGGAGAGCTCCTCGAGGGGCGGATGTGGACCCACATGCTCCAGCACGTCGTGCTGATCATGGTCTCCGCGCCCCTGCTGGCCGCCTCGGCACCGGGTCCGGTCGCGCTGGCCGGCCTGCCTCGGGCCATCCGCCGACCGCTGGTGCGCGTCACGCACCGGCTGCCGACAGCGACGCTGCTCTCGGCCCCGGTCGCCTGGACGGCGCTCACGGCGGCGATGTGGTTGTGGCACCTGCCCGGGTCCTACGACCTGGCGGTGACCAACGAGGTCGTGCACATCGCCGAGCACGCCACCTTCCTGCTCACCGGCTGGCTCTTCTGGTGGTACCTGCTCGCCCCCTCCCGCCGTCGGCTGGAGGGACTCCCGGCCGTGTTCTACCTCGCCGCCTCCGTCCCGCCGGGGGCTGCGCTCGGGGCGGTGCTGACCTTCCCGCAACACCTGCTCTACCCGGCCCAGGCACATCTCGCGGCAGCGGCCGGGATCGACCCGCTCCTGGACCAGAGGATCGCCGGGCTGGTGATGTGGGTACCCCTTGACTTCGCCTACCTGGTGCTGGCGGTGGTGCTGTTCGCCCGTTGGCTGCAGTCGCTCGATGCCCGGTGGCCGGAGGTGGGCGACGGTGAGGCGCTCGAGCCCATGGAGCTGAGGGAGGTCCGATGACGACACGGCCGTCCAGGGTGGGCTCGAGGACCTGGCGCAACACGGTCCTGCTCGCCGTCGCGCTGGTGACCGCGTCGACGGTCGCGGTCAGCTGCGGCGGATCGCCGGAGACCAGTGCGGCGCCCCCGCAGCAGATGTCGACCGGTGACCCGCAGCGGGGCGCCGAGCTGATCACGAAGTACGGCTGCGGCACCTGCCACGAGGTCCCCGGCGTGAAGGACGCCGACGGCCTGGTCGGCCCGCCCCTGGACCACTTCGCCAACCGTGGCTACATCGCGGGGGTGCTGCCGAACTCCCAGGACAACCTGGAGAAGTGGATCGAGAACCCGCAGTCGGTCGTGCCCGGCAACGCCATGCCGGATCTGGGTGTGGGCCGCCACGACGCCGAGGACATCACCGCCTATCTCTACACGCTGAGGTGAGATGAGGCCGACCGAACCACCGCGCGGGAGTTCCCGGAGCCGGAAGCAGGACCGCCTGCTCCGGGCGGCGTTGCTGCTGCTCGGGGTCATCGCAGCGGCCGGTGTCGCGACCGGTGCGCGGGCGGTGCAGGATCCGGCCGACCAGCCGCGCCCGATGGCGGCCGCGCTGCCGATCGAGAGCACCCAGACGCCCAGCCCGACCCCGAGCCCGACTCCGAGCCCGACCCCGAGCCCGACCCCGAGCCCGACTCCGGCGCCGACCGCAACGCCCATGGCGACCCCGACAGCCAACCCGGTGGCGACCTCCTCGAAGGGCCGGCAGGTGTTCCTCCGCGACTGCGCCTGGTGCCACGGCGAGCACGCCCAGGGCACCGGGGTGGCCCCCTCGCTGCTCGACAAGGGTGCCGCCGACGTCGACTTCTACCTGAGCACCGGGCGGATGCCGCTGGCCTCCCCCGACCAGGAGGCGACCTCGGGGCCGCCCAGCTACGACGCGGCCACGATCCGCAGCATCGTCGCCTACGTCGGTTCGCTGGGCGCGGCCGGCAAGCCCATCCCCGCGATCCACCCGGGTGACGAGGCTGAGGGCCAGTCACTGTTCATCACCCACTGCGCAGCGTGCCACTCGAGCTCGGGCACCGGCGTGATCGTCGTGGACGGCAAGCGCGCCCCCCAGCTCTACC
>JAICXL010000068.1 GCA_025980475.1 Nocardioidaceae bacterium | reverse complement strand
GTCCCCGTGATCGTGCGGGGCGAGGGCCCCTACCTCTACGACGCCCACGGCAGGCGCTATCTCGACGCCCTCGCCGGGCTCTTCGTCAGCCAGCTCGGCCACGGCCGCACCGACCTCGCCGAGGCAGCCGCCAAGCAGGCCCGCGAGCTGGCCTTCATGCCGCTGTGGTCCTACGCCCACCCCGCCGCCATCGAGCTGGCCGAGCGTGTGGCGTCGTACGCCCCCGGCGACCTCAACCGGGTCTTCTTCACCAGCGGCGGCGGCGAGGCGGTCGAGACGGCGTGGAAGCTGGCCAAGAACTACTTCAAGCTGACCGGGAAGCACGGCAAGCACAAGGTGATCAGTCGGTCGATCGCCTACCACGGCACCACCCAGGGTGCCCTGTCCATCACCGGCCTCCCGGAGATGAAGGCGCCGTTCGAGCCGTTGGTCCCCTCGACCTTCCGGGTGCCGAACACCAACATCTACCGTGCCCCGATCCACGGCGACGACCCCGTGGCCTTCGGTCGCTGGGCCGCGGACCAGATCGCGGTGGCGATCGAGAACGAGGGAGCCCAGACCGTCGCCGCTGTCTACCTCGAGCCGGTGCAGAACTCCGGTGGCTGCTTCCCGCCGCCGCCCGGCTACTTCGAGCGGGTCCGGGAGATCTGCGACGAGTACGACGTGCTGCTGGTCTCCGACGAGGTGATCTGTGCGTTCGGCCGGCTCGGCCACATGTTCGGCGCCGAGCGCTACGGCTACCAGCCTGACATCATCACCTGCGCCAAGGGGCTCACCTCCGGCTACTCCCCCCTCGGCGCCATGGTCGCCACCGACCGGCTGATGGAGCCGTTCCTGCACGGTGACACCACGTTCCTGCACGGTTACACCTTCGGCGGCCACCCGGTGTCGTGCGCCGTGGCCCTGGCCAACCTCGACGCGTTCGAGCGCGAGGGCATCAACGAGCACGTGCGCGACACCGAGGGTGCCTTCCGCGGCACCCTGGAGAAGCTGCTCGACCTGCCGATCGTCGGCGACGTCCGCGGTGACGGGTTCTTCTACGGCATCGAGCTGGTCAAGGACAAGGTCACCAAGGAGAGCTTCGACGACGACGAGTGCGAGAAGCTGTTGCGTGGCTTCCTGTCCAAGGCTCTCTACGAGAACGGCCTCTACTGCCGCGCCGACGATCGCGGCGACCCGGTCATCCAGCTGGCGCCGCCGCTGATCTGCGACCAGCAGCACTTCGACGAGATCGAGCAGATCCTGCGGACCGTGCTCGAGAAGGCCTGGGCGCAGCTGTAGCTCCTCGGCACCGCTGTCACCCGAGCAGGGGCAGCGGCGCCGATCCCGCGCCGAGGGCAGCCCTGTCCGCCCCGGTGGGAGGGAGCCGGCCGGGGTGCCCTTCAACGCGTACTCCTCGTCCGTCCACGGCGCCCGGACCGGCTCACCGAGCGGCCCGTCGAGGGTCCGCGGCCGCTCACGATGGGCGGCAGACATCTGCCGGACAGGTGCAGCAGGAGGTCCCGGACGCACCATCCGGCGGCCCCGAGGCAACGCTGACCACCCGCTCAGCTGTCGAAGCCGAGGCCCGCCCGGTCAAGGGTGCGCAGCCACAGGTTGCGGCGACCGCCACTGGCGTCGGCCCGGACCAGGGCGCGCCGGGTCAGGTTGATGCCGGCAGCCCGGAAGGGTTCGGGCGGGAAGGGAACCGGCCGCTCGCGCACCATCCGCAGCGAGGTGCGCTCGGTCTCCTGTCCTGCGAGCAGGTCGAGCACGACGTCGGCCCCGAAGCGGGTCGCCGCGACGCCGAGGCCCGTGTAGCCGAGCGCGTAGGCCACCCGGCCCTGGTGGGCGGTGCCGAAGAAGGCCGCGAACCGCGTGCACGTGTCGATCACGCCGGCCCACCGGTGGGTGAAGCGCAGGCCCTCGAGCTGCGGGAAGGTCTCGAAGAAGTGCCGTGCGATCAGGGCGTGCGTCGGTCCCTGCTGCTCCAGCCGCGGCTCGATCCGGCTGCCGTAGTGGTACACCGCGTCGTAGCCGCCCCACAGGATCCGGTCGTCGCGGGTGAGCCGGTAGTAGTGGAAGCAGTTGGCGGCATCACCGACGCCCTGTCGGTGCTCCCAGCCGATCGCGGCCTTCTGGCTCGTGCTGAGCGGCTCGGTCATCAGCACGTAGTCGTAGACCGGCACGGTCATCAGCCGCAGCCGGCGCAGCAGCGACGGGAAGGCGTTGGTCGCCAGCGCGACGTGCGAGGCGCGTACGACGCCCCCGTCCGCGCGCCCCGCCATCACGGGACCCGCCCGGTCGACGTGCTCGACGCGAGTGCCCTCGTGGACGACCACTCCCGCGTCCAGGCACGCCTGCCGCAGCCCCCAGGCCAGCCGCGCCGGCTCCACCAGGGCGGTGCCGTCGGGCTCCAGCAGACCGCCGAGATAGGTCGGGCTGTCCAGCTCCGCCCGGACCTGGTCGCGGTCCAGCATCCGCGCGACGTGCCCGGCTTCCGCCAGCTCGTTCGCGAGCGCGCTGAGCTCGTCCACCTCGTGGGCACGGGTCGCCACGGTGAGCTCGCCGGTGGGCTGCCAGTCGCAGTCGACCCGGTGCCGCTCGACGGTGGCGGCGATCGCCCGGAGGTTCTCCGCCCCCAGCTCGTCGAGCCGGGCGAGCTCATCGGGCCAACGCGCCTGTCCGTTGCCGAAGCCGTGGGTCAGGCTCGCCGAGGCGAAGCCACCGTTGCGGCCGCTGGCCTGGTCGCCGCAGCGACCCGCCTCGAGCAGGACCACGCGCCGGCCCGGGTCACGCTCGGTCGCGCGCAGGGCCGTCCAGAGCCCCGAGAAACCACCGCCGACCACGAGCAGGTCGGCGGTGGTGTCGCCGGTCAGCGGAGGCATCGGGGCCGGGCGGACAGGGTCGTCCAGCCAGGCCACCGCCGGGCGGGAGTCGCGCAGCGCCGCCGCGGCCTGTGCCCGGGCCGACGAGGACGACGAGGAGGTGGTCACGCGGTATCACGCCTTCTGCGCCGTCGGGCTGTCGCTACGGATCTTGGCAGATGGGTCCTATCACCGCAAGGGATTCGTTCGTCATCTCCCGCTGCAACCACGAAATCGGTTGTCGAAACCCGGAGAAACCTTTGACTGGCGGCGAGGTGCGCTGGGAGGATCGCCCCGTGACGACACGGAGGAACGGCAGCGGCAGCCTCGACGAGGTCTCCAAGGCGATCATCGAGCAGCTGCAGCAGGACGGTCGCAGGTCCTACGCCGCGATCGGCAAGGTCGTGGGACTGTCCGAGGCGGCGGTGCGCCAGCGGGTGCAGCGCCTCGTCGAGTCCGGCGTGATGCAGGTGGTCGCGGTGACCAACCCCCTCGAGCTGGGCTTCGGCCGCCAGGCGATGATCGGGATCCGGGTCGAGGGCGAGCTCGAGCAGGTCGCCGACGCGCTCGCCGCGATGGACGAGGTCGACTACGTCGTGATCACCGCCGGCTCCTTCGACATCCTGGTCGAGGTCGTCGTCGAAGACGACCACGAGCTGCTGGAGGTCCTCTCCACCCGGATCCGCAGCATCCCCAGCGTGCGGTCGACCGAGAGCTTCATGTACCTCAGCCTGCGCAAGCAGACCTACTCGTGGGGCGTCCGCTGACCGGGCCGGCCGACGGCGCGGCCACCCTGTCCTTCTGGCACGCGACCGCGGGCGACGACTGGGCCCCGCGGCCGGCCCTCGACGGCGACAGCTCCTGCGACGTGGCGGTGGTCGGGGCGGGCCTCACCGGCCTGTGGACGGCCTACTACCTGCTCCGGGACGACCCGAACCTCCGCGTGGTGGTGCTCGAGTCGGAGGTGGCCGGCTTCGGCGCGTCGGGCCGCAACGGCGGCTGGTGCTCGGCGCTCTTCCCCGCTTCGCTCGGCAAGCTCGCCTCGCTGCCCGGCTCCTCCCGGGCTGCGGCGCTGGCCCAGGCGGCCGCCATGCGCGACAGCGTCGACGAGGTGGGGAGGGTTGCCGCCGCCGAGGGCATCGAGGCGCACTTCCGCAAGGGCGGCACCGTCGTGGTGGCGCGGACGCCCGCGGAGGAGTCACGGGCACGCGCCGCCGTCGCGGACAGTGCCGCCTGGGGGCTCGGCGACCACCTGCGCTGGCTGCCGGCCGACGAGGCCCGTCAGCGGCTCGGCGCGACCAACGTGCGGGGCGCGACGTACACCCCCGACTGCGCGCGGATCCACCCGGCACGCCTGGTCCGCGGCCTCGCCCGCGTGGTGGTCGATGCCGGCGCGACGATCCACGAGCAGACCCGCGTCACCGCCATCGAGGGGCGTCGGGTGCGCACCGACCGGGGCACGGTCACCGCCGAGGTCGTCGTGCGCGCGACCGAGGGCTACACCCCGGGGCTGGCCGGGGAGCGCCGCACGGTCGTGCCCGTCTACTCGCTGGTCGTGGCGACCGAGCCACTGCCGGCTGCAGCGTGGGACATGATCGGGCTCGCCGACCGCGAGACGTTCAGCGACCACCGGCACCTGATCGTCTACGGTCAGCGGACCGCTGATGACCGGCTGGTGTTCGGCGGGCGGGGAGCGCCGTACCACTTCGGGTCGCGGGTGCGACCCGACTACGACCGCGTCCCCCGCGTCTTCGCGCACCTGCGCAGCACCCTGCAAGAGCTCTTCCCGGTTCTCGCCGACGTGCGCATCGAGCACGCCTGGGGCGGTCCGCTGGGCATCCCGCGGGACTGGTGCGCGTCGGTCGGACTGGACCGGGCCACCGGGCAGGCGTGGGCCGGCGGGTACGTCGGCGACGGCGTGGCCACGACCAACCTGGCCGGACGCACGCTGCGCGACCTGGTCCTCGACCACGATACCGAGCTCACCAGGCTGCCGTGGGTCAACCACCGGTCGCGCCGGTGGGAGCCGGAGCCGCTGCGCTGGCTGGGCGCCAACGCCGGCCTGCGGGTGGTCACGCTCGCCGACGCCGAGGAACGGCTCACCGGTCGCCCGTCGGTGCTGGCGCGCCTGGCCGCACCGCTCCTCGGCGGTCACTGACCGTGGGACCGATCGAGATCCAGACACTGGCCGAGCTCGACGAGCGCGTAGCAGCCGGAGCGACGTCGATGGACGGCTGGCAGCTGCAGGACCTCGACCTGACCGACCGGGAGGACGTGCTCCGCCGGCTCGACCCGCGAGGGGCGCTCGTCCTGGGCTGCCGGCTCTCCGACGCCACCGCCGACGTGCTCCGCAGTGGCGGGGCCCTGCTTTTCCCCGCCGTGCCCGACGTGCCGTTCGACCCGTGGCGGGCGACGCTCTACACGCCCGCGGAGCTCTACGACGGGCTCGACCGCGGCTACGAGGGGACGCCGGACGCGCAGATCTATGCGTGGACGCGGTCCCGCGGCCGCCCGGCGTCGGTGCACGACACGCTGGCCCAGGCGGTGCACGACAACTCGGTCGACGACGCACTCGAGGAGTACCTCACGGGCCGCCGGGTCGTCGGGGTCATGGGCGGCCACGCCCTGCGGCGTGACGACCCGCTCTACGCCGACGCGGCCCGGCTCGGGCACGCACTGGCCGGCGCCGGACTCACCGTGGCCACCGGAGGCGGTCCGGGCGCGATGGAGGCGGCCAACCTGGGCGCGCTCCTGCACGACCGGCCGCGGTCCGCGGTCGACGAGGCGATCCGGGTGGCAGCCGCCGTTCCCGCCTTCCGGCCATCGGTCACCGACTGGGCGCGGGCCGCCTTCGCTGCCGAGAACGGACCGATCTCTGACGGCGCCCCATCCCTCGGGGTACCCACGTGGTTCTACGGTCACGAGCCCCCGAACGTCTTCTGTGCACGCGTCGCGAAGTACTTCCGCAACGCCATCCGCGAGGACGTCCTGCTGCACCTCGCCCGCGCCGGCACCGTCTTCCTGCCGGGTGCAGCGGGCACGGTCCAGGAGGTCTTCCAGGCCGCGTGCGAGAACTACTACGCCGCGCCGGCCCAGGTGGCGCCGATGGTGCTGTTCGGCAAGGACTACTGGGGCAGTCAGCTGCCGGCCTGGCCGCTACTCGATGTCCTCGGCGCCGAGCGGGGGCTGGGGGCGAAGCTGCATCTCGTCGACCGCCCTGAGGAGGTCCTCCCCGCGCTGCTGCAGGAAGGCTGACGCGGGCCCCACCGGCGTGTTCGCGTCGTCCGCGCGCCGCAGGCTCCACGGCTCGAGGTGGCGGTAGCCCTTCACCGACGTCCGTCGCATCCGCCGGAGCCGGAAGCTGTCGTCGTCCGCGAGCGCGTCTGCCAGCTCGCGGTCGACCACGACCCGCCCGGGACGGGCGATCGAGGTCAGCCGGGCCGCCATGTTCACCACCGGTCCGTAGACGTCACCGAGCCGGTGCAGCACCTGCCCCCAGGCGGCGCCCACCCGCAAGGCGGGGAAGTCCTCGTCCTGCTTGTGCCCTTCGGCGAGCAACAGGCTGATGTGGGCGGCGTCGGCAGCCGTGTCGGTGACGAACAGCACCTCGTCGCCGATGGTCTTGATGATCCGGCCGTGGAACTCGGTGATCACCTGCTGTGCTCGTGCCTCGAACCTCTCGACGAGGCGGACCAGCTCGGCCTGCTTCAGCGACCGGCTGTGGCGGGTGTAGCCCACGATGTCGGCGAACCCGACCGCCATCGCCGCGTCCGCGACGCCCTGGTCGGGCTGGAGCAGCTGCCGCGCTGCCGCACTCAGCAGGTGCCGCCGCCAGACATAGGCCTGCACCTGCTCGATGACGGGGACGGCCTCGCTCATCAGCGCGTTGACGCGCTCGATGTCGACCCTCTCCACATCGACGGCGCGCTCGAGGAGGCCGACCTGCCATTCGGCGAGCCGCGCGAAGCTGCGGCCCATGGTGCGCACCAGGGCGCTCTCGTCGTCCTCGCCTACCAGGCCGAGCGCCTGCAGCCTCTGGGTCAGCAGCATCGCCTCCAGGTCGGCCTCCGTGAAGACCACCTCGTCGTCCGCGACTGCCGAGAACCCGAGCGAGCGCCAACGTTCGCGCGCGACCTCGATGGGGATCCCCACCCGGTCGGCGATCTCCAGCCCGGTGAGCGTCGGCGGGTCGCCGAGCAGGAAGACCTCGAGCAGCTCGACGAGCCGGCCGCGGTCGAGCGGGGCGTCGTCCACCCGGTCAGCGCCGCCCGTCCTCGTCGGGGAGCCGATCCGCGGCGGTTGCCCGGATGGCCTCGGCGAAGGCCGGGACGTCCTCCGCCAGCTGCCGGATCGACTCGCTCGTGAAATGGATGACCTCGAGCGGCGTGAGGCTGACGACGCTGGCGTTGCGCAGCTTGTGCCGCACGATCGCCATCTCGCCGATCACGTCACCGGGGCCCAGGCGCGCGATCTCCTCACCGTGCCGGCGCACGGAGACCTCGCCCGCGATGATCAGGTAGGCCTTGTCGGCCGAGGTCTTCTCCCAGATCAGCGCCCAGTCTGCGGGGAGGTTCACGTGGCGACCGGCAGCGATCACCTTCTGGAGGTCCTTGTTGCTGAGTGACTCCAGACGGTTGAGCTTCTCCAGCCGTTCGGGCTGCGGCGTGTCCGCCATCGACGTACTCCTCATGGGCAGTAGGTGTCTCTCCCCAGCGGAATAGTCCCGCTTCGGCGCGACCGCTGTCCACCGGGGCCCTCGTGACCCTGCCCACGCCGGCTCGTTGGTGGAGCATGGAGCCGTCCCGTCATGAGCTGTCCCGCCGAGCGCTCCTCCGGGCCGGCCTGGCCACGGGTGGGCTCGTGGCCGTCGGCGGCGGATTCCTCGGTCCCCTGGCCCGGTCGGCTGTCGCGGCCGCCGGCGGCACCACGCTGGCCACCACCTATCGGCGGGGTACCCCAGGCGCCGGGGGCTACGCCCCGGTCGTCACGGGTGCCGGTGAACCGCACGTCCTGCGGGAGGACCTCGGCATCGGGGCCGGGCCAGGCCGCGAGGCGAAGCGCACGGCCCTGCTGGCGTTCGTGCACCTCACCGACGTGCACGTGGTCGACCACCAGTCACCGATGCGGGTCGAGTGGACCGATCGCTACGACGACCAGGACGCTGCCGGAGGCCCGACCCCCGGCCTGTTCGCCTCCGCCTACCGCCCGCAGGAGCCGATGACCGCACAGTCGCGGACGCGATGGTCCGGGCCGTGAACCAGGTGCGAACAGGACCGGTGACCGGTCTGCCCTTCGCCTTCGCCCTCCAGACCGGCGACAGCTCCGACAACTGCCAGCTCAACGAAGTCCGCTGGAACATCGACCTGCTCGACGGCACGCAGGTGCGGCCGGACAGCGGTGACTACAGCCGCTACGAGGGCGTGATGTCCCAGGACCTGCTGCACTACGACACCCACTACTGGCACCCCGACGGCGCCCCGCCCCTGCGCCAGGACGACGAGCCCCGGTCACGCTACGGCTTCCCGCTGGTCCCGGGCCTGCTCGACGCCGCCAGGCAGCCCTTCGCGGCCGAGGGTCTGGCGATGCCGTGGTACACCGCATTCGGTAACCACGACGGGCTGGTGCAGGGCAACTTTCCGCACACCATGCAGCTGGGCGCGATCGGCACCGGCAGCGCCAAGCTGATCTCGCCTCCGCCCGGGGTCGGCGAGGCCGACGTGCTGGGCGCCGTACGCCGCAACGACCTCACATCCCTCCTCGACGCGGCCCTGCTCACCGGCGCTGTCGAGGTGGTGACGCCCGACCTGAAGCGGCGCAGCCTGACCAAGCAGCAGATCGTCGAGGAGCACTTCACCACCAGCGGTTCCCCGGTCGGTCACGGGTTCACGTCGGCCAACCGGGCCTCCGGCACGGCCTACTACACCTTCGACCGCGGTGACATCCGCTTCGTGGTGCTCGACACGGTGAACCCCAACGGCTACGACAACGGCTCGCTCGACCAGGCCCAGTTCGGCTGGTTGCAGTCGGTGCTCGCCGGCACGGGCGACAAGGCAGTGGTCGTGGTCAGCCACCACACCGTCGACACGATGGACAACCCGCTGGTGGCCACCGGTGGGGACACCAGCCCGCGGGTGCTGGGTGAACAGGTGGAGCAGCTGCTGCTGGCCGACCACCGCGTGATCGCGTGGGTCAACGGCCACACCCACCGCAACCAGGTGTGGGCACATGCCCGCAGCGACGGCACCGGCGGCTTCTGGGAGGTCAACACAGCCTCGCACATCGACTTCCCGCAGCAGTCCCGGATCATCGAGGTTGCCGACAACCACGACGGCACTCTCTCGATCTTCACCACGATGCTCGACCATGCGGGTCCGGCGTCCTGCGGCGGACGCACCGACACCCCGGTGGCGCTGGCGTCGCTGGGCCGCGAGCTTGCGATGAACGACTGGCAGTCGCGCACGGCCGGCCGCGAGGGCGTGGCGGCGGCCCGCAACGCCGAGCTGCTCGTCGGCAAGCCGGCCGGGATGCCCTAGCCACTCGGTGGCCGGCTACTCGGCGGCGGCCAGCTGCCCGCAGGCCCCGTCGATCTCGCGGCCGCGGGTGTCGCGCACGGTCGTGGGGATGCCCCGGGCCTCGAGCCGGCGGACGAACTCGCGCTCGTCGCGGGGATCGGACGCAGTCCACTTCGTGCCCGGGGTGGGGTTCAGCGGGATCAGGTTCACGTGCACCCACCCCCACCGGCCCCGCCGGTCATCGGAGTCCGCTCCGTAAGACGTGAGCAGGTCCGCCAGCAGGTCGGCCCGCCAGCCCTGGTCGTTGATGCCGCGCATCATGGCGTACTCGATCGAGACCCGTCGCTTCGTCCGGCGGGCGTACTCCCACGCCGCCTCGACCGCCTCGGCGACCTTGAAGCGGTTGTTGATCGGCACCAGCTCGTCGCGCAGCTCGTCGTCGGGGGCGTGCAGGCTGAGCGCGAGTGTCACCGGGATGCCCTCGTCGGCGAGCTGCCGGATCCGCGGGGCGAGACCGACCGTGCTGACCGTGATGCCGCGCGCGGACATCCCGAGTCCGTCAGGTGCCTTGTCGGTGAGCCGGCGGACCGCCCCGATCACGGCCTTGTAGTTGGCCAGCGGCTCCCCCATGCCCATGAAGACCACGTTCGAGACCCGGCCCGTACCGCCGGCCACCTCACCGCGCGCGAGAGCACGGGCGCCAGCCACCACCTGCTCGACGATCTCAGCGGTGGACAGGTTGCGCTGGAGGCCGCCCTGGCCGGTCGCGCAGAACGGGCACGCCATCCCGCACCCGGCCTGGCTCGAGACACACATGGTCACCCGGTCCGGGTAGCGCATCAGCACCGACTCGACCAGCGCGCCGTCGAAGAGCCGCCACAGCGTCTTGCGGGTCGCGCCGCGGTCGGCCTCGAGCACGCGCAGGGGTGTCATCAACGCCGGCAGCAGCCCGGCCACGAGCTGCTCACGGTCGGCCGCCGGCAGGTCGGTCATCTCGGCGGGGTCGTCGACGAGGCGGGAGAAGTAGTGCGTGGAGAGCTGGCGAGCCCGGAAGCCGGGCAGCCCGAGGCCCCCGACCAGCTCCGTGCGCTCGGCGGCTGAGAGGTCGGCCAGGTGCCGCGGTGGCTTGCGGCGGCCGCGGGGCTCGGCCAGGACCAGCGGAAGGCTGCGCGGGGGCTCGGTCATGTCCGGTCCAGTGTCGCATTCGGTCGCCCGGGAGCCCGAATCGGTGAACCATGAGGGTGGCCACACCGTAGAAGGGGACGAAGCCAGGAGGTGGGCCACGCCCGATCTGCAGGACGAGCTGATGCGCACCGTGTACGACGACCACGCCGGCACGTTGTGGAGTTTCTGCCTGCACCTCACGCGCGGTGACAGGTTGCGCGCCGAGGATGTCGCGCAGGAGACCCTGCTCCGGGCGTGGCGCCACCCGGACGTGCTCGACCGCAGCAGCGACGCGGTCCGGGCGTGGCTGTTCACGGTCGCCCGCAACATCGTCATCGACGGCTGGCGGAGCAGCTCGTCGCGCCCGGAGGTCCTGGTCGAACCCGGTACGGTCGAGCAGTCCACCACGGACGGCACCGACGAGCTCTTCCAGTCGTGGCTGGTCGCCGACGCGCTGAGGAGCCTGTCCCACGACCACCGCGCGGCGATCGTGGAGTGCTACTACGGGGGACGGACCGTGGTCGAGGCCGCGGACCGCCTCGGGGTCCCGGCCGGGACGGTGAAGTCGCGATTGCACTATGGGATGCGGGCGCTCCGTCTCGCCCTGGAGGAGAGGGGGGTGACCCGTTGAGCGAGAGCTGCATCTCCGCGGCTGCCTACGTCCTGGGCGCGCTCCCGCCCGACGAGCGGGCCGACTTCGAGGAGCACCTCGAAAGCTGCGCCGACTGCCGGCGGTCCGTGCGTGAGCTCGCGGGGGTTCCCGGCCTTCTGTCGAGGGTCGGTCCCAATGATCTCGCCGACGCACCGCCGGCGCCGGACACCCTGTTGCCGCGACTGCTCCGCGCGGTCCGACGACGCAACCGGCGACGGCGCTGGGCGGTGGCCGCGGTCGCCGCGGCGGCCGTGGTGGCTGCCGTGCTCACGACCGTCCAGCTGACCGGCGAGCCCACTCCCAGTCCCGTGGTGGCCATGCGCCAGGTGGTCGACACGCCGATCACCGCGGGTGTCTCGGTGACGCCCGAGGCCAGTGGTGCCCGGCTCTGGATGACCTGCCGCTACCACGGCCACGACCCGTGGACGAAGCCCTACGCCCTGGTTGTCACCGACGAGGCCGGGGTGAGGCACCGGCTGGCCACGTGGCGCGTGGGGCCGGACGGCAAGGCGTCGGTCACCGCTTCGGTCGACATGCCGCCGGACCAGATCGCCACGGTGGAGCTGACCACCCTCGACGGCCGCCCCTTGCTCAGGCTGAGGCACCCGGCCTGAGGAGCGCCGTGGCTCAGAACACCAGGTAGTGCAGCAACAGCCAGATGGGCGCGATCGTGGCGAGGAGGGAGTCGAGCCGGTCCATCAGACCCCCGTGGCCGGGAATGATCTGGGACATGTCCTTGATGCCGAGGTCGCGCTTCATCACCGACTCGCACAGATCCCCGAGGGTCGCCATCACCACCGCGATCAGGCCCAGGACCACGCCGACCCACCAACGCCCGTCGAGCAGGTAGACCACGAGGAGCCAGCCCGCGACCACGCAGGCGATCGTGGAGCCGGCGAAGCCCTCCCACGACTTCTTCGGCGAGATCACCGGCGCCATCGGGTGCCTGCCGAAGAGGACGCCGGCGGCGTAGCCGCCGATGTCGGAGGCGATGGTCACCACCACGAAGGTGATCACCCCCCGGACACCGTTCTCGCCCTTCTCGGCGAGGAGCAGCGCGACGAAGGCACCGAGGAACGGCACGTAGATCAGCGAGAAGACCGAGGCGGTCGCGTTCGCGACGTAACCCTCCACTCCTCGTCGCAGGAGCCACAACATGGTGACCAGTGCGGTGACGGCTGTCGCCGTCACCAGCGCCGGAGCGCCGTAGAGGTAGGCGACCACCACGATCACCGTTCCACCGACCATCAGCGGTTCCTGCGGCAGGTCCATCCCCCGCTGCGCCATCGCCCGGTGCAGCTCCCAGACCGCGATCACGACCGCCCCGGCGACGATGACCATGAATGCCGGTTTCCAGAAGACCAGCGAGATGATGACGGCGGCCCCGAGCGTCGCGCCGGAGGCGATGGCCTTGGGGAGGTCGCGGCCCGCGCGGCCTTTCTTCTCCGGCTGCCGCGCCGGCGGGGAGGTCTCGGTCATCGGTTGGATCGACGCGTGGGCGCTCAGACCTCGAGCAGCTCGGCTTCCTTGTGCTTGAGCATGTCGTCGATCTCGTCGGTGTGCTTCTTGGTCATCGCGTCGAGGCGCTTCTCCGCTCCGGTGACGTCGTCCTTGCCGACCTCGCCGTCCGCTCCGAGCTTTTCGAGGCCCTGCTTGGCATTGCGGCGGATGTTGCGCACCGCCACCCGGCCCTCCTCGGCCTTGGTGCGGGCGACCTTGATGTACTCCTTGCGGCGCTCCTCGGTGAGCTCGGGGAAGACGCAGCGGATCACCTTGCCGTCATCGGTCGGGTTGACGCCGAGGTCGGAGTCGCGGATCGCCTTCTCGATGGCCGGCATGGCGCTCATGTCGTAGGGCGCCACCAGGATGATCCGGGCCTCGGGCGCGGTGAAGGACGCGAGCTGCTGGAGCGGCGTGGGGGTGCCGTAGTAGTCGGCGGTCAGCTTAGAGAACATCGACGGGTTGGCGCGGCCGGCGCGGATCGCGGAGAAGTCCTCCCGCGTGACGGTGACCGCCTTGGCCATCTTCTGGTCGGCCTCGTTCAGGGTCTGGTTGATCATGTCTCCTCGCTCGTGTCGTCGGACCGGCAGCGCTCCGGGTCAGCCCCCGGCGCTCACCAGCGTGCCAATCTTGTCACCCTGGACGACTCGGAGGATGTTGCCTTCGGGGGCCATGCCGAAGACGACCATCGGCAGCCCGTTCTCCATGCACAGTGCGAACGCGGTGGCGTCGGCGACCTTCAGGCCCGCCTGGAGCGCCTCCTGGAAGCTGATCCGGTCGTACTTCACCGCGTCGGGATCGGTGCGCGGGTCGGCGTTGTAGACCCCGTCCACTCCGCTCTTGGCCATCAGCACCACCTCGCACTTGGTCTCCAGTGCGCGCTGCGCGGCAACGGTGTCGGTGGAGAAGTAGGGCATCCCGGCACCCGCCCCGAAGATCACCACCCGCCCCTTCTCCAGGTGCCGGATCGCCCGGCGCGGGATGTAGGGCTCGGCGACCTGACCCATCGTGATCGCGGTCTGCACCCGGGTCTCGACGCCCTCCTTCTCCAGGAAGTCCTGCAGCGCCAAGCAGTTCATCACGATGCCGAGCATGCCCATGTAGTCGGCGCGGGCCCGGTCCATTCCGTGCTGCTGCAGCTCGGCGCCGCGGAAGAAGTTGCCACCACCGGTGACGACCGCGACCTGGACCCCGGCCCGGACCACCGAGGCGATCTCGCGAGCGACCTTCTGAACGACGTCGGGGTCGACGCCGACCTTGCCGCCGCCGAACACCTCGCCGGAAAGTTTCAGCAGCACGCGCCGGTACGCCGTCATCGCCGACTCCCCTCGTCGAGGTCCCTGGACTGGTGCCGGCGACCCTACTCGATGCTCAGGCGCCGACCTCGAAGCGGGCGAACCGCCGCACGGAGATGCCGGCCTGGTCCACGACTGCCCGGACCGACTTCTTGCTGTCGGTCACCGATGGCTGGTCGAGCAGTGCGACGTCCTTGAAGTAGCCGTTGAGGCGACCCTCGATGATCTTCGGGAGTGCCTGCTCCGGCTTGCCCTCCTCGCGGGCGGTCGCCTCGGCGATCTCCCGTTCCTTGGCCACGATGTCAGCCGGGACCTCGTCGCGAGAGAGGTACGACGGCCGCATCGCTGCGACCTGCATGGCGACGCCGCGCGCCGCCTCTGCGTCGTCCCCTGAGAACTCGACCAGCACGCCCACCGCGGGTGGCAGGTCGGACGCGCGCCGGTGCAGGTAGACCACCACCGGCTCGTCGAAGACGGCAACCCGGCCCAGCTCGATCTTCTCGCCGATCTTCACCGCGAGGTCCTCGACCAGGTTGCCGACGGTGGTGCCCTCGAGCGCAACTGCCTTCAGCGCCTCCACGTCCGCCGGGTGGGCCGCCGCGGCGGCGTCGGCGATCTGCTGGGCCGCAGCGATGAAGTCGTCGTTCTTCGCCACGAAGTCGGTCTCGCAGTTGAGCTGGACGAGGGCGCCGCCCGAGCTGGCCACCAGTCCGGCGGTCGCCTCACGCTCCGCGCCCCGCTTGGCGGCCTTCGCCGCCCCCTTGACGCGCAGCACCTCGACAGCCTTGTCGAAGTCGCCGTCGGCCTCGTCGAGCGCCTTCTTGCAGTCCATCATCCCGGCGCCGGTCAGCTCACGAAGCTTCTTGACGTCGGCAGCGGAAAAGTTCGCCATGTGACGTGTCTCCCTGGAGGGGTGGGTGAATGGTGGGGCCGGCTCAGGCCTCGGTGGCCGGAGCCTCTTCGCCTTGTTCGGCCTCGGCCTCGTCAACGGGGGCCTCGTCAACGGGGGCCTCGTCAACCGGGGGCTCGGCAACCGGGGGCTCGGCAACCGGGGTCTCGACAACCGGGGTCTCGACAACCGGGGGCTCGGTCGCGGCAGCCTCGGCGACGGGGGCCTGGGCCCCAGGAGCCTCGGTCTCGGGAGCCTCGGCGAGCGGGGTCTCCGCCGCGGCAGCCTCGGCGACAGGGGCCGCCTCGGCCTCGGGAGCCGGGGTCTCGGTCGTGGCAGCATCGGCCTGGCCGGCGAGCAGGTCACGCTCCCAGTCGGCCAGCGGCTCGTCAGCGCCGATGCCAGTGGCTGCGCCGTCCTTGGTGCCACCGCCCGAGCGCGCGATGAGGCCGTCGGCCACCGCGTCGGCGATCACCCGGGTGAGCAGGCCGACCGCGCGGATCGCGTCGTCGTTGCCCGGGATCGGGTAGTCGACCTCGTCGGGGTCGCAGTTGCTGTCGAGGATGCCCACGATGGGGATGTGCAGCTTGCGCGCCTCCTCGACGGCGAGGTGCTCCTTGTTGGTGTCGACGATCCAGACCGCGGACGGCGTCCGGCTCATGTCGCGGATGCCGCCGAGGGTCCGCTCGAGCTTGTCGCGCTCGCGCTTGAGCTGCAGCAGCTCCTTCTTGGTGCGGCCGGTGCCGGCGGCGCTGTCGTAGTCG
>JAICXL010000048.1 GCA_025980475.1 Nocardioidaceae bacterium | reverse complement strand
GGGACGTGCAGGTCCGCGACCGCCGAGGTCCGGGTGAACCGGGGGTCGACGTGGATGATCGTCGCACCGCGGCGCTTGGCCTCCATCACCCACTGGAACCCGACCGGGTGTGCCTCGGCCATGTTGGATCCCTCGATGAGGATGCAGTCGGAGTTCTGCAGGTCCTGGAGGAAGGTGGTGGCCCCACCGCGGCCGAACGAGGTCCCCAGACCGGGAACCGTGGAGCTGTGTCAAATGCGCGCCTGGTTCTCGATCTGGATCGCGCCCATCGCCGTGTAGAGCTTCTTCATGAGGTAGTTCTCCTCGTTGTCGAGGGTCGCTCCTCCGAGGCTGGCGATGCCCATGGTGCGGCGCAGCCGCCGGCCCTTCTCGTCCTCCCACTCCCAGAACTGCTTGCGCGTCTTGAGCACACGGTCGGTGATCATGTCCATCGCCGTGTCGAGGTCGAGGTCCTCCCACTCCGTGCCGTTCGGCCGCCGGTAGCGGACCTTGGTCACCCGGGTCGGGGAGGTGACCAGCTGCTTGCTGGCGCTGCCCTTCGGACAGAGGCGCCCGCGCGAGACGGGGCTGGCCGGGTCGCCCTCGATCTGGATGACCTGCTCGTCCTTGACGAAGATCTTCTGGCCGCAGCCCACGGCGCAGTAGGGGCAGATCGAGTCGACCACGCGGTCGGCGTGGACCGTGCGCGGCTCGAGGCGGCGGCTGTGCCCGGACTCGGAGGCGGTGCCGCGGCCGAGCGGGTCGGGGCCGATGAGCTGCCGCAGCAGCGGCCACCCCAGAAACGCCTTCCCGGGCCCAGCGCCCATGGTCACCTCCTGCCTCTCCGGCACCGTACCCCAGCACGCGATCGTCACTCCAGAGGGCGGCCGGATCCGGTGCCGAGCCCGGGCCCCGATCCCAGGCCCCGATCCCGGGCCCCGATCCCGGGCCCCGAGCCCACTAGGGTTGCCGCGGAGGCGTAACTCGTCTGGTGACGGGCGCGGTCCTCAAAACCGTAGTGGTCGGGCATCCCGGCCAGGCGGGTTCGATTCCCGTCCGCCTCCGCCACCCGATCCCTGGCGAGGGTCACGCCACGAAGCGGGCCCGCCCCGCGAGGATCCCGAAGCGGACCGCGACCACGCCGACGGCGGCGAACATGATCGCCGCGGGCGCGAACGATCCCGTGGCGCCGTGCAGGGCCCCGACGAGGAGGGTGCCCGAGGACCCGACTCCGTAGCCCACGCCCTGCATCATCCCCGACAGCCGTGCCGCCGACCGCTCGTCGCGGGTCCGGAAGACGATCATCGCCAGCGCCAGCGCAGTCAGGCTGCCCTGTCCGATGCCGAGCAGGACGACCCACAGCCAGACCAGCGGCGCCGGTCCCACGATGGCGAGCGTGAAGCCGGCCGCAGTGAGCACCGCGGCGAGCGCGTTGACGGCGCGCTGGTCCCGACACCGCGCCGCCAGCGTGGGCGCGACCAGGCACCCGACCACCTGCAGCAGGATGCAGGCGGCGGTCATCCCGCCCGCGAGCCCGGCGCCGATGCCGCGCTGGCGCAGGATGGGAACCAGCCACGCGAAGACGCTGAACGAGGTCATCGCCTGGAGCACCATGAAGCCGGTCACGTGCCAGGCGGTTCGCGACCGCCACAGCTGCGGCGCCGGCTCGACCTCCCGGCGGGGCACCGACGGCCGCCGCGACAGCAGCGGCAACAGCACCAGCCCGGCGGCTGCAGCCGGGACCGACCAGACCAGCAGCCCGAGGCGCCACGACCCGGTCAGCGCTGCCACCGGATGGGTGAGGCCCGCGGCCAGCGCCGCGGAGGCGCACATGGCCGCGGTGCACAACCCGCTCATCGCGCCGAGGCGGTGTGGGAACTCGCTCTTCACGAGCGCCGGGAGCAGCACGTTCGCAACGGCGATGGCCGCCCCGGTCGCGACGGTGCCGACCAGCATCGCCGAGAGCTCTCCCGTGCCGCGCACGGCAAGCCCGGCGGTCAGGACCAGCGCCGCGGCGACCAGGGTCCGCTCGGTTCCCCACCGCCGGGCCAGCAGCGGCGCCAGCGGGGCGCACGCACCCAGGAGGAGGACCGGCACGGTGGTGAGCACGTCGAGCACCTCGTGTGAGGGGTGGTGGGCTGCCACCACTCCCGGCAGGAGGACGGACAGGCTGGGGAACAGTGTCCGCAGGTTGAGCCCGAGCAGGACGATGGCGACGACGAGGTAGAGCCGCGCCCGCGGACGCGACGCACGCGCCGGGCGCCGGCGGACCGTGGATTCCCGCCCGATCGGGAGGGTCAGCACCGCTTTCGTACGCCTACTTCCGCACCCTAGGAGACCAGCGACGGAGCCGGCAGGCCGAGGTAGCCCTCCGGCGCCTCGACGCGCTGGATCTCGCGGACCTCCGCGAGGGTCGTCCGGGCGTGCTCGGCGATCTCGGCGAGCGGGGCGACCCAGATGCCGTCCAGCGTCTGGACGTCGTCGATCAGCCGCTCGAGCGCCGCCGCCTTCGACGGGCGCCCGGAGATGAACGGGTGGTTGGTCAGCACGAAGCAGCCGCCCTCGGCATGGTGTGCCTGGGCCTCGAGGAGCCACATCTCGTGCACCTTCGCCGGGCTCTCGATCACGCCGCTGCCGGTCCAGCCCGGGTAGAAGGCGTACTGCTCCCAGTCGTCGAGGGTCCAGTCGACCGGGATCTCCACGAGGCTGCCTCGGCCGCTCTCGCCGGTGAACCGGTAGGGCACGTCCCCGTCCAGGAGGCTGGAGTCGTAGCGGAAGCCGCGGTCGACGAGGAGGTCCGCGGAGTGCCAGTTGAGCTCCCACCAGGGCGCCCGGTAGCCGACCGGGGTGACCCCGAGCCGGTCCAGCGCCTCCAGGCCGCGGTCGATGTACGACGCCTCCTGCTCGGCGGTGATCCCCTGCATCGGCTCGTGCAGGTAGCCGTGGTGGGCGATCTCGTGGCCACCGTCGCGGATCTGTCGGACCATGTCCGGGTAGGTGTCGGCGGTGAACCCGGGCACGAAGAACGTCGCCTGCACCCCGCGCCGCTCCAGCAGCCGCAGCAACCGTGGCACGCCGGCCCGGGCACCGTAGGCCTGGTGGGTCATCAGCGACATGCGCCGGGAGGAGGCCGGGTCGTGCGCGAGCACGCACGACTCGGCATCCACGTCGAAGGTGAAGGCGGCCGCTGCGCGGTAGCCATCCGGCCAGGCGAACGTCATGCCACGACTTCCTCGACGTCGAACGCGGCCGGCGTCGACCGCGCCTGCGGCACCTCGTCGTACTTCCGGGCCACGAGCGGGCCGAGCAGGGCGTAGATCCCCGCGCTGGTCAGGCCACCGGCCAGCCAGGACAGGTCGACCCCGTGCATCGCCCTGGCGACCGGGCCCTGCAGCGCCGGGACCATGCCGTACATGAACAGCCAGGTCATCGCGATGCCGGCGAAGAAGGCGACCATGCCCGCCCAGTTCACTCCCGGGAGGCGATGCGTGCCGACCGGGTCGAAGAGCTTGGCGGAGTCCGACCGACGACCGCGCAGCAGCCAGTAGTAGTGGACCAGCATGATGCCGCCCCAGGCCGCGATCCACGCCACGATGCCCGACAGGAACTCGTCGAGGGTGTTGGCGAAGTCACCCTTGTAGATGAAGAAGACGACCACGGCCATGGAGAAGACGCCGACGATCAGGTTCAGCGCGCGGCGCGGCACCTTGAGGTCGAGGGCCTGGGTCGCGACGGAGAAGGTGTAGATGTTGAGGATGTTGGTCGCGATCGGGCCGTGGATGACCAGCAGCAGCACCGGGACGGCCAGCACACCGAAGTTCTGCACGATCAGCTGGCCGGGGTCGACGGTCGTGCTCTTGGTCGCCAGGGTCGCCCCGAGGAGGCCCAGCCAGACGACGGGCAGGAACTGCCCGAAGGTGCTGGCCAGGTAGAGCTTGCGGCGAGGCACCTCCCGGCTGACGAAGCGCGAGTAGTCGGCGGCGTAGGTGAACCAGGTGATGCCCCAGCCGATCCCGATCGCGGTCATCACGCCGGTCATCGCGGCCCAGCGGGCGCTCCCGGTGAGGACGTGGCCGGCCGGACCGGCGTACCCCCAGTCGATGTGCAGGAAGAACCAGGCCGTGATCGACATGCCGATCAGCACCGCGATCGTCGGTGGCACCGTCCAGCGCTCGAACGCGGCGATGGCGCGGTAGCCCAGCCAGGAGATGACCACCTGCGCGATCATGATCACCGCGGCGACGAGGATGCGAGCGCCGTTGTTGGCGGCGTTCGGGTCGACGACGCCGAGCTTGCCGAGCAGCGCCATCACCAGGTCCAGGATGATCCAGGTGTTCAGCGCGCACCAGCCGATGGCCAGGCAGGCCTGGATCGTCGCCGGCAGGTAGTTGCCGACCCGGCCGAAGACAGCACGGGAGAGCACCATCCCGGTGGCGCCGGTGCGCTGGCCGAGGAGCACGAAGAAGCCGAACAGCGACATGCCGATCAGGTTGCCCACGACCAGCACCAGGACGGTGTCCCACAGTCCGAGGCCGAAGTCGACACCGAGGGCGCCGAGGACCCAGTTGATCGGGGCGATGTTGGCACCGCACCAGATCCAGAACTGCCCCGAGACGCTGCGGGTCCGGGCCTCCTCAGGGATCGGCTGGAGCTGCTGCTCGAGGTCGGCGATGACCGACGGGGCGTGGGGTGAGGCTGACATTCAGGAACCCTCCTGGACGGAACATGGCGCGATCTGGTCGCGGGCTCCATCCTCAGTGCTCCACGTCACACCCAACAAGATGCATACTGTCACGTGTGTTGGCCGAGTTGCTGGACGTTTCGTCATGCGGATGAGCCTGGCCAGAGTGCTGGAGCACCCCACGCTGGCTGCTGCCGAGCCCACGGTCCGGGCCGGGGGCGCCGCCCTGGACCGCCGGGTGCGCTGGATCCACTCCAGCGAGGTCCTCGAGATCGCCCCGTTGCTGCGCGGCGGGGAGCTGCTGCTGACCGGCGGTGAGATGCTGGCCGCCGCGTCGCCGTCACAGCAGCGACGCTACGTGCGGGAGCTGGCCGAGCGCCAGGTCGCCGCGGTCGCCATCGAGACCGGGCCCCGGCTGCCGGAGATCCCGCCGGCGCTGCTGCTCGAAGCCGACCTGGTCGGCTTCCCGGTGGTCGAGCTCTGTCGGGTGGTGCCGTTCGTCGGCGTGACCGAGGCGCTCAACGCCGAGCTGGTCAACGAGTCGGTCGTCCGGCTGCGCTACGGCGGCGACCTCGCCCGCGCGCTGTCCGGGATCCTGAGCAGCGGCGGCGGCGTCCAGGCACTGATGGACGAGGTCTGGCGACGCACGCACACGAGGGTCGCGTTGTTCGACCGGGCCGGGGCGCTGGTCACCCAGTCGCCCGAGGTCACGGACCCGGCGGACCGCCCGTCGCTGGTGGGGGCACTGACCTCGCGCGTCACGGTCCGCGGTGCGCACGCCGCGACCCTGGCCTTCTACCCGGACGCGCACGACGACGTCGACGTCCTGGCCGTGGCCGGGGAGCGGGCCGGGGAGGCGCTCGGCCTGGCCATGCTCAGCGGGAACCCACCGTCCACGCGCGACTTCGCGGCCAGCGAGCTCGCCCGCCTCGCCTCGCGCGCGGACGAGCACCGGGGGCGCATCGACCAGCTGGGCGAGCTGGTCGGGTTCGACCGCTCCGCGCCGGTCCTCGGCATCGCCATCGGCGGGTCCACCACGGCCGGGCTGCACGGCCTGGACGGGTTGCTGTGGCGGCACGGGCAGCTCGCCATCGACGCGACGGACACCGGGGCCCGCGTCGTGCTGTCGATGACGGACCGTCGTCATGCTGCCGAGGCCCGAGCCGCGCTGCTCGACGACCTCACCGCCTGGGCACGGGACCACGCCGAGCTGGTCGTGGCGGTCGGGCCGGTCGTGCCCAGCCTGCGCGCGCTGGGTTCCTCGATGGCCCCGGCCGAGTCCTGCCTGCGGCGCAGGTCCGCGCGTGCGTCGAGCGTCGTGGTCGACGCCTCAACGACGATGGTGATGGACTGGCTGGCCTCGGACGCCTTGCGGGCGCCGGCGCAACGGTTCGTCCAGGGACAGCTGGCGATGCTGCTGGCCACCCGCCACGCGGAGCGCGACGTGCTCCTCGAGACGCTCGAGGCCTACTTCGACCACGGGTGCCACAAGACGCGCACCGCCGAGGCACTCCACGTGCAGCGCCAGTCTCTCTACGGCCGGCTCGACCGGGTCTTCGGCCTGCTCGGCGGCGACCCCACCGGGACCGACCGGGCCCTGGCCCTCCACCTCGCCCTCAAGCTGCGGCACGGGTTGCGGCTGGGGCCGGACCCTGCCTGATGCCTGACGCGGGGCGCGAGGTCAGCCCTTGCCGGGCTGGCCGCCGAGGCGTCGGCTGATGTCGTCCGCGCATCGGCGCGTGTCCTCCGAGATCGACCGCGCCTGCTCGCGGGAGACCCGGAACCGGGGCGCGGACACGAGCACGGCGGCCACGGGGTCGCCGCGGTGGTCGAGGACCGGGGAAGCGATCCCGACCTCCTCCAGCGAGGTCTCGCCGTAGTTGATCGCGCAGCCGCCCTCGACCACCTGGCGCAGGCGTACGGCGTAGGCCCCCAGCACCGGCTCGTCCGCACCGGGGAGGTCGATGCTGCCGCTGCTGATCAGCCGGCGCACCGTGAACGCGTCGAACGAGGCGAGGAAGACCTGCACCGACGAGTCGGCCGCGGAGCGGTAGCGGGTGCCGAGGGGAGTGGTGTGCTTGACCTGGTGCCGGCTCGGCACCTGCTCGACGCAGACCGCCTCGCTGCCGTCCCAGACCATCAGCGCGACGGTCTCCCCGATCCGCCGCCCGAGGTCGGTGAGGAACGGGTAGGCGACCCGCCGTACGTCGAGGTCGGCCAGGAGGGGCCCGGCCATCCCGATGACGCCGAGGCCCAGGCGGAACCTTCGGTTGTCGGAGCCCCTCTCGACAAGGTCCTGGACCTCCAGGGTGGCGAGGATCCGCGAGACGGTGCTCTTGTGCAGGCCCACCTTGGCCGCGATCTCCGAAACGCCGAGCACCGGGTCCTCCGCGGAGAAGGCCCGCAGCACGGCGATGCCGTTGTTGAGGGCGGCGATGCCACGGGCCTCGCCGTTGCCCTCGTCAGTGGGTGAGCTCATCGGTCGCCATCATCGCGCACGAGGTCGGAGGGCGGCGCCACCGGATGGCAGGTCGCGGTGGCGCCGCCCGGCACCGTCAGGCGCCCAGGATGTTGTGCTCCGGGCCGAAGGGGAACTTCGTGATGTTCTCGGCGCCGTCGTCCCCGACCACGAGGATGTCGTGCTCGCGGTAGCCACCGGCGCCCGGCTGGCCCTCGGGGACCATGATCATCGGCTCCATCGAGACCACCATGCCCGGCTCGAGCACCGTCTCGATGTCCTCACGCAGCTCCAGGCCGGCCTCGCGGCCGTAGTAGTGGCACAGCACCCCGAAGGAGTGGCCATAGCCGAAGGTGCGGTTGGGGAGCAGCCCGTAGCCGATGTAGATCTCGTTGAGCTTGTGGGCGATCTCCGCGCAGGAGACACCGGGCTTGATCAGCTCCAGGCCGGCGCGGTGCACCTCGACGTTGATGTTCCACAGCTCGAGCGACCGCTCGTCGGGCTCACCGAAGAAGAGGGTGCGCTCGAGAGCGGTGTAGTAGCCGGAGGTCATCGGGAAGCAGTTCAGGCTGAGGATGTCGCCACGCTGGATCTGGCGGGTGGTCGGCCAGTTGTGCGCGCCGTCGGTGTTGACACCGGACTGGAACCAGACCCACGTGTCCCGGATCTCCGTGTGCGGGAAGGTCTTGGCGATCTCGTGGACCATCGCGTTGGTCCCGGCCAGGGCGACCTGGTACTCCGCGACCCCTTCGGCGATCGCGTCGCGGATCGCGTAGCCACCGAGGTCACCGATCCGGGCACCGTGCTTGATGACCTCGATCTCCTCAGCGGACTTGACCATCCGCTGGCGCATCGCGGCCTTCGACACGTCGACCAGGGACGCCTGGGGGAAGGCGGCCTGGAACTTCTCGCGCATCTCCAGCGGGAGCGTGTCGTTCTCCACGCCGATCCGGGCCGGGTCGACGCCACGCTGCCGGAGGCTCTCGCGGATCACCCAAATGTAGTTGTCCCGGTGCCAGTCGGTGTAGACGACGTTGTCGCCGAAGCTGCGCCGCCACGGCATCCCCGCGTCGATGTTCGCCGAGACGGTGTACTGGTCGTCCTGGGTGACCACCAGCGCGTAGGGCCGCCCGAAGGACGTGTAGAGGAAGTCGGAGTAGTACTTCACGTTGTGGTACGACGTCAGCAGCGTGACGTCGGCGCCGGCGTCGGCCATGATCTTGCGCAGGGACGAGAGCCGCCGCTCCATCTCGCCCGCGGAGAAGGTGAGCTGTTCCTTCTCCCCGTTGTTGATGATCTTGAGGCGTTCGAGCTCGGACACGGACATGTGGTTCCTTTCGCGGGCCTGGTCGGTGACCGGGGCTGGCGGCACCCGCTGGATGCTGTCTCCTCGACCACTAGCGTTGCATATGAATCAACGCCGTTGCGAGACTAGGAGTGACCCAGCGCACTGTCAAGAGCCCATGCCCCGCTCGATTTTCCGACGGATCGCCTTGACCGGTTGCGTTCTGACCATCTAGGTTTCCTGCACCGCAACGATTACGCCGCAGGAGCCCCCGTGACCACCCTTCTCGACCTCGACCTGGCCACGCTCGACCCCGAGATCGCCGCCGCCATCGGCGCCGAACTCGGGCGGCAGCAGGCGACCCTCGAGATGATCGCCTCGGAGAACTTCGCCCCGACCGCCGTCATGCAGGCCCAGGGCTCGGTGCTGACCAACAAGTACGCCGAGGGCTACCCCGGCCGCCGCTACTACGGCGGCTGCGAGCACGTCGACGTCGTCGAGCAGCTCGCGATCGACCGTGTCCGGGAGCTCTTCGGCGCCGAGGCTGCCAACGTCCAGCCCCACTCCGGGGCCCAGGCCAACGCGGCCGCGATGTTCGCACTCCTCGAGCCGGGCGACACGATCCTCGGGCTGGACCTCTCCCACGGTGGCCACCTGACCCACGGCATGCGGATCAACTACTCCGGCAAGCTCTACGACGTCGTGCCCTACCACGTGCGCGAGTCGGACTTCCGGGTCGACATGGAGGAGGTCGAGCGCCTCGCGCTGGAGCATCGGCCGCGGATGATCGTGGCCGGCTGGTCGGCCTATCCGCGCCAGCTCGACTTCGTCGAGTTCCGCCGGATCGCGGACCGGGTCGGCGCCTACCTGATGGTGGACATGGCCCACTTCGCGGGGCTGGTGGCCACGGGCCTGCACCCCAGCCCGGTGCCGCACGCGGACGTCGTGACCACCACCACCCACAAGACCCTCGGCGGCCCGCGCGGCGGCGTGATCCTCAGCCGCGCCGCTCTCGCCAAGAAGATCAACAGCGCGGTGTTCCCGGGCCAGCAGGGCGGCCCGCTCGAGCACGTGATCGCGGCCAAGGCGGTGGCGTTCAAGGTCGCCGCCGCGCCGGAGTTCCGCGACCGGCAGGAGCGCACGCTGGCGGGCGCCCGCGTGCTCGCCGACCGGCTGCTCGCCGACGACGTCGCGGCCGCGGGCGTCTCGGTGCTCACCGGGGGCACCGACGTCCACCTCGTGCTCGTCGACCTGCGCCACTCCGAGCTCGACGGCCAGCAGGCCGAGGACCGGCTGCACGCCGTCGGCATCACCGTCAACCGCAACGCCGTCCCTTTCGACCCGCGACCCCCGATGGTCTCCTCCGGCCTGCGCATCGGCACCCCGGCGCTGGCGACCCGCGGCTTCGGCGAGGTCGAGTTCGCCGAGGTGGCCGACGTCATCGCCCGTGCCCTGCAGCCGACGTACGACGACGCCCTCGCCGGTGAGCTGCGCGGCAGGGTCGAGAACCTCGCGGCGAAGGTCCCCCTCTACCCGCACCTGGACGGAGCCCAGAAGTGAGCACCACGACCACCACCAAGCCGCTGCCGGAGCACCCCGACTGGCTGTGGCACAACCCCGACCCCAAGCCGTCCTACGACGCGATCGTCGTCGGCGGCGGTGGCCACGGGATCGCCACGGCGTACTACCTGGCGAAGAACCACGGCCTGACCAACATCGCCGTCCTGGAGAAGGGCTGGCTGGCGGGCGGCAACATGGCCCGCAACACCACGATCATCCGGTCCAACTACCTCCTGGACGAGAGCGCGGCGATCTACGAGTTCGCGCTGAAGCTGTGGGAGCAGCTGCCCGAGGAGCTCGACTACGACTTCCTGTTCAGCCAGCGGGGCGTGCTCAATCTCGCCCACACGCTCCAGGACGTGCGCGAAGGGACCCGCCGGGTCAACGCCAACAAGCTCAACGGGGTCGACGCGGACTGGCTCAGCGCCGACGAGGTCGCCAAGGTCTGCCCGATCGTCAACGTCTCCCCCGACCTGCGCTACCCGGTGCTCGGGGGGACCTTCCAGCCCCGTGCCGGGATCGCCAAGCACGACCACGTCGCCTGGGCGTTCGCCCGGGCCTGCGACCGGATGGGCGTCGACATCATCCAGAACTGCGAGGTGACCGACTTCGTCAAGGACGGGAACCGCGTCGTCGGGGTGGAGACCAACCGTGGCCGGATCCTGGCCGGGCGCGTCGGGCTGACGGCCGCGGGCCACAGCAGCGTCCTCGCCGCGCGCGCCGGCTTCCGCCTCCCGGTGCAGTCACACCCGCTGCAGGCGCTGGTCTCCGAGCTCAACGAGCCGGTCCACCCGACCGTGGTGATGTCCAACCACGTGCACGTCTACGTCTCCCAGGCCCACAAGGGCGAGCTGGTGATGGGCGCCGGGGTCGACTCCTACACCGGTTACGGCCAGCGCGGGTCGTTCCACGTCATCGAGCACCAGATGGCCGCGGCCGTGGAGCTCTTCCCGATCTTCGCCCGGGCGCACCTGCTCCGGACCTGGGGCGGGATCGTCGACGTCTCGCCCGACGCCTCGCCGATCATCGGCGCCACGCCGGTCGAGAACCTCTTCGTGAACTGCGGGTGGGGCACCGGCGGCTTCAAGGCCACCCCGTCGGCCGGCTGGGTGATGGCACACACCATGGCCACCGGCGAGCCGCACCCGCTCAACGTCCCCTTCACCCTCGAGCGCTTCGTCACCGGCGCGCTCATCGACGAGCACGGCGCCGCAGCCGTCGCCCACTGACCGGAGCACCCCATGCTGCTGATCCCCTGCCCCCACTGCGGTCCGCGCAACGAGACCGAGTTCCACTACGGCGGCCAGGCGCACGTCGCCTACCCGGACCGACCCGACCTGCTCTCCGACGACGAATGGGCGGAGTACCTCTTCTTCCGCGACAACCCCAAGGGGCTCTTCGCCGAGCGCTGGGTGCACGGCACCGGCTGTCGCAAGTGGTTCAACGTCGTCCGCGACACCGTGACCTACCGCATCGAGGCCGTCTACCGGCTCGACCAGCCCCGACCCGAGCTCACCGCCACCACCGGAGGCGCCCGATGACAGACCCGATCCCCGACCAGAAGGCGGACCAGAGCGCGGGCCAGGGCACCGGCCTGCCCCCGGGCCAGCCGTGCCGACTGGCGACCGGTGGCCGCATCGACCGTGGCCGCGAGCTGCGGTTCACCCTGGACGACCGCGAGCTCACCGGCTACGCCGGCGACACCGTGGCCTCGGCGATGCTCGCCAACTGCCAGGTCCAGGCCGGCCCCTCGATCTACCTCGGCCGTCCGCGCGGACTGGTCTCCGCAGGGGTCGAGGAGCCCAACGCGCTGCTGGAGGTCGACGGCCAGTGCACCGAGTCGATGCTGCCCGCGACCACTGTGCCGCTGCACGAGGGGCTCTCCGCCCGGTTGCTGTCCGGGCTCGGCCGGCTCGACCCGACACCGGACGGGGCCGTGTACGACAAGGTGTTCACCCACACCGACGTGCTGGTCGTCGGCGCCGGCCCCACCGGCCTGGCCGCCGCCCTCACCGCGGCGCGCTCGGGTGCCCGGGTGGTGCTGGTCGACGACCAGCCGGAGCCGGGCGGATCCCTGTTGTCGAACCGCGACGACCTGGTCGACGGTGTCCCCGCGCTGCAGTGGGTGGCAGCGGTGGCCGAGGAGCTGGCCGGCGCCGAGGACGTCACCGTGCTGCACCGCACCACGGCCTTCGGCAGCTACGACGACAACTACGTCCTTGCCGTGCAGCACCGCACGGACCACCTCGGCGTCGACGCGCCCGAGGGGGTCTCCCGGCAGCGCCTCTGGCACCTCCGCGCGCGTGAGGTCGTGCTGGCCACCGGCGCGCACGAGCGGCCGCTGGTCTTCGCCGACAACGACCTCCCCGGCGTCATGCTCGCCTCGGCGGTCCGCGGCTACGTCAACCGGTACGCTGTGGCGCCCGGACGCCGCGTCGTGGTCGCCACCACGAACGACAGCGCCTACGACACCGTCGAGGACCTGCTCGCCGTCGGCATCGAGGTCGTCGCGGTCGTCGACTCGCGTCAGAAGCCGTCACGCCGCGCGCTCGCCGTGACCGGTGACGGGCAGGTCCCGCTGCTCACCGCCCGCGCGGTCGTCGGGGCCCACGGTGGCGACCGGGTGGAGACAGTGAGGATCGCCGGCATCGACGTGGAGGGCTCCGTGTCTGCAGCCACCGGCACCCTCGACTGCGACCTGCTCGCCGTCTCGGGGGGCTGGAGTCCGGTGGTGCACCTGCACAGCCAGCGCCAGGGCGGCGTCCGGTGGGACGACCGTGTCGCCGCGTTCGTTCCCGACGGCGAGGTCCCCGGCCAGCAGGTCGCCGGCTCCGCGGACGGGACCTTCGACCTGGTCGGCTGCCTCGCCGCGGGCGTCACCGCGGCCGCCCGGGCTCTGGAGGCGATCGGCCGCGAGCACGTCGCGGTGACGCCGACCGGCGTGTCCCGCTCGACGCTCGGCGCGGTGGTCCCGGTTTGGCTGGCGGTCGAGGGAGACACCGACCCGTCGAGCTGCCGCAGCCACTTCGTCGACCTGCAACGCGACCAGACCGTTGCGGACGTCTGGCGAGCGACCGGCGCGGGGATGCGCAGTGTCGAGCACGTGAAGCGCTACACCTCGATCAGCACCGGCGCGGACCAGGGCAAGACCTCGGCCGTCAATGCGATCGGCGTGATCGCCGAGGCCCTCGGCGGTGCCCGTCCCGGAGACGTCGGCACGACGACGTTCCGGGCGCCGTACTCACCTGTCGCCTTCGCCGCCCTGGCCGGCCGCGAGCGCGGCGAGCTGTTCGACCCGGAGCGGACCACGTCGGTCCATCCCTGGCACGTCGAGCACGGGGCACGGTTCGAGGTCGTCGGCCAGTGGCAGCGGCCGTGGTACTTCCCCCGGCCGGGTGAGGACATGGACGCCGCCGTGGCCCGGGAGTGCCGCGCCGCCCGCAACGGCGTGGCGATGATGGACGCGACCACGCTGGGCAAGATCGACGTGCGCGGCAAGGACGCGGGCGAGTTCCTCAACCGGGTCTACACCAACGGTTTCAAGAAGCTCGCCGTCGGATCCGCGCGCTACGGCGTGATGTGCAGGCCCGACGGGATGATCTTCGACGACGGCGTCACCCTGCGGCTGGCCGAGGACCGCTACTTCATGACCACCACGACCGGTGGCGCAGCCAACGTGCTGGACTGGCTGGAGGAGTGGCTGCAGACCGAGTGGCCCGAGCTCGACGTCACCTGCACCTCGGTGACCGAGCAGTGGACCACCGTGGCCGTGGTCGGCCCGCAGTCCCGGGAGGTCATCGCCGCGGTCGCTCCCGACCTGGACGTCTCCAACGAAGCCTTCGGCTTCATGACGTTCCGCGAGACGGTGCTCGCCAACGGCGTCCCCGCCCGGATCTGCCGGATCTCGTTCTCCGGGGAGCTGGCCTTCGAGGTCAACGTCTCCGGCTGGTACGGGCTGGCGACCTGGGAGCTGATCCACGCGGCCGGGCAGGACCTGGGGATCACGCCCTACGGCACCGAGACCATGCACGTGCTGCGGGCCGAGAAGGGCTTCCCGATCGTCGGCCAGGACACCGACGGGACCGTCACCCCGCTGGACGCCGGCATGGACTGGGTGGTCTCGAAGCTCAAGGACTTCGTCGGCAAGCGCTCCCTCAGCCGGGCCGACACCGCGCGGGAGGATCGCAAGCACCTGGTGGGCCTGCTGCCCGTGGACCGGACGACACGGCTCCCCGAGGGAACCCAGCTGGTAGCCCCCGGCGTACCGATCACCCCCCACGACGGGCCGGTGCCGATGCTCGGCCACGTCACGTCCAGCTACCACAGCGAGGCGCTGGGGCGCCCGTTCGCCCTCGCGCTGGTGTCCGGTGGCCGCGACCGGATCGGCGAGACCGTCCTCGCCCCGGTCGGCTCCGAGCTCGTCACCGCCGAGGTCACCTCGTCGGTGCTCTACGACCCCGAAGGAAGCAAGCGTGATGGTTGATCAACTGCTGTCCGGTCCAGCAGCGCTGCGCCGGAGCCCGCTGGCGCACCTGGCGGACGCGTTCGCCGGCGCCGACGTCACCGGGCCCCGGGGCGCTGCTCTCCGCGAAGTGCCCTTCCAGACCATGGTCGGCCTGCGGGCGGCGCCGGGGTCCGCCTCGGCCACCGCGCTCGGCGACGTCCTCGGCGCACCGCTGCCCGGTCGGGTCGGGCAGACCTCCGTCTCGGGTGACCATGCCACGTTGTGGCTGGCACCCGACGAGTGGCTGGTCGTGTCCGGTGCCGAGCCCGAGCCGCTGGTCGGTGCGCTGGCCGAAGCGCTCGGGCAGGCACGCGGCGCCGTGGTCGACCTCTCTGCGAACCGCACCGTGCTGGAGCTGACCGGCCCGGCCGCGCGAGCGGTGCTCGAGAAGGGCTGTCCCGCCGACCTGCACCCGCGGGTGTTCGGCACCGGCAGCGCCATCGCCACCACCCTCGGACCCGTCCCCCTCGTGCTGTGGCGCAGCGGAGAGGAGTGCTACCGGCTGCTGCCCCGCGCGTCCTTCGCCGACTACGTGGCCCGGTGGCTGCTCGACGCGATGGCCGAGCTCGGCCTGCCCGAGGTCTCCTGATGGCGCTGTCCGCCTTCGACCTCTACTCCGTCGGCATCGGCCCGTCGTCCTCCCACACGGTGGGGCCGATGCGCGCGGCGAAGCTGTTCGTCACGGGGCTGCTCCGGGACGCGGATCTGGACCGGGTCCACCGGGTGCGCGCGGAGCTCTTCGGGTCGCTCGGGGCGACCGGGCACGGCCACGGCTCGGAGAAGGCGGTCCTGCTCGGGCTGCGCGGCGAGGACCCTGCCACCGTGGACACGTCGTTGTCCGAGGCAGCGGTGGCCACGGTGCGAGAGGAGGGCAAGCTCGCGCTCGATGGCCGGCACGTCGTGGTCTTCGACCTCGACGAGGACCTGGTGATGCACCGGCGACGCTCGCTGCCGGCGCACCCCAACGGCATGCTGTTCACTGCGTACGACGCTGCCGGTGACGTCCTGCGCACCCGGACCTACTACTCGGTCGGTGGCGGGTTCGTGGTCGACGAGGACGCCGTCGGCGCGGACCGGGTGGTGCTCGACAGCACGCCGGTGCGCCATCCCTTCGGAACGGCGGCCGAGCTCCTCGAGACCTGCCGCCGGGAGGGGTTGCGGGTCAGCGACGTGATGTTGGCCAACGAGCTCTCCTGGCGCACCGAGGCCGAGGTGCGCGACGGACTGCTCCACCTCTGGTCGGTGATGGCCGCATGCGTCGAGGCAGGCTGTCGCCACGACGGGGTGCTGCCGGGCGGGTTGAAGGTACCCCGACGCGCGCCGGCCCTCTTCCGCGAGCTGAGCCGGGACTCGGCCTCGACCGACCCGCTGCAGGTCATGGACTGGGTCAACCTCTTCGCGCTCGCGGTCAACGAGGAGAACGCGGGCGGTGGCCGGGTGGTGACCGCACCGACCAACGGCGCGGCCGGCATCGTCCCTGCGGTCCTGCACTACTACGTGCGGTTCGTCCCGGGCGCGGACCAGGACGGCATCGTCCGGTTCCTGCTCACCGCCGCGGCGATCGGCATCCTCATCAAGCAGAACGCCTCGATCTCCGGTGCGGAGGTGGGCTGCCAGGGTGAGGTCGGCTCGGCCTGCTCGATGGCGGCCGGTGCCCTCGCCGAGGTGCTCGGGGGCTCCCCCGAGCAGGTGGAGAACGCTGCCGAGGTCGGCATCGAGCACAACCTCGGGCTGACCTGCGACCCCGTGGGTGGCCTGGTCCAGATCCCCTGCATCGAGCGCAACGCCATCGGCTCGGTCAAGGCGATCAACGCCGCCCGGCTCGCGGTGAAGGGCGACGGCACGCACCAGGTCAGCCTCGACCAGGCGATCAGGACGATGCGCGAAACCGGACGCGACATGCACGTGAAGTACAAGGAGACCGCGCGCGGCGGCCTCGCCGTCAACGTGATCGAGTGCTGAGCGTGGACACCGTCGAGCGCGTGCTCACCCTCGACTGCCCGGAGGCACGGGCATCGTCCACGCGGTCACCGGCTTCCTGGTCGACCACGGCTGCGACATCCTCGAGCTGCACCAGTTCGGCGACCAGCGCCTCCAACCACCCCGACCTCCCGGCCCTGGTCGAGCGGCACGGCGACCCGTTCGTCCACGTGCCGGTCGGTCCCGACACCAAGCCGCGGGCAGAGGGCCGCCTGCGCTGACCCCGCTCCCCTACGATGGGTCACGTGCCCCGTGGTCCCGCAACGGTCGACCCGCGCCGGCGCACGCCCCGCACGGACGCCGTCCTCGGGGACCCGGAGGTGGCCGCAGCCGTCGAGCGGCTGGGCCGATCGCGCGTGAAGGGCACCGTCGCCGACGTGCTGGACGCGTGTCGCCGCGGCGAGGTGGCGCCCGAGGACGTGCCCGCCGAGGTGGTCGCCGCACTCCCGGCGTCGCCCACCTCGCTGCGCCGGGTGGTCAACGCCACCGGGGTCGTCGTGCACACCAACCTCGGGAGGGCGCCGTTGTCGGCCGCTGCCGTGGAGGCGATGCAGCTCGCCGCCGGCCCCACCGACGTGGAGCTCGACCTGGCGACCGGAACCCGCGGCCGCCGTGGCCGGGCAGCGCTGGACGCGCTCTCCGCCGCGGTCCCGGCCGCCGCCGAGGTGCACGTGGTCAACAACGGCGCGGCCGCCCTCGCCCTGGTCGCCTGCTGCCTGGCAGCCGGGCGGGAGGTCGTGGTCGCTCGCGGTGAGCTCGTCGAGATCGGCGACGGCTTCCGGATCCCCGAGCTGCTGGAGTCCGTCGGCGCGCGGCTCCGCGAGGTGGGCACCACCAACCGGGTGCGGCTGGAGGACTACGCGCGAGCGATCGGCGCGGACACCGGGTTCGTGCTCAAGGTGCACCCGTCGAACTTCGTGGTCCGCGGCTTCACCTCGACCGTGGCCGTGGCCGACCTGAGCACCCTCGGGGTGCCGGTCGTCGCGGACATCGGCTCCGGCCTGCTCGTCCCGCACCCGCGGCTGCCGGACGAACCCGACGCCACGACGACCTTGCAGCAAGGGGCCGCGCTGGTCACCGCCTCGGGCGACAAGCTGCTCGGCGGTCCGCAGTGCGGCCTGCTCCTCGGTGACGCCGCGCTCGTGACCCGGCTGCGTCGGCACCCGCTCGCCCGTGCCGTCCGGGTCGACAAACTCACCCTCGCCGCCCTCGAGGCGACGCTCACCGGGCCGCCGCCGCCGGTGCTGCAGGCCCTCGACGGCCGACAGGAGGAGCTGCTCGACCGCGCCCGGCGCCTCGCCGCGACGATCGGCCCACCTGCAGCGGCCGTGCCCACCCGGGCTGCCGTGGGCGGCGGCGGCGCTCCCGGCGTCGTGCTGCCGAGCGCCGCCGTCGCGCTGCCGACGGAGCTCGCCGAAAGGTTGCGCCTGGGCGACCCACCCGTGGTCGGACATGTCGAGGGCGGCCGGCTGCTGCTCGACCTGGTGGCCGTCGCTCCGGTCGAGGACGACGAGCTTGCGGCCGCCGTACGGCGCCTGCTGGCCGAGCGGCAGCCGGGGCGCTGAGGTGCACGTCGTCGCGACCGCGGGCCACGTCGACCACGGCAAGTCCACGCTGGTGCGGGCGCTGACCGGATCCGACCCGGACCGGCTCGAGGAGGAGAAGCGGCGCGGGCTGTCGATCCGGTTGGGCTACTGCTGGACCCGGCTGGAGCCGGTCGGCGAGGTCGCCTTCGTCGACGTGCCCGGCCACGAGCGCTTCCTGGCCACCACCCTGGCCGGCCTCGGACCGGTCCCGGGGGTGATGTTCGTGGTCGCCGCCGACGACCCGTGGATGCCGCAGGCGGCCGAGCACCTCGCGGCGCTGGACGCCCTCGACGTCCGCCACGGCGTGCTGGTCGTCACCCGGAGCGACCTCGCAGACCCGGCCCCGGCCCTGGCTGCCGCCCGCCGAGAACTGGCCCACACCTCTCTGGCGGGCGCCGCCGCCGTCACGGTGAGCGGCCGCACCGGCACCGGCCTCGGCGAGCTGCGCCGCGCGCTGGGCGACATGCTCACGGCGCTGCCGCCCCCCGACGCGGCAGCGCCCGTCCGGCTCTGGGTCGACCGGCGCTTCCACGTGCGCGGCACCGGGACGGTGGTCACCGGCACGCTGCCGGCGGGCACGATCCAGGTCGGCGACCAGCTCGCCGTCGGTGCCGCCCGGGTGCGGGTGCGACACCTCGAGACCCTGGGCAGGCGGGTCGAACGGGCCAGCGGCACCGCCCGGGTCGCCCTCGACCTCGGTGGCCGGGTCCCCGACGGCCTCGACCACGACAGCGTGCTGGTGACCCCGGGCGCCTTCCCCACGACCGACCTCATCGACGTCCGGCTGCGCGGCGACGGCGAGCCGCCCGAGCGACCGCTGCTGCACGTCGGTGCCGTTGCGACCGCGGTGCACGTCCGGCCGCTGGGGGACGGCTGGGCGCGGCTGGCCCTCGACCGGGCGCTCCCCCTGCGCCACGGTGACCGCGCCGTGCTGCGTGACCCCGGCGGCCGGCAGCTGTGGGGCGTGCTGGTGGTCGACCCCCAGCCGCCCGAGCTGCGCCGACGCGGCGCGGCAGCGCGCCGGGCGGCGGCCCTCGCCTCCCTCGACGGCGGCATGGCGGCCGTCGTCAGGCTCCGGGGACAGGCCCGCCGGTCCGAGCTGGCCCGGCTCGGCTTCCGCGACGACGGCATCGACGCCGGCCTCGTCACCACCGGTGACTGGCTCCTCGCACCGGACCGCGCGGACGCGCTCGCCACTCGACTGCGTGAGCTGGCCGGCGACGGGGTCACCCCAGCGGCCGCGGCCGAGGCACTCGGACTGCCGGACGCGGCCCTGGTCTCGCCGCTGGTCAGGCCGCCGCTGGTGCAGGTCGACGGGCGGATCCTCGCCGATGCCCGCCCGGACCCGGCCGACCGGCGCGCCCTCGCCGCGTTGCGGGCCACGCTCGCGGACGCCCCGTTCGCCGCGCCCGACGCCGCGGGCCTGCAGGGGCTCGGCATCGATGACACCACCCTCGTCCGGCTGGCTCGCGGGGGGCTGGTGCTCCGGCTCGGTCCCGGGCTCGCGCTGCTGCCCGACGCCGGCGAGGAGGCACTGGCCCGCCTGGGGATGCTTCCCCAGCCGTTCACCGCGAGCGAGGCGCGAGCGGCGCTCGGCACCAGCCGGCGGGTCGCCCTCCCGCTGCTCGCCCACCTCGACCGGACCGGGGGCACGGTGCGGCTGCCCGACGACCGCCGGCGCTTGCGCGGCCCCGCACCGGTGCGGGCAGACTGAGCCCATGGACGCATCGGGCTGGGACGACCGCTACTCCGCGAGCGACCTGGTCTGGTCGGCCGGCCCGAACCAGTTCGTCGAGCAGGCCCTCGCCGACCTGACGCCCGGACGGGCCCTGGACCTGGCCGCCGGCGAGGGCCGCAACGCCATCCGGCTCGCGCGACGCGGCTGGCAGGTCACGGCCGTCGACTTCTCGCAGGCCGGCCTGGACAAGGGGCGCCGGCTCGCCGGCGAGACAGCCGTCGACTGGATCTGTGCCGATGCCACGTCGTGGACCTCACCGGACTCCTTCGACCTCGTCGTGATCGCCTACCTCCAGCTGCCGGCCCCACAGCGCGCCGCCGCAGTCCGCAACGGCTTCGCGTCGCTCACGCCGGGCGGCACCTTCTTCCTGGTCGTCCACGACTCCAGCAACCTCGCCGAGGGGACCGGCGGACCGCAGGACCCGACCGTCCTCTGCACAGCCGACGACGTGCTGGCCGACCTCACCGGTCACGACCTCGAGGTGGTCCGCGCCGGACGGGTGGGCCGGGAGGCGATGGCCGACGACGGGCACGGCGGCGAGGAACGGCGGACGGCGTACGACGCCCTCGTGCACGCGCGTCGCCGCTGACCGGCATCCTCAGGGTGAGGGCTTGTCGTCGAACGCGCCGTGCTCCGCGCTGCTGCGCGCCTTCTTCAGGTGGCGCGAGAGGCTCATCCCCAGCAGGGCGACGGCGATCGCCAGCCCCACGAACACTGCGAAGGCGGTCCAGCCGGCCTTGACGTCCGCAGGCTGGGGCGTCTTGTCGACCAGGGTGATCAACCCGGTGACGAAGAGGGCAACGGCACTCATGCCGCCATTGTCTCAGGCTTCGCCAGCGGTCTCCAGATCGGGCCCGACGTCGACCCGGTCACGGATTCCGGCGAAGAGGTCCTCCTCCGGCAGCTCGGTGTCAACCATCGACTTCGCGAGCTCGTAGTCCTCCGTGGGCCAGACGCGCTCCTGGATCTCGCGCGGGATCGCGAACCAGTGGCCGTCCGGGTCGATCTGGGTCGCGTGCGCCAGCAGCGCCTGGTCCCTGACCCCGAAGTAGTCCGCACAGTCGACCCTGGTGGTGATCCGGGCATCCCAGCCGGGGTCGCGTTGCCACTTCTCCAGCCGCTCGGCATAGGGCGACTCGAGGTCGTGCGCCACCATGGCGTCGTGCAGCGCCTGCATCCGCGGGCGGTTGAAGGTGTGGTGGTAGTAGAGCTTCAGCGGCTGCCATGGCTCCCCTGCGTCGGGGTAGCGGTCGGGGTCGCCGGCGGCGTCGAAGGCCGCGACGGTGACCCGGTGGCACTGGACGTGGTCCGGGTGGGGATAGCCGCCGTTCTCGTCGTAGGTCGTCACCACGTGCGGCTTGAAGCTGCGCATCAACCGGACCAGCGGCGCGGCCGCCTCCTCCACGGGAACCAGCGCGAAACAGCCCTCGGGGAGCGGCGGCTTCGGGTCACCCTCGGGCCAGCCGGAGTCGACGAAGCCGAGCCAGTCCTGGCGGACACCGAGGATGTCGCGGGCCCGCGCCATCTCCTGGCGCCGGATCTCACTCATGTTGGCGAGCACGTCGGGGCGGTCCATCCTGGGGTTGAGGATCGAGCCGCGTTCGCCGCCGGTGCAGGTGACCACGTGGACGTCGACACCCTCCGCGACGTATTTCGCCGTCGTCGCAGCACCCTTGCTCGACTCGTCGTCGGGATGGGCGTGCACGTGCATCAGGCGCAGCATGGCGCCCATCCTAGGATTGCCGCGATGAACAGCCCCGGGGTGAGTCCCCGCTCCGACGAGACGGCCCAGCTGATGGACCAGCGCTACGGCACCCGCCGGCCCGGGCGACGGCGCTTCGTGGTGGCGCTCACGGTCGTGCTGGCGGGAGCCGGCCTCGCGTGGGTCGCCTGGGCCTTCTGGCTGCAGAGCACGCCCGACGTGCAGTCCGGACTGGTGCGCACCCACGTCGACGGGCCGCACCGGGTGAGCGCCGACGTGGCCGTCTCCTTCCGGACACCGCACATCGTCGCCAGCTGCCTGCTCCAGGCCCAGGGCGCGGACCACTCGGTGGTCGGCGAGCTGAACTTCAGGGTGGGGCCGGCAGCCGACGAGCACGTCACGGTGCGCAGGTCGATGCGCACCGAACGGCCCGCAGTGGTGGTCAACCTGATCGGCTGCACCACGCCGGACCAGAAGCGCCCGCGCTGAGGGGCCCCGGCAAACCCTCGAACCGATTCGGACGAGGCGTGTGCCGTTGGTAGAGTTGACGACTTATCCCGCCCCTCGGTCGAGCCGACCCCGGCGGGCGCAGCAAGGACCCACAAGGTCAACGCAGTAGTCGACACGACGCAGGAGTGCCCCCCATGACGCAGTCGAGTGAGCGCGAAGCCGTCTGGCTGACCCAGGCGAAGTACGACGAGCTGAAGGCCGAGCTCGAGCACCTCCGTGGCCCCGGTCGGCAGGAGGTCGTCGACAAGGTGAGTGCTGCGCGGGACGAGGGCGACCTCAAGGAGAACGGCGGCTACCACGCCGCCCGTGAGGAGCTCGGCAAGATCGACGGCCGGATCGCCCAGCTGGAGGACATGCTGCAGCGCGTCCAGATCGGCGAGGTCGCCGACGACGGCATCGTCGAGCCCGGCATGGTCGTCACCTACCGCTTCGACGGCGACCAGGACACCGAGACCTTCCTGCTCGGCGCCCGCGAGATGAGGGGCGACGACGACCAGATCGAGGTCTACTCGCCCCAGTCGCCACTGGGCTCGGCGATCAACGGCAAGAAGGTCGGCGCGACCGTGGAGTACCAGGCCCCCAACGGCAGCACGATCAAGGTCGAGATCGTCGACGCCAAGCCCTACACCGGCTGAGCGCCCTCAGACCGTCACCCGGTAGCCGTGGG
>JAICXL010000100.1 GCA_025980475.1 Nocardioidaceae bacterium | reverse complement strand
GTGCCCCGGCCCGGCGCCCGACCTGGCGCCCGACCTGGCGCCCGACCTGGCGCCGGACCTGGCGCCCGACCTGGCACCGGACGCGTCACCGGACCGGGCGACGGCGGACCCGGCGACGAGCCGTTTGAGCATCGCGTCCATCCGGGCGGCCACCGCCGAGGCGTCGAGCAGCGCCGGGTCGGTGGCCAGGCTGATGCCCAGCACACCGGTCCAGCTCAACGCGCCCAGCGACAGCGGCGTGCCGGGGGCGACCGGGAGGATCGGGTAGGTGCGGTGCGTCGCCCGGCCGGCGAAGGTCAGCTCGTCGGTGGGCCCGGGCATGTTCGACACCACGGCGTGGAAGAACCGGGAGCCGTAGACGGTGCGCGCGAACCAGCCGGCCCAGGGCTCGGGCAGCAGCCGGAGCCCGCTGACCATCACGAAGCGGGAGGCCATCGCCCGCGTGGGCCGGCGCAGCCGACCGGTACGGTGGCCGATCGCGGTGAGCAGCTCGTCGAACGGGCGGCCGTCGACGGGCACGTCCACGATCACGGCCGCCGTGGCGTTGCCCTCCGCGGTGGTGTCCGGGGTGCGCACCATGATCGGCACGGCGAACCGGAGCCTGCCGCCGACTCCTTCTGCGAGCTCCGGCGCCACGGCGTGGATGGCGTCGGCGACCAGGGCGATCACCAGGTCGGTGACCCGGGCGTTGCGGACGGCGGCGGCGTGTCGTACGCCGTCGAGGTCGACGTCGACGACGTCGAAGGCCCGGTGCAGCGAGGCCGGCGGGAGCTTGCCCGCGCTCCCGTCGGTGGCCAGCTGGGCCAGCCCGACGCTGACCGCGGCGGCGCGCTTCAGCCGGCCGGGGGCCCTGCCGCCCGCCACCGGCAGCGAGACGAGCGGCTCGAAGAGCCGGAAGGAGTGCAGCACCGTGCCGATGCCGTCGGCGATGGCGTGGTGCACCAGCAGCACCACTGCGGACGTGCCGGGGGCGATGTCGCGGACCATCACCACCCGCCAGAGCGGCCGGTCGCGGGGCAGCGGCTCCTCGGCGAGGCGGCCGAGGATCCTGCGCAGGCCGGCCATGCCCCCGTCGGAGTGCAGCTCGCCGACGTGCCAGTCGAGGTCGACGTGCTCGGCCTCGATCCAGCGAGGCCGGTGCCACCGCGACCGCGCGGTGAGCCGCTGGTGCATCCGGGGCATCTGCGCCAGCCCGTCGCGGACCAGCGCGCGCACCTCCTCGATCGGGGGCTGGCTGCCCGGCTCGAGGATCACCAGCCCGCCGACGTGCTGGGCGGCGCCGGTGCTCTCGACGTGCAGGAAGAACGCGTCGCAGGACGGCAGCACCGTGCCGGGGGTCTCGTGCGCCCAGGAGGCGACCCGCACGCCGATCGCGATCGGCACCACGACCGCGATCGCGTCGAGCAGGTAGTGGTTGGCGGTGGCCATGATCACGAAGGCGGTCAGCGCGACGTGCACGGCGCTGACCAGCTGCCAGGACCGGGCAGCGGTGATCCGGGCCAGCACGACGCTGACCCACAGGGCCCAGCCGATGTGCAGCGACGGCATCGCGGCCAGCTGGTTGGCCGAGTCGACCACCCCGGAGCCCCAGGAGCCGAAGGTGCCGCCGCGGGTGACCGTGTCGACGAAGCCGAGCCCGGGCAGCAGCCGGGGTGGGGCCACCGGGTAGAGCCAGAAGCAGGCGAAGGCGATCAGGTTCATCACGACGAACGAGTCGCGGGTCAGCGGCCACAGGTCGGGGCGGCGCACGGTGGTCCAGACGATGAGGGCCACGGCGCTGAGGATGTAGGTCCAGGCGTACTCGTAGTTCGCCAGCGTGGAGAGCAGCTCGTGGGGGGCCAGCCAGCCGTTGAGCACGTGCTCGACGTCGATGTGCAGCCACTGCTCGAGGTGGAAGATCGCGCGGCCGTGGGCAGCTGCGGCGGCCCGGCGCTCGGGGCTCTCCAGGGAGTCGACGAGGAGGTAGACCGCGAACAGCCCCAGCCCGACCAGCAGCTCTCGCCAGAGCGGAGGACGCTGGATCCGAGGGACCGGACGATCGTCAGGGCTCACCCGGAAAGTGATAGCACAGCAGGCGAATCAGGTCCGGTGAGGCGTGCCGGTCCACGCGCGTCTCGGGAACGGTCAGGCGGAGGCGGTGCCGCCGAGGCGGAACTCAACTCCCGGGATCCGGCGCAGCCGCGACCAGCCCCAGTAGGCGCAGACCACGACCGAGAGTGCGGTGAGCATGCCGCTGCAGACGCCGCGGGAGAAGATGCCGGCGGCCAGGCCCCAGTGCAGCACGCCGATGCTCATGCCGGCATCGACCAGCCGGGAGACGCCCCACAGCAGCGAGACCTGGATGAACATCCGGCGAACCCGCTTGTCGGCAACCAGGCGGACCGGGAGCTGCACGAAGTCCTGCGCGAGCCGCATCGTGATCGGGCGGCCCAGGACGGCGCTGCCGATGAACAGCAGGGCCATCAGCACCGACCCGGCGACGGGCTGGAGCAGGTAGACGTAGACGCTGGACAGCGCGAGCGCGAGCGAGGTGCGTCCCACCAGCATCGCGATGCACAGCATCAGCGTGCCGGGGATGCGGCGCACGGTGAGCATCCGCAAGCCGACGGTGACGACGCACCAGCCGAGCACGGCGGCGAGGCCCCACATCTGCCCGACGGTGAGCATGCAGACGTAGAGGATCATGGTCGGGACGATCGCGGTCTCGAGGAGCAGTCGAAGGCCCTTGGCGACGGCCGGCTTCAGGTGCCCGAGCTCGATCACGTGGGAGACCGCTTCCGAGGCGTGGACCTGTGGGTGCACCCGCAACGCTTGTCCGAGGCCTTGGGTCATGGGCCCCACTATCGCACCCCCGTGGTAGGCGTGTCCTCCTTTCGCCGCAGCCACAGGTCCGCCGACGGGCTGTGCGCCAGCCCGATCGCGCCGAGGATCAGCAGCGCCCCGGCGCCCGAGATGCCGGCCAGTGCGCCGACGCCGCTGGGGAAGACCACCGGGAAGGCGAGCACGCCGATGGCATAGCTGGCGATCGGGTTCATCGAGTCCTTGGTGGCGATCGCCCAGGGCAGCGGGCCGTTGGCGAACGCCGCCTGCTCGAGCACAAGGCCCAGCAGCGTGGAGCCGGCGAGCGCGTAGCCGACCCAGTCCTTGGCGGTGTAGGCGATGCCGTGGTTGGCCAGGTCGTCGCTGGTCAGCTTGAGGAAGACGCCGGTCAGAGAGAAGCACAGGCCGGCCGAGGCGGCGGTGGCGACGTTCATCATGTCGTGGGTCAGCCGCGCCGCCAGCGGCACCAGCAGCGCGATCAGGCCCAGCGCGCAGACGACCGCGACCACGATCTTGGTGCGATCGGGGTTGCCCTGCAGCGGCGCGGCGTTGACCACGACCAGCAGCAGCACCAAGCCGCCGCAGATGCCCAGGCAGGCCGCCCAGTCCCGCAGCCGGGGCCAGGTCTTGCGCTCCAGCGACGACATCGGCATCGCGAACATCAGCTGGGTGGCGAGCAGCGGCTGCACCATCGCCACCGAGCCCAGGTGCAGCGCCAGCGCCTGGGAGGCGAAGCCGCCGAGGTTGACGCACCAGCCGGTGATCCACACCCGGTCGCGGACCAGCTTGCGCATCAGGGCGTAGAGCCCGTTGATGACCGTCTTGCCCTCACGCTCGGTCTGGCGGGCCGCCTTCTGCTGGAAGTAGGCGGCCGTGGCGAAGAGGAAGGACGCCAGCAGTCCGAGCAGGATGACCCCGAACTCGGCGCTCATCCTCCGACCTCCGGTTCTCGGCGCGAGTGGACCTGCTCACCGAAACGCGCAGAGAGCCGTCGATATGCCCCGGGAGCGAAGGAGCGTACGACGGGGGCAACCCGCAGCCAGCGGGGCACCCATGCCTCGGCGCGGTCGTCGGCGATCGCCGCGACCAGGGCAGCGGCCACCACCTCGGGCGGCACCGGGCGCGGCAGCCGCCGGTCGTAGGGCCGGCCGCGGGTGTCGAAGAAGTCGGTGTCGACCGCACCGGGCAGCACCAGGCTGACGCCGACACCCGAGCCGGCCACCTCCAGGCGGAGGCTCTCGGCGAACGCGTCCAGGGCTGCCTTGGTCGCGGCGTAGACGGCCTCCCCGGCCACTCCGGTGCGGCCGGCGACCGAGCCGACCAGGCAGATGTGGCCCCGGCCGCGGTCGAGCATCGGCGGGAGGAGCCGTCGTACCAGGTGAAGAGGGGCGACCAGGTCGACCGCGACCAGCCGGTCCACCTCGGCGGCGGTCATCTCCGCGAACGGGCCCGCCCAGCCGAGGCCGGCGTTGGCGACCAGCACGTCGACCTGACCGTGGGCGGCGATGGCCGCGTCGGCCAGGGCGTCGGCGCCACCCGGCACCGCGAGGTCGGCCAGCACCGGGACCCCGCCGGTCGCCTCGGCCACCTCGGCCGTTCGCTCCGCGTCGCGACCGTGCACCACCAGCCGTGCGCCCTCGGCGGCGAGGCGCTCGGCGGCCGACCTGCCGATGCCGGCAGACGCACCGGTGACCAGTGCCACGCTACCGCCCAGCTGCATCCGCCCCTCCTGCACATCTGTTCGGAAACCTAGCGGGAAGTACCCCCTCGGGTGGTCGTCACGCTCCGGCGGGGCGCACGAGGCCGCGGGCTGCGAGGTCGGCGACGAAGACCTCGACGTCGGCGCGGATGTCCTCGGCAGGCAGGGCGTACTCCGCCGCCACCACGTCGACCACCTGCGCGACGGAGCGGTGCCCGTCGATGGCCGCCCAGATCGACGCGGCCGTGCCCTCGAGGACCATCGGCGGGTCGCCGAGCCGGTCGAGGTCGATCATGGCGACCCTGCCCTGGCTCGGCACCTGGGCGATCGTGGGCGACTGGGTCCACACGTCGACCTCGGCCCCCGTCATGGCCTCAGGACGCGCGGCGACGCCCGGGACCGGTCTCCGGGTCGTCGGGGCGCGAGGAGTGCGCACCGCCCGGCGGCTGCTGCGGCTGCTCCGCGCTGTAGTAGCTGCTGCGGTAGTAGCCCGCGTCCTGCCCGCGCTTGGCGACCCGGTTGAAGATCACGCCGAGGGTCCGGCCGTTGGCGATCTTGAGCTGGTTGAGCGCGGCCTCGAGGTCGTGGTCGAGGCTGCGGCCGGCCGAGATCACCACGAAGGCACCGTCGGCGACGGCGGTGAGTACGGCGGCATCGGTGACCGGCAGCAGCGGCGGGGCGTCGACCACGACGGTGGCGTTGGCGGCGAGGGTGCGCAGCAGGTGCCGCATCGACTGTGAGCCCAGCAGCTCACTGGGGTTCGGAGGCACCGAGCCGGAGGCGAGCACCTGCAGCTGCGGGAGGCCGGCGACGTCCTGGAGGACCTCCTTGACCTCCGCCTCACCGGCGAGCACGTCGGTCAGGCCGACGCCCTCGACAAGACCGAAGGACTCCGCAACGCTCGGCCGCCGCAGGTCACCGTCGACGAGCACGCACGGCTGGTCGGCCAGCGCCACGGCGGCCGCGAGGTTCGCAGCGATCGTGGACTTGCCGTCGCCGGGCTGCGGGCTGGTCACGACGATCACCCGGGGCGGGTCGTCGACGTTCATGAAGCGCAGGTTGGTGCGCAGCTTGCGGAACGCCTCCGCCGAGCCGGACTCGCGGGCGTGGTTCTCCACCGCGATGGCGGCACGCTCGTGCGGCCCGTGCTCCAGATCGGTGGCCAGCGGGATCGAGCCGAGGACGTTGACGCCGTAGCGGCCCTCCACCTCGGTGATCGAGCGGAGCCGACGGTCCAGGCGACTGCGGATCACGGCGTAGGCGAAGCCGAGCAGCAGGCCGAGGACCAGGCCGAGGAGCAGGTTGCGGGTCACCTGGGGCGCCACCGGCGAGCTGGGCAGCTCGGCCGACTCGTAGGGCGTCACCCGCAGGGTGCCGGGCTTCTGCTTGCCGCTGGGGTCCTCGATCTTCTGGACCTCGTGCGCCAGAGCGTGCACCCACGCATTGGCGAGCTTCTGGGCGCCCGGTGGGGTCGACGCGCGGGCGGTGATGGCCAGGATCACCGTGTCGGTCGGCTGCACGACGTCGATGTGGCCGATCAACGCCTGCGGGCTGGTGTGCAACCCGAGAGCCTTGATCACGTCATCGGCAACCGCGCGGCTCTCGGCGATGTTGACATAAGACGTCGCCCGCGACTTGGCGAGCGTGTCACTGACCGACCCGAGCGCGGGATTCGTGTTCTCCCCCGTGGAGACGAACCCGGTCGCGTTGGCGGCGTACACCTTCGGCTGGGTCAGGTTGAAGGCGGTCGCGCCCAGCAGCGCAGCCACCACGATGAGTACGACCCCGAGCCAATGCGCACGCAAAACGCGCACATAGTCATTGAATTCCATCTGTCGGTCTAGTCCTCTTTACTGCCATTCGCGCGGCAATTCCGCAGCCTGCAGCGTAACGGTTGATTCCTGCCTAGTTTCCTCGTGTGCCCACAACGACCACGGTGGATCGGCCGACGAAGCCGGCCCTGCGCCACGAGATCTCTCTCGAGGTGCTCGGTGTCCGGCTGGTCGTCCGTGCCCACGGCTCGCAGGCCTACGTCGTCGCCGACGCAGTGGACCGGGCTTGGGCATGGTGCGTCAGCGGTCATCCCGAGGACGGTCGGGATGCACTCTACGTGGATGTGCTCGTCGATGCAGAAGAAGAGATCGTTCGGTGGGCCGCCGCGCGCGGCTGGGTCGCCGCAACCTCGCTCGAGGTGCTGCTGCACAACCTCTCCCCGAGCATCACCGGGCGGGCCATCGAGCAGCTCGCCGGACAGGCCCTGATGTTCCACGCCTGCGCGCTGTCCGAGCCGGCCACCGGGGCGACCGCCGTGATGGTCGGTCCGTCGGGGATGGGCAAGACCACGCTCTCGCGTCAGCTCGGCCAGGCGCTGGCCTACGTCACCGACGAGACCGCCGCCGTGGACGCCGACGGCACACTGCGCCTCTTCCCGAAGCCGCTGTCGATCCTCGGCTCCCATGGCTTCCTCAAGGAGCAGGTCTGCCCCGGCGATCTGGGCCTGGTCCGGCCGACGCTGGCTCCACGGCTGGCCGCGGTGGTCCTGCTCGACCGGTCGCCTTGCGCGCCGGCCACGCCGTCGGTGGCGCCGGTGCCGCTGCTCTCCGCGATCGCGACGCTGGCCGAGCAGATCTCCTACCTCAAGATCCTCGACCAGCCGCTCCAGCGGCTGGCTGGGCTGCTGCAGTCGGTCGGGGGGGCCTACCGACTGTCCTACCGCGACGGCGCCGACCTGTTGCCCGTCGTACGCCAACTTCTCCGGGGGGAACAATCGTGAAGGTTCGCAGGATGCCGTGCCACGACCTGGTCGTCGACGGAGACCAGAGCGCGGTCTACGTCGAGGACTCCGTCGTGGTGCTGTCGCCCATCTCGACAGCCGTGCTGACCTCGCTGGTCGTCGATGAGTGGTCGGATGTCCACGACGTCGTCTGCACGATCGAGGCCGCTTTCGGCACCCCGCCCGAAGAGTCCGTCTTCGACGGCGTCTGTGCCGTTATCGACGAGCTGGCCACGACCGGATTGGTCGAGCGTGTCGACTGAATATTTCGTCAGGTCGCTTGTTCTGCAGGGAAAACGCAACGCGCTTCTTCCCGCCCGCTTAGCTTCTGCCGCAACTGTCGCCACCACTGGGAGTGATCGATGACCATTCAGCCCGAGGCCCCTGAGACCGAAGGCCGTTCCGGCCTTTCGCGCCGGACCGTGATCAAGGCTGGCGCTCATGCCGCCTGGATGGTGCCGGCGATCACCGTGATCACCACCGCGCCGGCATTCGCCACAGGTTCAAATGACCCCGTTCTAGGCCTCTCGGGCACAAGTGCCTCATGGGCGGGCGCCTCCCAGAGCGCGATCTTGACGATCAAATTCACCATCACGAACACGGGAGTAAGTCCAACCAGCGGTGTGCAGGCGACGCTGGCGTTCGAGGCCGGTGGTGCCGGCCAGGCCGCCTACTGGGTGCCGAAGAACCAGCAGTACACGAGCGTGGACAGCGGTTGGTCAATCGACACCAGCGGAAAGGCCTCGCCCAAGTTCACCTTTGTTGGCGTCGGCCAGGTGCAGGGCAGCGCCAACAGCCCCAACACCAAGACGTTCACCGCCACGTTCAGCCCGGGGAATAGCGGAAACGCGTTGAAGAAGACCGTTGTCGATCTCAGCGTCTTTCCGGGTGCCGGCGGAGGAAGCAGCGTCGGCACGACCATCAGCACGCCGTAGCGGTCTGATGCACATGCACCCTGGCCCCTGACCGAGCGGCGTCAAGGGGCGCCTCGCCTGTCGAGGGGCGTGGGGGAAGATGACCGGGTGACCACGCCCGACGTACTCGCTCGCTTCAGCGAGCCCACGCGGGAGTGGTTCCGGGCTGCGTTCGCCAAGCCGACGAACGCCCAGGCGGGCGCGTGGGAGGCGATCGCCGAGGGGCGGCATGCGCTGGTGGTGGCGCCGACCGGGTCAGGCAAGACGCTGTCGGCCTTCCTGTGGTCACTGGACCGGTTGACCACGACCGAGCCTCCGGCGGAGAAGAAGCACCGCTGCCGGGTGCTGTACGTCTCGCCGCTCAAGGCGCTGGCCGTCGACGTCGAGCGCAACCTGCGGGCGCCGCTGGCCGGCATCCGGCACACCGGCGAACGGCTGGGTCTCGAGGTGCCGGACGTGCGGGTCGGCCTGAGGAGCGGTGACACGCCCGCCAACGAGCGCCGCAAGCTGCAGACGACTCCCCCGGACATCCTGATCACCACGCCCGAGTCACTGTTCCTGATGCTGACCTCCCAGGCGCGCGAGTCCCTCAAGGGTGTCGGGACGGTCATCGTCGACGAGGTGCACGCCGTCTGTGCCACCAAGCGCGGTGCCCACCTCGCGCTCTCACTCGAGCGACTCGACCAGTGGCTGGACGCTCCGGCCCAGCGCATCGGGCTCTCGGCCACCGTCCGGCCGGTCGACGAGGTCGCGACCTTCCTCGCCGGTGGCCGCGCGGTCTCCGTCGTCCAG
>JAICXL010000052.1 GCA_025980475.1 Nocardioidaceae bacterium | reverse complement strand
GACTCCGTCGCGGTGGACGGAGGTCACCCGGGGCAGCCCGGCGCGCCGGGCCAGTGGCGCAAGCTGCTCGAGCCGGTTGCGGATCGCTGTGGAGTCGTCGTCGAGCGCGACCGCCATCGCGGCGGTTGCCCGTTGCAGGTGCTGCTCGGTGCGCTCGCGGCTCTCGCCGACCTCGCGGCCGATCTCGGGCAGCGACAGCGTCGCGAGGTGGTTGAGCAGCAGCGTCCTGCGCTGCACGTCCGGCAGCCCCTGGAGCGCGACGAGGACCTGCCGCTGTGCCGGGTCCACCTCCCGGTCGCGGTGCCAGGCGCGGGCCACGCGGCGTCCGGTCCTGCGACCGACCCCGAGGGTCCGACCCAGGGTCCGACGTCGGGCCACCCTCCATGCGCGCGTGCGCACCCAGGTCTCCGGGTCGTCGAGCCGTCCGACGCGACGCCAGTGCTGGCGCGCCGCCACGAACGCGTCGCGCACAGCGGCGCCCGCCACGGCCAGATCTCCGGTCAGCGTGAGGACCTGCAGCACGAGCCGCCGCCGGCTCGCCGCATAGAGCTCGTCGAAGTCGGCGGGTGGGGGCATGACCTGACGAGGTTACCCGCGTGGCGGAGGTGGTTCGGCCCCGTCCTGGGTGAAGATGGGCGGACGATGACTGACCTGCTGAATCGGCCGACGACTCGTCGTACCTCCCAGCGAACCGCCTCGGGCGGCCCCGCGACGACGGCCCGTCCGCTGCCGGTCTCGGCAGCCCTCGCCGGGGCCGCGGCGGCCGGCAGCACGCTGGTCACCTGCCTGGCCGTCGCCCTCACGGGCTGGTTCCTCGCCGACGGCGGCGCCCACGGGCAGACCACCGACGCGTTGCGGGTCGGCGCGGACGGCTGGCTGCTCGGCCATGGCTCGCAGCTGACCGTCGCCGGCAGCCCGGTCGGGATCGTGCCGCTCGGCCTCGCGCTGGTCTTCGCGTTGGTCGCCTTCCGCTTCGGCCGCTGGGCCGGGAGCACCTCCCAACCGGTGGTCGACGACCGGACGCTCGCCCTCGGGGTGGCGACGTCAAGCGCGGTCTACGTGATGGTGACCGTCGTCACGGCCCTGCTGGCCGCTGACCCGGGGGTAGCCGGGCTCGGCATGGGCCGGGCCATCGGCGGAGCGCTGCTGGTCTCCCTGGTCGCCGGCGGCCTCGGCCAGGCCAGCGGCACCGGTCGCCTGGCCGCGTGGCTGGACCGGTGCCCCGACTCCCTGCGGGGGGCCCTCGACGGCGCCCTGCGCGCCGCGGGGCTGCTGCTCCTCGGTGCGGCCGTCCTCGTGGCCGGCATGCTGGTCGCCGGGCTCGGCGACGCGGCGACGGTGATGTCGCGCCTGCACCTCAGCGTCGGTGACGGGCTGATGTACCTCCTGGTCAACGCCGCCGTGACCCCCAATGCCGTGCTGCTCGGAGCCGCCTGGCTGCTCGGTCCGGGCTTCGCCGTCGGCACCGGCACCATCGTCTCGCCGAGCGCCGTGGTGCTCGGCCCGCTCCCCGCGTTCCCCCTCCTCGCGGCTCTCCCGGCCGGCGGCACGCCCCCCGGCTGGCTGGTCGTCGCGCTCGCCGTCCCGGTGCTGGCCGCGGCCGTCGGCGCCGCCCTGGCGCAGCGGCGCCGGCCGACCACAGCGTGGGACGCCGGACTGCTGCGCGGCTTCGGCTCGGGGGTCGGAGCGGCCGTCGTGGTCAGCGTGCTGGTCGCGCTCGCCGGCGGGCCGATGGGCACCGGCCGGATGGCGCAGATCGGTGCCCCGACCGGGGACGTCGTGCTCAGCGCGGTCGCCGCGATGGGCGTCGGCGGGATCCTTGGCGGTGCGGTGATGACCTGGTGGCAGCGGCGGCAGGCCCGGCCCGGTCGCTAGCCTTCTGGCCGTGGCCACTCCCTCAACCGGCCCTTCGTCCGGACCCTCGTCCGGTCCTGCGCGCGTCGTCGTCCTCGTCTCCGGCGCGGGCACGAACCTGCAGGCCCTGCTGGACGCCGCCGCGGACCCGGCCTACGGCGCGACCGTGGTCGCCGTCGGCGCGGACCGCGAGGGCGTCGAGGGGTTGGCGCGCGCGGAGCGCGCCGGCGTACCCGCCTTCGTGTGCCCGCTGAAGGACTTCGGCAGCCGCCAGGAGTGGGACGCGGCGCTGACCGGCGCGGTCGCTGCCCACGAACCCGACGTGGTGGTGCTGGCCGGCTTCATGAAGCTGGTCGGCGCGGCCTTCCTCGACCGGTTCGCGGGGCGGGTGGTCAACACGCACCCTGCGCTGTGCCCCTCGTTCCCGGGGACGTCGGGGCCCGCGGACGCGCTGGTCTACGGGGTGAAGGTGACCGGCGCGACCCTGTTCGTCGTCGATGCCGGGGTGGACACCGGGCCGATCGTCGCCCAGGTGGCCGTGCCGGTCGAGGAGGGCGACGACGTGGCGTCGCTGCACGAGCGGATCAAGACCGCCGAGCGCTCGATGCTGGTCGACGCGGTGGGCCGGATGGCCCGCGAGGGGTTCGTGGTGGAGGGGCGGCAGGTCCGGTTCGGCACCGGCCGGTCGATCGTCTAACCTCGGGGGCACACGACTGGCGCAGGTGGGTCACCACCGGGGAGTGTCCGGTCCGTCGGGGTTCCGCGGCCGGGAAGAGCGAGAGCATCGAACGCCTGGGTGCCCTCATCGAGAGAACGCGATGAGGAGATGCCATGACCACTGTCGACCGGATCCCGCTGAAGCGCGCGCTGGTCTCCGTCTACGACAAGACCGGCCTGGAGGACCTCGCCCGCGGGCTGCACGCGGCCGGCGTCGAGATCGTCTCCACGGGCGGGTCGGCCGGCCTGATCGAGGGGCTGGACGTGCCGGTGACCAGGGTCGAGGTGATGACCGGCTTCCCCGAGTGCCTCGACGGCCGGGTCAAGACGCTGCACCCCAAGGTGCACGCCGGCATCCTGGCCGACCGACGGCTCCCCGCGCACGTCTCCCAGCTCGAGGAGCTCGGCATCGAGCCGTTCGACCTGGTGGTCTCGAACCTCTACCCGTTCACCGAGACGGTCTCGTCGGGTGCGTCGCCCGAAGAGTGTGTGGAGCAGATCGACATCGGCGGCCCCTCGATGGTGCGGGCCGCGGCGAAGAACCACCCGTCGGTGGCGATCGTGACCTCGCCGGCTCGGTACTCCGACGTGCTGCAGGCCCTCGAGGAGGGCGGCTTCACGCTGGCCGAGAGGCAGCGGCTGGCGGCGGAGGCGTTCGTGCACACCGCGACCTACGACGTGCACGTGGCGTCGTGGATGGGGAACGTGGTGACCGACACCTCCGACGGATCCGGCTTCCCCGCGTGGGTGGGGGCGACCTGGGACAGGGCGACGGTGCTGAGGTACGGCGAGAACCCCCACCAGCGCGCGGCGCTCTACACCGACGGGTCGGTCACCGACCCGGGGCTCGCACAGGGCCGTCAGCTGCACGGCAAGGAGATGTCCTACAACAACTACGTCGACGCCGACGCGGCCCTCCGCGCGGCCCACGACCACGGCGACCTGCCGACGGTGGCGATCATCAAGCACGCCAACCCGTGCGGCATCGCCGTCGGCCGCCCGGAGGAGCCGATCGCCGCGGTGCACCAGAAGGCGCACGCGTGCGACCCGGTCTCCGCGTACGGCGGGATCATCGCCACGAACCGTCCGGTGACGCTCGCGATGGCGGAGACCGTCAAGGACATCTTCACCGAGGTGGTGGTCGCGCCGGCCTTCCACGAGGACGCCCTCGCGGTGCTGACCCAGAAGAAGAACCTGCGGCTGCTCGAGGTCGCCACGCCCACCCGGGGAGGGATCGAGACCCGGTCGATCTCCGGTGGCCTGCTGGTGCAGCAGCGCGACGCGATCGACGCAGCCGGGACCGACAAGGACGGCAACCCGACCGGTGACGACCCCTCGCGGTGGCGGCTGGTCGCCGGGGCTGCGGCCGCCGCGGACGACCTCGCCGACCTGGAGTTCGCCTGGCGGGCGGTGCGTGCGACCCGCTCCAACGCGATCCTGCTCGCCTCCGGGCGGGCGTCGGTGGGGGTCGGGATGGGCCAGGTCAACCGCGTGGACTCCTGCCGGCTGGCCGTCTCGCGCGCGGGGGAGCGGGCGGCCGGCTCGGTGGCGGCCTCCGACGCGTTCTTCCCCTTCGCCGACGGCGCCCAGATCCTCATCGACGCCGGGGTGCGGGCGATCGTCGCACCGGGCGGCTCGATCCGCGACGCCGAGGTGGTCGAGGCGGCCGCCAGTGCGGGTGTGACGATGTACTTCACGGGCACGCGGCACTTCGCCCACTGAGCGGATGGAAGGATGAGCACGTGACTGCACAGATCCTCGACGGCAAGGCGACCGCTGCGGCGATCAAGGAGGAGCTGAAGGGCCGGATCGCCGCGCTGCGCGACCGCGGCGTCGTGCCCGGGCTGGGCACCGTGCTCGTCGGCGACGACCCGGGCTCCACCTGGTACGTCAACGGCAAGCACAAGGACTGCGCCGAGGTGGGCATCGAGTCGATCCGCTTCGACCTGCCGTCGACGGCCTCGCAGGAGGAGGTCCTGGCCGCCGTACACCAGCTCAACGAGGACCCGGCCTGCACGGGTTACATCGTCCAGCTGCCGCTGCCGAAGGGGATGGACGAGAACGCCGTGCTCGGGGCCGTCGACCCGGCCAAGGACGCCGACGGGCTGCACCCGACGAACCTCGGCTGGCTGGTGCTGGGCAAGGCGGCGCCGCTGCCGTGCACGCCGAACGGCATCGTCGAGCTGCTGCGCCGCCACGACGTGCAGATCGCCGGCGCGGACGTGTGCGTGGTCGGCCGCGGCGTCACCGTCGGCCGGCCGCTCGGGCTGCTGCTCACCCGCCGGTCGGAGAACGCCACGGTCACGCTGTGCCACACCGGCACCCGCGACCTGGCCGCGCACGTGCGGCAGGCCGACGTCGTCGTCGCCGCGGCCGGCGTCCCCGGCATCATCTGCGTCGACATGGTCAAGCCGGGCGCCGCGGTGCTCGACGTGGGCGTCTCGCGGGTGGACGGCAAGATCGCCGGCGACGTGGCCCGGGAGGTCTACGACGTGGCCGGTTGGGTGTCGCCCAACCCCGGCGGCGTCGGCCCGATGACCCGGGCGATGCTGCTCTCCAACGTGGTGGCGCTCGCCGAGAAGGGCGCGGACACCGCCTGATGATCCCCGAGCAGCCGCCCGGTCAGCCGCGCCGGGTGCCGTCGACGCTGGGCGGGATGGTCTACCTGATCGTCTGCGCGATCAGCCTCGCCGGGCTGCTCCTGGTGGCGTTCGGGCCGTGGCGCAAGGGCGTGGCGGTGATCGGCGCCGCGCTGCTCTTCGCCGCCGGCTGCCGGGCCTTCCTCAAGGAGCGCGACGCGGGCATGCTCGGCGTGCGCAGCCGCTGGTTCGACACCACTGCGCTGGTCTGTGTCGGGGCGGCGCTGATCACGCTGGCCAACATCATCCCCGACCAGCCCGCCTGATCCTCAGATCGGGCCCTCAGATCAGGCCCAGGCCCTTCACCGCGTCGCGCTCGTCGGCGAGCTCCTTGACCGAGGCGTCGATCCGGCCGCGGGAGAAGTCGTCGATGTCGAGGCCTTGGACGATCTTCCAGCTGCCGTCGCGCGTGGTCACCGGGAACGAGCACACGAGGCCCTCCGGGACGCCGTACGAGCCGTCGGAGACGACGGCCATCGAGACCCAGTCGCCCTCGGCGGAGCCGTGCAGCCAGTCGCGGGCGGCGTCGATGGTCGCCGAGGCGGCGGACGCCGCGGAGGAGGAGCCGCGGGCCTCGATGATCGCGGCGCCGCGCTTGGCCACCGTCGGGATGAAGTGGTCCTCGATCCACGAACGGCCGGCCTGGTCGTCGCCGATGACCTCGAGGGCGCTCCGGCCGCCGATCTCGGCGCGGAAGACGTCGGGGTACTGGGTGGCCGAGTGGTTGCCCCAGATCGTCATCTTCGCGATGTCGGTGACCGGCGCGCCGGTCTTCGCGGCGAGCTGCGAGATCGCCCGGTTGTGGTCGAGCCGGGTCAGCGCGGAGAAGCGCTCCCGGGGGATGTCAGGGGCGTTGCTCATCGCGATCAGCGCGTTGGTGTTGGCCGGGTTGCCGGTCACGCCGATGCGGACGTCGTCGGCGGCCGCCTTGTTGAGCGCCTTGCCCTGGGCGGTGAAGATGGCGCCGTTGGCCTCCAGCAGGTCGCTGCGCTCCATGCCCGGACCGCGGGGGCGGGCCCCGACCAGCAGGGCGAGGTTGACGCCGTCGAAGATCCTCTCCGCGTCGTCACCGGTCTGCACGCCGGCCAGCGTCGGGAAGGCGCAGTCGTCGAGCTCCATCACGACCCCCTCGAGGGCCTTCAGCGCCGGGGTGATCTCGAGCAGGCGCAGCTCGATCGGCGTGTCCGGGCCGAGCAGCGAGCCGCTGGCGAGACGGAAGAGCAGGCTGTAGCCGATCTGGCCGGCCGCGCCGGTCACGGCCACCTTGACGGGGGCGTTGGACAATTTCTTCACCTCGAGCGTGTGGGGTTCCTCCTTCCGACGCTAGCAGCGCACGGTGCCGCTCCACCCCTGGGGTGTCGGCTGCGGCGCAAGGGTTGCTAGCGTCGCAACAGTGACCGACTCGACCATCATCTACACCCAGACCGACGAGGCCCCGCTGCTGGCGACGTTCTCGCTGCTCCCCGTCATCAGCGCCTACGCCGGTGCCGCCGGGGTCCATGTCGACACCCGCGACATCTCCCTCGCCGGCCGGATCATCGCCAGCTTCCCCGAGCGGCTCCATCCCGAGCAGCGGATCGACGACGCGCTCACCGAGCTCGGCGAGCTGACCGGGGACCCGGCGGCCAACATCATCAAGCTACCCAACATCAGCGCGTCGCTCCCGCAGCTCAAGGCCGCGATCGCGGAGCTGCAGCAGCAGGGCTACGACGTCCCCGACTTCCCCGACAACCCCGCCAGCGAGGAGCAGAAGGGGGCGCGGGCCCGCTACGACAGGGTCAAGGGCAGCGCGGTCAACCCGGTGCTCCGGCAGGGCAACTCCGACCGTCGCGCGCCCGCGTCGGTCAAGCAGTACGCCCGCAACCACCCGCACCGGATGGGCACGTGGAGTCCCGACTCGCGGACCAACGTCGCCACCATGGACGGTGACGACTTCCGGCACAACGAGAAGTCGGTCGTGCTCGACGCCGAGGGCACCCTGCGCATCGAGCTGGTCGGCACGGACGGGCGGACAGAGGTCCTCAAGGAGTCGGTGCCGGTGCTCGCCGGCGAGGTCGTCGACGCCACCGTGCTGCGGGTCGCGAGCCTGCACGAGTTCCTCGACCAGCAGATCGCCCGGGCCAAGCAGGAGGGCGTGCTCTTCTCGGTGCACCTCAAGGCCACGATGATGAAGATCTCCGACCCGATCATCTTCGGCCACGTCGTCCAGGCCTTCTTCCCGAAGGTCTTCGAGAAGTACGGCGAGCAGCTCGCCGATGCCGGCCTCCTCCCCAGCAACGGGCTGGGCTCGATCCTCGGAGGCCTCGACAGGCTCGACGACGGTGCCGAGATCCGGGCCGCCTTCGACCGGGGGCTGGCCGAGGGGCCCGCGTTGGCGATGGTCGACTCCGACCGCGGCATCACCAACCTGCACGTGCCCAGCGACGTGATCGTCGACGCGAGCATGCCCGCGATGATCCGCACCTCCGGCCACATGTGGGGCCCGGACGGCAAGGAGGCCGACACGCTCGCGGTCATCCCCGACAGCAGCTACGCCGGGGTCTACCAGGTGGTCATCGACGACTGCCGCGCCAACGGCGCCTTCGACCCGGCCACGATGGGATCGGTGCCCAACGTCGGGCTGATGGCCCAGGCGGCGGAGGAGTACGGCTCCCACGACAAGACCTTCGAGATCACCAGCGCGGGCACCGTCCGCGTCGTCGACCAGGACGGCACCGTGCTGCTCGAGCACGACGTGCAGCCCGGCGACATCTGGCGGGCCTGCCAGACCAAGGACGTCCCGGTCCGCGACTGGGTCCGCCTCGCGGTCACCCGGGCGCGGGCGACCGGCGCGCCGGCGGTGTTCTGGCTCGACGAGACCCGCGCACACGACCGCAACCTGATCGAGAAGGTGCGTGCCTACCTCCCCGAGCACGACACCGACGGGCTGCAGATCGAGATCATGTCCCCGGTCGAGGCCACCGCGTTCTCCCTCGAGCGGATCCGCCGCGGCCAGGACACGATCTCGGTCACCGGCAACGTGCTGCGCGACTACCTCACCGACCTCTTCCCGATCCTCGAGCTCGGCACCAGCGCGAAGATGCTCAGCGTGGTCCCGCTGATCGCCGGCGGCGGGCTCTTCGAGACCGGTGCCGGCGGCTCGGCGCCCAAGCACGTGCAGCAGCTCCTCAAGGAGGACTACCTGCGCTGGGACAGCCTCGGGGAGTTCCTGGCCCTGGCGGTGAGCCTCGAGAAGTACGCCGAGGTCACCGGCAACGCCCGGGCAAGGGTGCTCGGGGAGGCGCTCGACCGGGCGACCGGCACCCTGCTCAACGAGGACAGGTCACCGACCCGCAAGCTCGGCGGGATCGACAACCGTGGCAGCCACTTCTACCTGGCGTTGTACTGGGCGCAGGAGCTGGCGGGGCAGGTCGAGGACGCCGAGCTGGCGAAGGCCTTCGAGCCCCTGGCCACGGCGCTCGCCGAGCAGGAGGAGACGATCGTCGAGGAGCTGGCCGCGGTGCAGGGCAGCTCGGTGGACCTCGGCGGCTACTACCGTCCCGATCCGGAGAAGGCGGCCGCGGTGATGCGGCCGTCCGCGACCTTCAACGAGATCCTCGCCTCCCTGGCGCGGTGACGGATCGGTCACACCGCGCGACCGTCGAGGCGCCGCCGGGAATCCCGGCGGCGCCTCGGGCATTGTGCCGGGGTGACCGGCACCGTCGAGACGCCCGCGCTGCTCCGGACGGCTGCGCCCGCCCGGGTGGGCTGGGCGGTGCTGGCGCTGGCGGTCGGCGGGTTCGCGATCGGCACCACGGAGTTCGTGACGATGGGGCTGCTGCCGCAGATCGCCCGGGGGGTGCACGTCTCGATCCCGGCGGCCGGCCACGTCATCTCGGCCTACGCCGTGGGCGTGGTCGTCGGCGCTCCGTTGATCGCGGCGCTGGGTGCGCGACTCCCGCGCAAGGGCCTGCTGATGGCGCTGATGGTCGCGTTCGTCGCCGGCAACCTGGCCGCGTCGCTGGCCGGGAGCTACGGCGCGCTGGTCGCCGCCCGCTTCTTCACGGGACTGCCGCACGGCGCCTACTTCGGCGTCGCCTCGCTGGTCGCCGCCGACCTGGTCAGCGCCGACCGCCGTGGCCGGGCGGTCAGCCGCGTGATGCTCGGGCTCGCGGTGGCCAACGTCGCGGGCGTCCCGGCCGCCACCTGGCTCGGGCAGCACCTGGGTTGGCGCTCCGCGTACGTCGCGGTGGCCGTGCTCGGCGTGCTGACGATCACCTCGGTTGCGCTCGCCGTACCCCGCCTGCCGCGCAACCCGCACGCCACCGGTCGCAGTGAGCTGCGGGCGTTCACGCGGCTGCAGGTGTGGCTGACGCTGGCGGCGGGCGCGATCGGCTTCGGCGGCATGTTCGCCATGTACTCCTACATCGCTCCGACCGTGCTGCACGTCACCGGGGTGGGGCAGGGCTTCGTGCCGCTGTTCCTGCTGGTCTTCGGCGCCGGGATGATCGCAGGCACCGCCCTGGGCGGCCGCCTCGCCGACTGGTCCGTGCTACGGACGCTGCTGGTCGCCTTCGCCGCCATGGGCCTGCTGCTGGCCCTTTTCACCCAGACCGCGCACTGGCTGGTGCCCGCGCTGGCGACCGGTTTCGGGATCGCGGTCAGCACCTCCGTCGTGGCGGTCGTGCTGCAGATGCGGCTGATGCACGTGGCCGGTGACGCCGAGACCATCGGCGCTGCGCTGAACCACTCGGCCCTCAACCTGGCCAACGCCCTCGGTGCCTGGCTCGGCGGCGTGGTCATCGCCGCCGGCTTCGGCTACACCGCGACCAGCTGGGTCGGTGCCGCGCTCGCCGTCGGCGGTCTGCTGGTGATGCTCGTGTCTGTGTGGGTGCACCTCCGCCGACCCGTTACTTCTGGCGCAGCTGAGACCGCCGAGGCGTCAACCTTGGTGGGCTGAGAGGCGCCGACCGGTCACGTCTGGTCGCCGAAAGTGACCGGTCAGCCGAGCTCCCGCCAGGACACGCCGGTCCAGCGAAAGGCGGTGTGGTGGTCGTCGCCCACGCCGAGCAGCACGTCGCGGGACCCGGTCAGGGCCAGGATCGGCGCCGTCCGGCTCACGACGCTCCACCGCGTCCACGAGTCCGGGGCCGCCTGCCACACCCGGAAGTCGTTGTCGCGGACGAAGAGCCCACCGTCGGTGAGTCCGGCGATGTTCGGCTCGCCCTCGACCAGGGACAGCTTCCCGGTGAGGCCCGCCAGTGGCCCGTCGGGCCGGACGCCGGTCCAGCGGTCGCCGTCGAGGACCTGGATCGAGCGCAGCACGCCGTCACGGCCGTAGACCGGCACCCCGACCGTGCCGGCATGCCACAGGAGGGTGCCGAACTGTGTCGACTTCTCGCGAGGCAACGGGTGGTGCGTCCAGGTGCGGCCACCGTCATCGGAGGACGAGATGACCGCCGGCCGCATCCCGTCGTCCTGCTCGGTCCAGATGGTGCCTGCGTCGGTGAGCAGCAGGTGCTGGATCGGTGGCGCGGTGACCGGCAGCCCGTAGGACCACCAGCGGTGATGCTCGGGCTCGTAGACCGTGAACCCCCCGTCGTCGGCCATCTCGAAGACCGCGTCGGGGGAGGGCCTGCCGACCTTCGCGAGCGGGATGCGGGGACCTGCGTCGATCGCCCGGCTGGTTCCGTCGAGCCCGAGGAACCTCGCGTGGAACCCGTCGAGGAAGCCGGTCGACCCGGCGCTCACCGGCCCCTGGCGCACCTGGCTGGCCGGCCTCAGGCTCCCCGGCACACCGGTGATCTCGGAGCCCCACCAGCAGTGGTGCGACCGCGGGCAGTACTCCCGGACGATCAGCACGTGCCCGGGATCGGTCGCGACGACCAAGCGGGTGGTCCCCTTGTCGAGGGCCAGCCGGATGCGCCCTTCCCTGGTCTGCGCAGGTGACGGCGGCATCGGAGACTGGTGGTTCGTCACCGGCGGAACCGACTCCGCGTGCCGGGGCAGCGTTGCGGCGGCCAGGCCCCCACCGACGACCACGACCACGGCGGCCAGGGCGATCCCGGCGCGCTGCCGCCGGCGGTGCGCGCGGGCCCGGGTCACCACGGCGTCGAAGTCGGGGACGGCGGCCTCCTCGGCGTCGTGCGCGAGTTCGGTGAGTCGGTCAGCCATCGTGCACCTCCTGGCTGCTGATGTCGGAGTGCTCCTCGCCGAGCAGCGCGGCCAGTGCCGCCCGACCGCGGGACAGCCGGGCCTTCACGGTGCCGGAGGGCACCCCCAGCTGCGCGGCGATCTCGCGCACCTGCAGGTCCGCGAGGTGGTGCAGGACGATCGCCTCCCGCTGCGCCGCGGGCAGCCGCTTCAATGCCTCCAGCAGTGCGATCCGGTCCGGCGTGGAGTCGTCGTCGTACGACGTGGTGCCGGCGAGGCGGGGCATCAGCCCGGTCCACCGCTTCACGCGCGACCAGCGCGAGCGGGCCACGTTCATCGCCACCACCCGCAGCCACGCCTCGGGGTTGTCGGTGTTGCGAAAGGTCCGCGCGTGGTTCAGGGCGCGGGCGAACGCCTCCTGCACGGCGTCCTCGGCCTCGGCCAGGCTGCCGGTCGCCACCACCAGCTGGCCGACCAGCCGGCGGTAGGACGCGTCGTAGATCGTGCGCACGAACTCCCCGTCGTCCATGGCACTCCCTTCCGCGCTGCCGAGCCTGACACAACAACGACCGTCGGGGGCCCGGTCCGGTTGCACTACGGCAGCAGCTCGTAGCCGGCGCAGTCGTGCATCCCGTCGCGGCACCGGATGGCCCGGTGCTCGACCCCGAACCCGGCGAAGCCGGTGGCCTCGATGACGTGGCGCGACGCGGTGTTGTCGACGGCGGCGAACGCCGTCAGCCGCTGCAGGCCCAGGCCGCCGTCCGGTTCGTCGACGAACGCGTGCCGGGCCGCCAGCCGCACCGCCTCGGTCATCACGCCGCGGCCCCGGGCGTCCGGGTGAGTCCAGAAGCCGACCTCGGCCATGCCGTCGTTGCGGCCGTTGCCGATGTGCATCAGCGACACGACGCCGAGCAGCAGGTCGGACGCCGGGTCGGCGATGACCCAGTGCAGGTCGGTGCCGCGAGCCATCCCCTCGGACCGGTGCCGGACGAACTCCTCGGCCGTCTCGCGCGTGTAGGGCTGGGGGAGCTGGCCCAGCCAGTAGGCCGTGCGCCCGTCGGTGCACGCCTCGAGCACGCGAGCCGCGTCCTGGTCGCGATGCATCCGCAGCGTCACCCGCTCACCGGCGATCCTGGGCACGTCCAGCCACGCGGTGCGCGGTGCCGTCGGCTCGTCGCGCAGGAGGGTGCCCACCCAGCCGTCCAGCAGCGCGCCCCGCTGGGGCAGCCAGCAGCGGAGGGTGCCGTCGATCGAGAAGCCGAGACGCCAGGCGACCTTGCGGGAGGCCCAGTTGCCCGCGTTGGCCCACCACACCACCGTGTGCAGCTCACGGTCGGCGAACCCCCAGGCGAGGAGCAGGCGCAGGGCGCGTTCGACGTACCCCCTGCCCCTGACCCACGGGTGTGCGCCGTAGGCGACCTCCGCCCGGCCCGCCCGCTCGTTGCGCAGTGACACCGTGCCGCCGAAGCGCGGCCGTCCCGACGCCGGGTCGACGGCCTCGATCGCGAACCCCCACTCCTCGTCGCTCGCCCAGCCACCCGGCATCGCGTGCCGCACGAACTGCTTGGCGTGGTCGGGCGTGTAGGGCACCGGCACGGCCGTCCACTGCCGGCTGAGCGGGTCCTGACACTGCTCGAGCACGCCCGGGACGTCGTCCTCGGTGTGGGCCCGCAGCGTCACCAGCCCGTCGGTGAGGGTGGGGACGACGACTCCGCTGGCTGGGCTCGACATGGCCGAACCCTGCCGTGCCGCGCCGTGCCGGTCAAACCCGTGCACCGGCTGCCGCAGCCGCCTGCGTGGTGGCACCACCCGGGCTGGAAGAATGGGCGCCATGCCTGAAAGCTCCCCGCCGCCGGCGCGCCCACGCGTGCTCTCCGGCATCCAGCCGACCGCCGACTCCTTCCACCTGGGCAACTACATCGGCGCGGTGCGGCAGTGGGCGGCGCTGCAGGAGGACTTCGAGCCGTTCTTCTTCATCGCCGACATGCACGCGATCACCGTCGAGGCGGACCCGAAGGTGCTGCGGGAGCGCTCCCGGAAGTCGGCCGCGCAGCTGATCGCCGCCGGCGTCGACCCCCAGCGGGCGGCGATCTTCCTGCAGTCGCACGTGCCCGAGCACGCGCAGCTCGCCTGGGTGCTGATGTGCCTGACCGGCTTCGGCGAGGCGCGTCGGATGACCCAGTTCAAGGACAAGTCCGCCAAGGGCGGCGAGGGCGCGGCGTCGGTGGGCCTGTTCACCTACCCGATGCTGATGGCCGCCGACATCCTGCTCTACCGCCCGCAGTACGTCCCGGTGGGGGAGGACCAGCGCCAGCACCTCGAGCTGACCCGCGACCTCGCACAGCGGTTCAACCACCGCTACAAGAGGACCTTCCGGCTCCCGGAGCCCTACATCCTCAAGGAGACCGCGAAGATCCGGGACCTGCAGAGCCCCGACAACAAGATGTCGAAGTCCGCCTCGAGCCCCACCGGCATCATCGAGATGCTCGACCCCCCGTCGCAGAGCGCGAAGAAGGTGCGCTCCGCGGTCACCGACTCCGGCACGGAGATCCGGTTCGACGAAGCCGCCAAGCCGGGCGTCTCGAACCTGCTCACGATCTACTCCGCGCTTGCGGGCAGGAGCATCGAGGAGCTGGAGAAGGACTACCAGGGCAGGGGGTACGGCGACCTCAAGGGTGATCTCGCCGACGTGCTGGTGGACTTCGTCACGCCTTTCCGGGACCGGACCCTCGAGCTGCTCGACGACCCTGCCGAGCTCGACCGGATCCTCGAGGACGGTTCCGAGCGCGCTGCGGCGGTGGCGTCACGGACGCTGGCCGACGTCTACGACCGCGTGGGGTTCGTCCCCCGCGGGCCGGTCAGGTCGGCTCGGTAGGCTCCGGCTCGTGCCAAGAATCGGTGTCTCGGTCGCCGTCCCCGATCCGTGGGGCGCAGAGCTGCAGGAATACCGCGTCGCGATCGGTGACGAGTCCGCGGCCCGGATCCCGTCGCACATCACCCTGATGCCGCCGTACGACGTCCCTGACGAGGCCCTTCCCGGCGTCGTGGAGCACCTCCGCGACGCCGCCCACCGGTCCACGCCGTTCCGGCTGCACCTGCGCGGGACCGGCACCTTCCGGCCGGTGTCCCCGGTGGTCTTCATCGGCGTCGTGGCCGGCATCTCCAGCTGTGAGCAGCTGGCCAAGCGGATCCGCACCGGTCCGCTGGTGACCGACGTCGCGTTCCCCTACCATCCGCACGTCACCGTCGCGCACCACCTCGACGACGTTGCGCTCGACAAGGCCTTCCACGAGCTCGGCTCCTTCGAGTGCGAGTTCGACGTGGAGGAGTTCTGGCTCTACGTGCACGACGAGCGCGCCGGCTGGCAGCCGACGCGCTCGTTCACGCTCACGGCACCGGGGTGAAGAGCCTGACCGTGTAGCTGGTGCTGAACCGCTTGCCGGAGCCGCGGTGCCGGATGCCCCTGACCACGACCCGGTAGCTGCCGGTCTCGTCGAAGGTGCTGGGCATCTGCCAGACCACCGTGGGCTGGCCGTAGCCGTTCTCGATCGCGTACTTGTGCACCCGCAGCGACTGGGTGCCGTGGTGGACCCGGATCGTGGCATACCGGAAGTTGGCCCGTGAGCTGCCGGCGCTGAGCGACCAGCGGCCCTGCGGCTCCAGCGTGTTGGGGAACCAGCCGGACGTGGGCCACGAGACGTAGGCCGGGTTCGGCCGCTGCTTGCTGCTCGGGCCGACCACCTGGAGCGCGTTGGCGGTGCCGGTGGACCCGCTGCCCATGTAGGTGGCGAACGGGTTGAGCACCCAGCGTCGGTGCCCCACGCCGTAGTTGCCCGAGCCGCTGTCGTCCATGTACATGTCCACGATCCGCCCCGAGGTGATGTCGGGATAGGCCAGGGCCAGGTTGGACCGGCTCGCTGCGGTCGCACCGGTCCGGGTGTAGCAACGCCACGAGCTGGGCGGGAAGTGGTTGAGCTGGTTGTTGGCCGACATCATCAGCGCCGCCGCCTGGGCGTGCGAGTTGAGCGTCGAGTTGAACCGCACCGGGGCCAGGCCGGCGAGCCGGCGGACGAAGTTCAACGAGCTCAGCGTGGCGCCGCGGGACTGGTCGCTGGTGGTGCCGCGGTCGCAGGCGCCGATGCTGCCGGTCCAGCCGGTGGGGACGTCCACGCCACTCTCGAACATCGACCGGTAGGCGTCGTTGACCGCGGCCTGGCTGGAGGTGTCGATCGAGTGGGCGTAGCGCCTGGTGGCCACCGGGACGAAGGCCCGGACGCCGCCACCGGGGGCGACGACCTCCTGGCTACGGACGAAGGCCGTGGCGAGCTCGGAGGGCGTGGCGGTGGTGTGCCTGCTGGCCGCGGCGCCGGCAGCCGCCCCGGACAGCGCCCCGGACAGCGCCCCGGACAGCGACAGACCCCCCGAGGCGGTGAGCGCGAGGGCCGGGAGCGTGCCCAGGAGGACGGGAGCGACCGTGGCACGCAGCAGCTTGCGTGTGGCAGGAAGCGGCAGGAACATGCGAGCACGATAAGTCTCGATTGTCCGTTTTGCTATTCTTTACGGAAATTGCCAGCCTTTGTGGATATTTCGGACTCGCTGGTTCCGCAAACCCGGGCTCAGTGCCCGTGACGCATCGCCGCCCGGAGGTCGCGGTTGAGCTGGCTGATCACGTCGAGCGGGATCTCCTTGGGGCAGGCCGCCGCGCACTCGCCGATGTTGGTGCAGCCGCCGAAGCCCTCGTGGTCGTGCTGGGCGACCATGTTGACCACCCGGTGGTCACGCTCGGCCTGACCCTGGGGCAGCTCGCCGAGGTGGGTGACCTTGGCGCCCACGAACAGCGAGGCGGAGCCGTTGGGACAGGCGGCGACGCAGGCCCCGCAGCCGATGCAGGTGGCCATGTCGAAGGCGCGGTCGGCGTTCTGCTTCGGCACCGGGATCGCGTGCGCGTCGGGCGCAGCGCCGGTGTTGACCGAGATGTAGCCGCCCGACTGGATGATCCGGTCGAAGGCGGAGCGGTCGACCACGAGGTCCTTGAGCACCGGGAACGGCGCCGCCCGCCACGGCTCGATCGTGATCGTGTCGCCGTCGGCGAACGAGCGCATGTGCAGCTGGCAGGTGGTGGTGACCTCCGGCCCGTGGGCCTCGCCGTTGATCATCAGCGAGCACATGCCGCAGATGCCCTCGCGGCAGTCGGAGTCGAAGGCGACCGGCTCCTCGCCGGCCGCGTTGAGCTGCTCGTTGAGCACGTCGAGCATCTCCAGGAAGGACATGTCGGGAGAGACCTCGTCGAGTTGGTAGGTGTGCAGCCGGCCCTCCGCGGCGGCGTCGGCCTGCCGCCAGATCTTCAGGGTCAGCGTCATCGTCGTCTGGCTCACTTGTAGCTCCGCTGCTTCATCTCGATGGCCGTGTAGACCAGGTCCTCCTTGTGCAGCACCGGCGTGCCCAGCTCCCGGGCCCCCGACTCTCCGCCGAACTCCCAGGCCGAGACGAAGGCGAACGTGTCGTCGTGGCGCAACGCCTCGCCGTCCTCGGTCTGCGACTCCGCCCGGAAGTGGCCACCGCACGACTCACGCCGGTGCAGCGCGTCGATGCACATCAGCTCGCCGAGCTCGAAGAAGTCCGCGACCCGGCCGGCCTTCTCCAGCGACTGGTTCAGGCTCTCGCTGTCGCCGAGGACCTTGACGTTGCGCCAGAAGTCGTCGCGCAGGGAGCGGATCAGGTCGATCGCCTTGCGCAGCCCCTCGGCGGACCGCTCCATGCCGCAGTACTCCCACATGATGTTGCCGAGCTCGCGGTGGTAGGAGTCCACGCTGCGGGTGCCGTTCACGGTCAGGAAGTGGTCGATCCGCTCCTGCACCGAGGCGCGGGCCTCGACCACGGCGGGGTGGTCGTCGGGGACGGTGTCGAAGGGGCCGTCGGCGAGGTAGTCACGGATCGTGTTCGGCAGCACGAAGTACCCGTCCGCCAGGCCCTGCATCAGCGCCGAGGCGCCGAGCCGGTTGGCGCCCTGGTCGGAGAAGTTGGCCTCGCCGGCCACGAACAGGCCGGGCAGGTTGCTCTGCAGGTCGTAGTCGACCCAGAGCCCACCCATCGTGTAGTGGATCGCCGGATAGACCCGCATCGGTGTCTGGTAGGGGTCCTCCGCGGTGATCCGGGTGTACATGTCGAAGAGGTTGCCGTACTTGGCCTCGATGGCCGGACGGCCGAGCCGGGCGATCGCATCGGCGAAGTCGAGGTAGACGCCACGACGGACGCCCTCGACCTCCGGACCGACGCCGCGACCCTCGTCGCACATGTTCTTGGCCTGCCGGGAGGCGATGTCGCGCGGCACCAGGTTGCCGAACGAGGGGTAGATCCGCTCGAGGTAGTAGTCGCGGTCCTCCTCGGCGATGTCCCGCGGGTCCCTGGTCACGTCCGCAGGGTCCTTCGGCACCCAGATGCGGCCGTCGTTGCGGAGCGACTCGCTCATCAGGGTCAGCTTGGACTGGTGTGTGCCGGACACCGGGATGCAGGTCGGGTGGATCTGCGTGTAGCAGGGGTTGCCGAAGAAGGCGCCCTTGCGGTGCGCGCGCCACGACGCGGTGACGTTGCTGCCCATCGCGTTGGTCGAGAGGTAGTAGACGTTGCCGTAGCCGCCGGTCGCCAGCACGACCGCGTCGGCGATATGGGTGTCGATGGCGCCGGTGACCAGGTCACGGGTGATGATCCCGCGGGTCCGCGGGCCGGAGCCGTCGTCGACCACGACCAGCTCGAGCATCTCGTGGCGGGTGAACGTCTCGACAGTCCCGGCCGCCACCTGCCGCTCGAGCGCCTGGTAGGCGCCGATCAGCAGCTGCTGGCCGGTCTGGCCACGGGCGTAGAAGGTGCGGGAGACCTGCACTCCGCCGAACGAGCGGTTGTCGAGCAGGCCGCCGTACTCGCGGGCGAACGGGACGCCCTGGGCGACGGCCTGGTCGATGATGTTCACGCTGACCTCGGCCAGCCGGTAGGAGTTGGACTCCCGGGACCGGTAGTCGCCACCCTTCACGGTGTCGTAGAACAGCCGGTAGACCGAGTCGCCGTCGCCCTTGTAGTTCTTCGCAGCGTTGATGCCGCCCTGGGCCGCGATCGAGTGGGCGCGGCGGGGGGAGTCCTGGTAACAGAAGGTCTTCACCTGGTAGCCGGCCTCGCCGAGCGTGGCGGCCGCCGAGGCGCCGGCCAGGCCGGTGCCCACCACGATGACCGAGAGGGTACGGCGCTTCGCCGGGTTGGCCATCCGCGCCGAGAACTTGCGCTCGGACCAGCGGCGCTCGACCGGCTGGTCGTCCGGTGACTTGGTGTCGGCGATCGGGTCGCCCTCGCGGTAGTAGCCGGCCGCGTCGTCGACGACGTCGCCCGGGGCGTCGTGGGACGGGTTCCCCGTGGTGGTGGTGTCGGGCATGTCAGTCATGCAAGCTGCCTTCTACTTCGTGATGACGCCCGCGAGGACGAAGATCGGGACCAGGGAGAAGCCGCCGGCGATCAGCACGGCGAGGAAGATGCCCGCGGACTTGGCGCGGTGCCGGGCACGGGTGGTGCTGGTCCAGCCGAGGGTCTGGCAGGCGCTCCAGAAGCCGTGCCGGATGTGCATGCCGAGCGCGAGCATCGCCACGAGGTAGACGAGCGTCAGCCACCAGGTGCTGAAGCTGTCCACGACGAGGTCGTAGGGGTCCGCCGTCGACCCGCCCGTGACGTTGACCCGGGGGGCGGAGAAGTTGATCAGGTGCCAGGCGATGAACAGCAGCAGGGCCAGGCCGCCCCAGCGCATGGTGCGCGAGGACAGGCTCGAGTGCTTGTTCTTCTTCACCTGGTAACGGGTGGTCCGCGCCCCTTCGGCACGACGCCAGAGGATCACCGCCGAGGTCACGTGCGCGACGATGGCGACGACGAGGATCGCGCGGATGATCCAGAGCGCGCCGGCGTGGGGGAAGATCGGCTGGCCCATCGTGCGGAGGTGTCCGGCGTACTCGTCGAAGGCGTCGTGGCCGGCGAAGGCCTTGAGGTTGCCGTACATGTGCGCCAGCACCCACAGCACGAAGACCAGCCCGCTGACCGCCATGGTGAGCTTCAGGGCGATGGTCGTGCGCGTGGAGCGTCCGCCCCGGACGAGATCGGTGGTTGCCACGGAGGTCACCGTATCGCCGCCCGATGGAGGGCTTTCCGCCTGCGCGGTGTGACATTCCCGACGTCGCCAAAGCCCGCGAAGCACGCCCGGAGGCCCCGTCGTCCGGGCGCGCCCCCTTCCCCTCGCGCGCCGTTCACGCCAGAGTGGGTCCGGGTACGGACGTCGCAGGAGGACGAATGTCGACAGGAGTGACCGGTCCTACTCGGGCCTCGATCAAGCCCCGGACGCTGCGGAAGGACCGCTGGTGGCTCGTGCCGGCGGCCTACGGGCTGACCCTCGCGGTGGTCGGCATCTACCTGGCCTACGCCGTGTTCGTGAACGCCAATTACTACTGGCGGCCCTACATCTCCCCGATGTACTCACCGTGCCTGACCGGCAACTGCGTCGGCGACAGCGGGTGGGGCTGGTTCCCGAGCATCGCCCCGGTGACCCCGGCCCTGATCGTGATCATCTTCCCGGCCGGGCTGCGGGCCACCTGCTACTACTACCGCAAGGCCTACTACCGCTCCTTCTTCCTCTCCCCGCCGGCCTGCGCAGTGGCCGAGCCGGCCAAGAGCTACCGGGGCGAGTCGCGCTTCCCGCTGATCGTGCAGAACGTGCACCGCTACTTCTTCTACATCACGCTGCTGTTCAACGCGGTGCTCACCTACGACGCGGTGATCGGCTTCCAGGACCACCAAGGCCACTGGGGGCACATGGGCCTGGGAACACTGGTGCTGATCATCAACGCGGTGCTGCTCTGGCTCTACAACCTGTCCTGCCACTCGTGCCGGCACGCGATCGGCGGTCGGCTGCGGCACTTCTCCAAGCACCCGGTCCGCTACAAGCTGTGGAGCATGGCCACGCCACTCAACGCCAGGCACGGGCAGATCGCCTGGGCGTCGCTGGTCTGGGTGGCGGTCACCGACCTCTACATCCGCCTCGTCGCCAGCGGCGTGTTCAACGACCCGAGGTTCTTCTGATGAGCCAGAGCGATCCGAGCGGGGCCGGCACGCGGCACCCGATGACCGGCAACGAGATGTCGCCCAACGCCGAGGGCGGCATGGAGCACCACGACTACGACGTGGTGGTGATCGGCGCGGGCGGGTCCGGCCTGCGGGCCGCGATCGCCGCCCACGAGGCCGGGGCGCGGACGGCGGTGATCTGCAAGTCGCTGCTCGGCAAGGCCCACACGGTGATGGCCGAGGGCGGCATCGCGGCGTCCCTGGGCAATCTCTGGCCCGACGACAACTGGCAGGTGCACTTCCGCGACACGATGCGCGGCGGCAAGATGCTGAACAACTGGCGGATGGCGCAGCTGCACGCCCAGGAGGCCCCCGAGCGTGTGCTCGATCTCGAGGACTGGGGCGCGCTGTTCGACCGCACCGACGAGGGGCTGATCTCCCAGCGCGACTTCGGCGGGCACCGCTACGCCCGGCTCGCGCACGTCGGCGACCGCACCGGGCTGGAGCTGATCCGCACGCTGCAGCAGCGCACGGTCGCGTTAGGCATCGACGTCTACATGGAGTGCACGGTCACCCGGTTGATGACTGCCGACGACGGCGTG
>JAICXL010000089.1 GCA_025980475.1 Nocardioidaceae bacterium | reverse complement strand
TGGCGCGTGCCAGCGCAACCCGCTGGCGCTGTCCTCCGGACAGCTCGTTCGGCTTGCGTCGCCCGTGCTCGGACAGCCCGACCATCGCAAGCGCCTCGGCCGCGCGGTCCTGGCGACGCTCCCGCGGCACGCGCTTGACGCGCAGGCCGTACTCGACGTTCTGCACCACGGTCATGTGTGGGAAGAGTGCGTAGTCCTGGAAGACCGTGTTCACGTCGCGGTCGTACGGCGGCACCCGGGTGACGTCCCGCCCGTGGAGGTAGACATGGCCGGCGTCCGCCGGCTCGAAGCCCGCGATGACGCGCAGCATGGTCGTCTTCCCGGACCCGGAGGGACCGAGCATCGTGAAGAACTCACCGTTGCCGACGGTCAACGTGACGCCGTCGACGGCCAGCACGTCGCCGTAGGACTTGCGCACGTCGACGAGCCGGATCGCCGGCGCAGAGGTGTCACCCTGCGCCCCGGCCGCGGCCTCGAGACCGGGTGCGGTCGACCGCTGCGTGGGCGCTTCCATCTGTGTTTCCTCACGGGCCTTGGCTGGTGGCGGCTAAACCTATAGCCTCCCATGCGCTGTTCGCACGACTGGACCATGCTCGGTCGTCCACGGGCTGCTCGGCCATCGCGCCGGGCGCCGGTGCCGACGAAGACGCCCGGCAATGGCGGAATCGGCACGACGAGACCGTGTTCGGGGATTACGCTCGGCTGGTGCACAGGCCAGCGAGTCCGGCGCCCGAGACGATCTCGAGCGACGCGGGGTGGGCGCAGGAGGCGCTCGCGCTGCTGACTGCCCTTCCCGGTGCCCGCCGGGTCGGGCTGGCACTGGCCGAAGGCGGCGGTCGGAGACTGCGCTTCACGGCCGGCGACCGGGACCGGGGTGCCGGGCTCGAGTGGTGCCACGTCGACGCCTACGACGACGTGCCGCTGAACACTGCGATCCGGACCGGCAGCCCGGTGGCGGGCGGACTCGACGACCTCGGCGAGGCGTACGGAGCATTCGTCGGCCGCCAGGACCGCGCGGCGACCGCCGCCCTCGCCGCCGTTCCCGTCGTGACCGCCGGGCAGGTCCTCGGCGGGTTCGTGGTGTTCTTCGACCGTCCGCAGGCCTTCGACCACCGTCAGCGCCGGCAGCTCGCCCGCCTGGGCGAGGACCTGGGCGCCGCGCTGAGGCGCGCCCAGCGCAGCTGGGAACGCCCGAGGGTGGGGTTGTCGGACGAACCGGTGCCGACCGGGGCCGAGGCCGCCGTGCACGAGGTCGGGCCCGGCTCCGAAGCAGTCGGCGAGGCGCGCCGGTTCCTGGAGCGGACGCTGGGTGGCTGGGGCATCGACGAGGAGGCGACGGCCGCGGCCGTCCTGTGCCTGTCCGAGCTGGTGACCAACGCGCTGGTCCACGCACACACCGGCTGCTCGGTGCGCACCCTGCTGGAGGGCCGCGTGCTGACCACCACCGTCCGGGACGGCGGCACTGCGCACGCCGCAGCGGCCGAGTCGGTCGAGGACCCGCTCCGCGTCCACGGCCGCGGGCTGCAGCTGGTCGAGGCGTTCTCGACGCGCTGGGGGTCCGAGCTCGACGCCGCGGGCACCACGGTCTGGTTCGTCCTCGAGCTCGGCTGACCTGCTCCGCCGACCCTGCCGCCGACCCTGCCGCGGACCTGCTGACCGGCCCGGTCAGGTGGTCGGGCTGAGCAGACGGTGCCGACGGTCGGGGTCGCGGAAGAGATCGCGCGCCAGCTCGTCGAGCTTCTCCGCGAGCCGCGCATCGTGCTCGTCGGCCCACGTGCCCAGCCGCGCCTCGAGGCGGGCCCGGCGGGCGGCGACCAGGCGCTCGATCGCGGCGTGGCCGGCCGGGGTCACGGTGGCGGTCGACGGGAGCGACCCGTCGAGGCTGACCAGGCCAGCGCGGGTCAGCGGCGCCACCAGCTCCGCGATGTGCTCGGGGCCGAGCTGGAGGGTCTCCGCCAGGGTGGCGGTGTCGAGCTCGGGCCGCCCGTCGAGGCGGTAGAGCACCCATGTGGATCGCGGGTCGAGGTCGAGCCCGGCTTCGGCGGCGAGCTCGGTGTAGATCCGGTGCCGGTCCTCGCGCCGGGCCAGCAGCGACAGGGCGCGGACCACCTCGTCGGCGGGCTCCTCCACGGCCGGCACCGAGGTCGGCGCGAGCGCTTGCGACTGGTCGGGAGCCTTGGCCGTCTGGCGCAGGGCGACCTCCTTGAGGAACCACGAGAGCAGGAACGCGACCGCCGCGACCGGCACCGCGGACAGGAAGACGGTGTGCAGCGAGGCGGCGTAGGCGTGGATGAAGCCGTTGTGCACCGCGGGCGGGAGTTTCGCGAGTGCCGCGGGGCTCGCCCCCGCCTCGGCGTTGAAGCCGGGCGGCACGTTGGTGCCGGCGAGGTAGTGGACGAGGTTGCCGGTCAGCTGGTTGGCGAAGATCGCGCCGAAGACGGCGGTGCCGAAGGAGCCGCCGATCGACCGGAAGAACGTCACCCCCGAGGTGGCCACCCCGAGGTCGTGGTAGGGCACGACGTTCTGGACCGCGATGATCAGCACCTGCATCACGCCGCCGATGCCGACGCCGAGCACGAACATGTAGACGGTGTAGTGCAGCGGCGAGGTGCTGACGGACAGCAGCGAGAGCAGGTACATCCCCAGCGTCATGACCGCGGTGCCGGCGATCGGGAAGATCTTGTAGCGGCCCCACCGGCTGATCAGGATGCCCGAGCCCATCGAGGTGATCAGCAGGCCGGCCATCAGCGGCAGCAGCTGCAGACCGGAGCCGGTCGGGCTCTGGCCCTTGACCACCTGCATGTACTGCGGGAGATAGGTGATCGCGCCGAACATCGCGAAGCCGACCACGAAGCCGACCAGGCTGGAGACGGTGAAGACGCTGCTGGTGAAGAGCCGCAGCGGCAGGACCGGCTCGCTGGCCCGCTTCTCAACGAGGATGAAGAGCCCGATCAGCACGACGCCCAGGACGGCGAGGGTGTAGATCGGGGCGGACGACCATGGGTAGGTCGTACCCCCGAGCGTGGTCAGCAGCACCAGGGAGGTGGCCGCCCCGGCGAGCAGCACCGTGCCGAGGTAGTCGATGACGTGGGAGATCCGCTTCCGCGCGTTCGGCAGCACCGCCGCCGTCACCACGAGCGCGACGGCGCCGAGGGGCAGGTTGATGTAGAACACCCACCGCCAGCTCAGGTGGTCGACGAAGAAGCCGCCGAGGAGCGGGCCGATCACACTGGTGACGCCGAAGACCGCGCCGAAGACGCCTTGGTAGCGGCCTCGATCGCGGGGTGACACCACGTCCCCGACGATCGCCTGGGCGCCGATCATCAGGCCGCCACCACCGATGCCCTGCACCGCCCGGAAGGCGATCAGCTCACCCATCGACTGGCTGATCCCCGAGAGCACGGAGCCGGCGAGGAAGATCACGATCGCGGCCTGGAAGAAGGCCTTGCGGCCGTAGAGGTCGCCGAGCTTGCCCCACAGCGGCGTGGACGCGGTGGAGGCGAGGATGTAGGACGTCACCACCCACGACAGCTCCGACAGGCCGTGCAGGTCCCCGGCGATCGTCGGCAACGCCGTCGCCACGATCGTCTGGTCGAGCGCCGCCAGCAGCATCCCGAGCAGCAGCGCGCCGATGATGATGAGGATGCGCTGCTGGCTGATCTCGGTGTCGGTCGATGACGGCGGAGCAGCGTGGTCGCTCACGGAGCCTCCTGTCGGTTCCCTCCGGCACAGACTAGACAGGTCGGTGGTGAGCCGGCGCGTACGGCGACCACCAGCTCGTCGCCGGACCGGGCGCCGCCGGCCGGCGTCCGTGCTGGAAGGATGAGCGCATGGCCCGCTACGGAGCACAGTTCGGCCCGGACATCACCTTCCTGGGCGTCGAGGCCTGCGACTGGACCGAACCCACGACGTACGACGACGCCGACGTCGTCATCCTCGGGGCGCCGTTCGACGGTGGCACGTCGCACCGGTCGGGGACTCGCTTCGGGCCGCAGTCGATCCGGCAGACCTGCTACCTGCCGCACGACGGGTCGCGGCCATCGCTGGCGCTGCGCGTCGATGCGCTGAAGGACGTCACGATCTACAACGCCGGCGACGTGGAGATGTTCTCCGGTGACGCCGAGCGGTCGGTGCGGGACCTGCAGGAGGCCGTGCACGCCGTCACCGCCAACGGCGCGATCCCGCTCGTCCTCGGCGGCGACCACACCATCGCGTGGCCCGACGCAGCCGGGGTGGCCCAGCACCTCGGCCAGGGCCGGGTGTCGATGATCCACTTCGATGCGCACGCCGACACCGGCAACGTCGAGTTCGGCTCGCTGATCGGGCACGGCCAGCCGATGCGCCGGCTGATCGAGTCCGGCGCGCTGCGTGGCGACCGGTTCCTGCAGCTGGGGCTGCGCGGCTACTGGCCCGAGCCGGAGACGCTGGACTGGATGGCCGAGCAGGGGATGCGCTCCTACGAGATGACCGAGATCGTGCACCGGGGGCTCGGGGAGTGCCTGTCCGAGGCGTTCACGATCGCCACCGACGACTGCGACGGCGTCTTCCTGTCCGTCGACATCGACGTCTGCGACCCGGGGCACGCGCCCGGCACCGGCACTCCGGAGCCGGGCGGCCTGACGGCCCGGGAGCTGCTGGACTCGGTGCGCCGGATCGCCTACGAGCTGCCGGTTGTCGGTGTCGATGTAGTGGAGGTGTCCCCGCCGTACGACCACGCCGACATCACGTCCTTCCTGGCCAACCGGGTCGTGCTCGAGGCGCTCTCCGGCATCGCACGTCGCCGCGTGGACCAGCGCAACGGCACCAGCTGGAACCCCTCGTTGCCGCTGCTGGCCGACCGTCCCGGAGCGCCCTCCCAGCACAGCTGACCGGCAGCCCGGGGCCCACCCGGACGGGCCATTGACGGCCCTGCCCGGACGCTGCAACGCTGCCCACGAAGTGTGCCGGCGGTCGGCCGGTGCCCGGCCTCGGAAGGGCGTGGGGTTCTCAATGCGTCGACTTCTCACCGCACTGGCGGCGGGCGCAACGCTGCTGCTCTGCTGCGGCATGTCCCCGGCCCTGGCGGCCAACGCACGCCCCGCCGGGCACGGCGGCGGGAACGGCGGCGGCGGTGGGACCACGGTGGCGCTGCCGAGCTCGATGGCGGCGGTCGGCGACTCGATCACCCGAGCCTTCGACGTCAGCGGCAGTTGCTTCCTCAGCGACTGCCCGGCCTACTCCTGGTCGACGGGCACGGCCACCAGTGTGGACAGCCAGTACCAACGGCTGCTCGCGGCCAACCGCAAGATTACCGGCCACGCCTACAACGACGCGGTGACCGGCGCGAAGATGAGTGCGCTCGACGGCCAGCTCGGTCAGGCGGCCGGCCAGGGCGCGCAGTACGTGACGGTGCTGATGGGCGCCAACGACGTCTGCACCTCGAGCGCGTCGACGATGACGTCCACGGCCACCTTCCAGGCCGAGCTCGAGCAGGCCCTGACTGACTTCACCGCCGCGGATCCGACCGCGAAGGTGTTCGTCAGCTCGATCCCGAACGTCTACCAGCTCTGGAGCCTGCTGCACACCGACTCCAGGGCCCAGGCGACCTGGTCCACCTTCGGCATCTGCCAGTCGATGCTGTCCTCGTCGAACACCGAAACCCAGCGCCAGGCGGTCGTCACCCAGGAGACGGCCGACAACGACGTGCTCGCGTCCGTGTGCGCCCAGTTCGCCCAGTGCAAGTGGGACAACCTGGCGACCTACAACACCGCCTTCACGACCACCGACGTCTCCACGGTGGACTACTTCCACCCCTCGGTGGCCGGGCAGGCCAAGCTCGCCGGGGTCAGCTGGGCAGCCGGCTACTGGCCGACGACCAGATAACCCCGCCGGTTCGGGAGTCACCGGCTGCGTGGTTCGATGCAGTTGTGAGTGACAACCTGAGTGCGCAGACCATCCGGATCACCGGCCAGCACGGTGAGGAGATCGAGGCCTACCTCGCCACGCCGGCGGGCGAGGCCAGTCGGGGCGGGGTCGTGGTGATCCACCATATGCCCGGCTACGACCGGGCCAGCAAGGAGATCACCCGCCGCTTCGCGGAGCTGGGCTACGACGCCCTCTGCCCCAACCTGCACTGGCGGGAGGCCCCCGGCGCCGCTCCCGACGACGCGGCGGCCGCCGCCCGGGCCCGCGGGGGCGTGCCCGACGACCGGCTGGTCGGCGACGTCGACGGCGCGGTCGAGAAGCTGCGGGCGCTGCCCACCAGCAACGGCAAGGTCGGCGTGATCGGCTACTGCTCCGGGGGCCGGCAGAGCGTGCTGGTCGCCTGCAGCCTGCCGGTCGACGCGGCGGTCGACTGCTACGGCGCCTTCGTCACGGGGGAGCCGCCGGAGGGGATGCCGATCAGCGGCAACATCGTCGACCGGTTGCCCGACCTGCGCTGCCCGCTGCTCGGCCTCTTCGGCAACGAGGACCGCTACCCCTCTCCCGAGCACGTCGACGAGCTCGAGCAGATCCTGAAGGCCAACGGCAAGGACTTCGAGTTCCACCGCTACGACGGCGCCGGCCACGGATTCTTCGCCGTCGACCGCGAGATGTACCGCGTCGCGGCCGCCAACGACGGGTGGGAGCGCATCGAGTCGTTCTTCGCCCGGACGCTGGGGGACTGACCCGTGTGCACCTACAACACCGTGCGCACCGAGGTCGACGGCAGCGCCAAGGGCCCGCACGGCAAGTGGTTCCACGTCACCGACGCGACCGTCTACTACGACCACCCGGTGCACGCGATGGCAGCGCACACCCTGAACATCGACGTGGCCGACCCGGCGGGCGGGCCGTCGGCGCGGGTGGCCCTGGAGCTGACCGCCACCGCGGCGCGGGCCCTCGCCACCGCCATCGAGGACGCGCTGGTCGCGGTCCCCGAGGACCTGCTCACCTGAGCGCCCCACGGGCTCACTGGCGCAGCGACAACCGGGCGTCGGCGACCGAGGCGAAGGTCGGGATGACCTGGTCGAGCTGGGTCCACTGCAGGATCCGCCGACCGGTGGAGTTGGCGCCGACCAGGCAGAAGGTGACGCCGGCCTTGGTGCCGGCGCGGTGGGCGCGGACCAGCTCGCCGAGGGCGGAGGAGTCCATGAAGTTCACCTCGGAGAGGTCGACGCACAGCACGGCGCACCGGTCCGGCGCGCCGAGCGCCTGCCCGATCTCCGCACGCAGCTCCGGCGTGGAGTACATGTCCAGCTCGCCGACCGGCGTGATGACGACGAAGTCGGCATGCGACTTCGACGTGACTGTCTGATGACCCCTCATCCGGGGGCCTCCTCCCCACCGTCCCCGGGACATCAAACCTCGTGAAGCGGCAGAGCGCCACCCCCGGCGCCCGACTCTTGGGGCAGAGTGTTCCTTTGTGGACATCATCGTGCTCGACGACTACCAGGGCGTCGCGCTGCGGATGGCCGACTGGTCGCGGCTGCAGGCGCAAGGCAGGGTCGAGGTGGTCGACGAGCACCTGGCCGACCCCGACGAGCTGGTGCACCGGCTGGCGGCGTACGACGTCGTGGTGCTGATGCGGGAGCGTACGGCGCTGCCCGCGGGCCTCATCGACCGGCTCCCGCGGTTGAAGCTGATCGTCACCACCGGGCGCCGCAACCCGGTGATCGACCTGGACGCGGCCCGGCGTCGGGGCATCGTGGTGTGCAACACGACCAGCCCGTCGGGGTCGACCGTCGAGCACACCTGGGCGCTGCTGCTCGGCCTGTGCCGCCACCTCGTCGAGGAAGCCGGCAACGTCCGGGAGGGCCGCTGGCAGACCACCCTCGGCCGGGACCTGGCCGGGCAAACCCTCGGTGTGCTCGGCCTCGGCCGGATCGGCACCGAGGTCGCCAAGGTCGCGCACGCCTTCGGGATGGACGTGATCGCCTGGAGCCGCAGCCTCACGGCCGAGCGGGCCGCCGGGGTCGGAGTTGAGGCCGCGTCCTGCGCGGACGTGCTGGCGCGCGCCGACATCGTCTCGATCCACCTCGTGCTCAACGACGACACCCGCGGCCTGGTCGGCGCCCGGGAGCTGGCGCTGATGCGGCCGGGCGCGCTGCTGGTCAACACCTCGCGCGGGCCGATCGTCGACCGGGCAGCACTCCTCGGCGCGCTCGAGAGTGGCCACCTCGGCGGCGCGGCGGTGGACGTCTTCGACGAGGAGCCGCTGCCGGCCGACGACCCGCTGCGGCGGGCACCGCGGCTGCTGGCGACCCCGCACATCGGCTACGTCACCGAGCGCGTCTACCGGGTCTTCTACGGCGAGGCGGTCGAGGACGTCGAGGCGTTCCTGGCGGGGTCACCGGTGCGCAGGATCGACGGCGGCTGAGCCGGAGGCGGAGGCTGAGGCTCAGGCCGGGCCGCTGCCGTCGGTCATCGGGTCCACCACCGGGACCGGCTGCGGGGCCGGGACGGCCTTGCGTCCCAGCGTCACCACCACGGACGAGGCCGCAGCGCCCATGCCGAGGGCGGCGACCGACCACTGCCAGCCGGAGAGCCGGATACCGAGGGCGGAGTCGAGGGAGAGGTCACCGGGCCCGGACTCGGCCAGCGCGAGCAGCGAGGCGATCAGCACCAGGTTGTACTCATAGCCGCCCCCGGCGTTCCACGGACCCTTCGGCCAGTGCACCTTGCGGATCGCGGTGATCATCGTGCCGGTCAGTGCGGCGCTGGCCAGTGGCGTGGCCAGGCCGGCGGCCAGCAGGGTGCCGCCGACGCTCTCGGTGAGGCCGGCGGCCAGGGCGTTCGCCTTCGGCGGGTGCATCTCCAGCGACTCCATCATGCCCTCGGTCCCCTCCAGCCCGGGGCCACCGAACCAGCCCATCAACTTCTGCGTGCCGTGGCCGATGAAGAGGCCGCCGATGATCAGGCGGGCGGTCATCCGTGCGAGGTTCATGACGTTTTCCTCCTGCGAGGCGAGTGGTTCGCCGTCGCCGTACCCATGCAGTGCCCGGCGATGCAGGATGGTCAGAGGACGGCGGCGCCGTACATCTCCCCCAGCGGGTCCGAGATCAGCTCGACCCGCGCGCCGTCGGGGTCGCGGAAGTAGATCGAGGTGCCGCTCTCCAGCGCGTACTCGACACCGGCCTCGTCGAGGTTCGTCTTCAGCCGCTGCCACCGCTCGGGCTCCACGGAGATCGCCAGGTGGTGCAGGCCGCCGAGCACCTCCACGTAGGGACCCAGATCGAGGCCGGGCATGTCGAAGAACGCCAGCAGGTTGCCGTTGCCGATGTCGAAGAAGAAGTGGTTGGAGCCGCGGTAGTCGCGGTTCTCGAAGATCTCGGTCAACGGGAACTCGAGCACCCCTTGGTAGAAGCGCACGGTCTGCTCGACGTCGCTGCACAGCAGGGCACAGTGGTGCAGTCCGCGGGCGGAGGAGGCGGGGCGATCAGCGGAGAGGTACGACGAACGGATCCGCTCACGCTCCTGCTCGATGCGGTCGTAGTCGAGGTCAGCCGTCATCACGCCTCCAGGGTCGTCGTCCCACCCTAGGCCCGGGTCGCGGCGGCCGCGACCTCATCGCCGCCGGATCCCCTCGGCGGTGACCCGCGCTCGGACCGGCTGGCGCGTCACGGTGATCTGGTGCCACAGGCCGACGAGACCGGTGACGATGGCGACCGACTCGGCGGCCGCGGCGGTCCACACGAGGTTCCCGGCCCAGTGCTCGTGCAGCCCGAAGAGCCCGACGGTCGCGGAGATCGTGAAGGCGCCGAGGGTGGAGGCCCCGAAGCCGAGGACGAGGAAGAACGGGGCCCAGTGCCGCCAGGTCACCAGCAGCGCCGCGATCACCACGCCGGCGACCGCGTTGACCAGGAAGAGCGGGCCGATCACGTGCACGTCGCGCACGCCGTCGAACCACATGCGCAGGTGCACTGCTGCAGACACCAGGGCCGCCGTGGCGGCGAGCAGTCGGATGGCCATGGGGCTGGTCCTCACTCCCGGGTGGCCCTCCGTGTCGGGCCTCTTCCATGACGACGGCTCCGGCCTACGGCCGGTTCAACGCACGGCTCGATCACCGCCGAGACCTCCCGGCAGGCGCACTGGTCCCGGTGTCCCGCTCACGTGCGTTTGTGGAAGCGGTAGTCGCCGTTGGGCAGCTTGGTCATGTCGTAGGTGTTGTCGTGGGCGCGGTGGTGGTGCCAGGAGCAGAAGAGGACGCCGTTGTCGAGGTCGGTCTTGCCGCCGGAGGTCCAGGGCTGCAAATGATGTGCTTCGCACCAGGAGGCGGGGATCGTGCATCCTTCGGCGCGGCAGCGCTGGTCGCGTAGCCGGAGGGCGCGTTGCTGGGCTGGGGTGAAGAGCCGGGAGCGGGCGCCGAGGTCGAGGATCTGTGAGTCGGTGCCGAGCACGACCGGGATGATCCCGGCGGTGCAGGCCAGCCGGCGGACCTCGCCGGGGGAGATGGCGGTGCCGTCGGGCAGGACCCCGGAGCCGAGGCCGTCGCGGAGCTGGTCTAGGGCCATGGTGATCATCAGGGTGGTCG
>JAICXL010000014.1 GCA_025980475.1 Nocardioidaceae bacterium | reverse complement strand
ATCCCGGGCACCAGCGGACGAAGTGGGACCGAGTGCCGTGCTAACTGAAGCGCAGGGCATCCGCAGTGGGGGCTCAGCCCGCTTCAGCTGCATCCGAGGAGGGATCCGACGGCCTCCTGGCGGGGAGGTGCCTGCCAGGCGTTGGTGCTGCGGCCACCGCCCGGAGGGCAGGGCTGCAGGCCCATCTGTTCTGGCAAGCGTTCTCGACGGCCCGGCGTACGCTCGTGACATCAGCCGTCGGAAGCGAGGACGAGCATGGCGACGCCTGCCGCCGTAGAAGGCCAAGAGTCACGCCAGGCGCAGTGCTGGTGCTGCGGCACCCTGCAAGAGCCCACGAAGCTGGTCCATCTCGGCAACCACCCCGAGGTCGTCGTCTGCATCCGATGCGCGCACTCCTTGAGCAAGTGGGCCTGGGAGATCGAGGACCAGGCCCGCACGGGTTCAGCCGTACGGGCGCGGAACGGCATCAGACGGCTGCGCAGGACCGTGGTCCAGCACGGCTGGCACCAGAACCGGCTCGTTGGCCGAGGACTCCGCTGGATGGGTCGCTTCACACCCTGAGCACGCTCCGTCCGGAAGCGGCGGTGGACTCTCTCCAAGAGCTGGTTGTACCCGACGCGGACGCGATCCCCGCGGCATCGGCAGACTGTGACGGTGACCGCCGTCCTGGCGCTGTGCCACGATCACGCGTATGGAGATCGAGCTGCGACCTGTCACCGAGGAGGACCTGCTGCACCTGGTCGGAGGTGAGTCACCGTACGACGACTTCGGCCCGCGCAGACCGCGCACGGAGGTTCCAACCCCGGCGCTGCACGAGGTCGGCGCGCTCGCAGTGTGTGAGACCAGGGGCAAGAGGCTCCTTGGCGACGTGACCTGGATCTGGACGCACTGGGGACCGACGCCCGAATCGAGAAATCCCATGATTGGCATCTGGCTGAGACCCGATGCGCGAGGGTGCGGGGCGGGAACAGAGGCGCAGCGTGCCCTCGTCGACCTCTTCTTCCGTCACACCGCCGTGAACCGCATCGAAGCCGGCACCGACGTTGAGAATGTCCCCGAGCAGCGCGCCCTGGACAAAGCAGGATTCACCCGCGAGGGCACGACGCGCGGCGCCCAGTGGCGCGACGGCGCCTACCACGACTGCTACCTCTACAGCGTGCTCCGCAAGGAATGGCACCGCTAGGACCCAGCCTGCTCCCGTGCCAGCCTGTCGAGGTCGCGCACGCAGAACCCGTGGTGTTCCCAGTCCTCGGTGAGCACGGTGGCGACACACTGCTGCACGCTCCGGCCCTTGGCGTACGGCGGCCATCTGTCGTCATCCGGCACCGGCGCGCGCAGGGCGAGTTGTTCGGCCGAGACCTGGGCCAGCCATGCCTCGATCTCCAACGCCTGCAGGTCGCGCTCGATGAGCACCTCGTCCAGACTCGGCTGGGCTGTCCCATGGAGCCCGAGCGCTTCCTGATCCGGCACGAACGGAGATGCCAGTCCCATCGCGGTGAAGGGCTCGGTCCGCCCGAGCACGCAGCGGCGGAACCAGGCGTCGTGCACGAAGACGAGGTGGCGCATGGTCTCGACCATCGACCACTCCCCGTCCACGCGGCGCTCCTCGCTACCCTCGGGCATGGACCGGACCCTCTCGACAGTCGTGGCCCAGGCCTGACGTAGCTGTCGCCAAGCCTCGCGCAGGTCTGCCGGCTCCTCGGAACGGATCAGCAGCCGCACCGGGTGGCGACGGTCGAGCTCCGCCTCGACGTACGACGTCACCTCCACACCGTTGACCACCAGGTTGCTGACCAGCCCGTCGATCGCGGCGTCCCGCATGACCACGCCCACCAATCGCGCCCCACTCAGGTCGCACTCGCGGAACTCCGTGCCGGTGAGGTCTTCGTCGTCGAAGCGTCGCACGCGGACAGGCTAATCAGTCCTCGCCCCGCGCGCTGGCGCTGACCTGTCCGGAGGGGAAGCGGTGTACCTCCTGCGGCCAGCCGACCGCGACAGCGATCCTGCCCGCCCAATGCCGTGCTTCGGCGTCGTCAGGTACGTCGATGACGGCGAACCCGCCGAGGTGCTCCTTGGTCTCGACGAACGGCCCGTCGGTGAACACGGGCGAACCGCTGCTCGGGTCGACGCTGCACACGACTGTCGAGGCGTCCAGACCGCCATCGCTGAAGACGAAGACGCCGGCAGTCGTCATGTCCTTGATGACTGCCCTGGCGGACGCGCCCCTCTCACGGACATCCTCCATCGTGAGGTGGGGGACCCACTCGTCGTTGAAGGCGATCAGGTACAGCGCCATGTCAAGCTCCTCTTGTCACGGGCAGCCAGGACAGCTGCCACTCACCTTCTCCACGAACGCACTCGCGTGAATACGACAGCGCACCTCAGACCAGCTCGCCTCGCTTCCTGCTCAGGTAGGCGCGCTCGGCGGAGTTCTGGGTGGCGGCGATCGCGGCGTCGTAGGCAGCCTTTGCCTGGGCGCTGTGGCCGAGCCTGCGGAGCAGGTCGGCGCGGGTTGCGTGCCACGCGTGGTAGCCAGTCAACGGCAAGCGGTCAACCAGGCAGAGGGCGACCTCGGGTCCGTCGAGCTCGGCGACCGCCACGGCGCGGTTGAGCGCCACGATCGGCGACGGGTCGAGTCGGGCGAGCTGGTCGTAGAGCGCGACCACCTGCGACCATTCGGTGTCCGACGCGGCAGGGGCGTCGGTGTGTACGGCGTTGATCGCCGCGAGGACCTGGAAGCGGCCCGGCCGGCCGAGCGCGAGACACTCGCGGACCAGGTCATGCCCCTCGGCGATCAGGGCTCGGTCCCAGCGTGCGCGGTCCTGCTCGCCGAGCGGGACCAGTTGCCCGTTCCGCACCCGAGACTGGCGTCGGGCCTCGGTGAGCACCATCAGGGCGAGCAGGCCCGTGATCTCCGGTTGCCCGGGGAGCAACCGACGCAGGATCCGTGTCAGCCGGATGGCCTCGGCCGTGAGCTCGGCGCGTACCGGGTCCCCGTCGCCCGAAGCCAGGTAGCCCTCGTTGAAGACGAGGAACAGCACCGTCAGCACACCGCCGAGCCGGTCGGGCAGGTCCGCCGCCTCGGGCACCCGGTAGGGCACCCTCGCCGCCGCGATCTTCTTCTTAGCCCTAGTGATCCGCTGCGCCATCGTGGTCTCAGGCACCAGGAAAGCCCGTGCGATCTCGGCCACCGTCAACCCACCAAGGAGCCGGAGCGTCAACGCGATCCGCGCCTCCGGTGCCAGCGCCGGATGGCAACACGTGAAGACCAGTCGCAGGCGGTCGTCCTCGATCGGTCCCGTGGGCTCGTGCGGAGTGTCGTCGTACTGCACAACGGCGGCCTGCTGCTTGGCATCGCGTTGCCTCTCGCGGCGGATGCGGTCGATGGCCCGGTTCCTCGCGGTCGTGGTCAGCCAACCGCCGGGGTTGGGAGGCACGCCGGACTCCGGCCACTTCTGCAAGGCGCTCACGAGAGCCTCGCCGGCCGCCTCCTCTGCGACGTCGATGTCGCCGAAGCGACGGACCAGCGAGGCGATCAGCCGGCCGTACTCCTCGCGGAAGACCCGCTCAACGACCGCCGTGGCGCCCTGCATCGATCACTCCCCGGGTCGGGCCTGCTCAGGCCAGGCCCTCGAACGGGCGAACCTCGACCTTGCCCCGACATGCCTTGGACCCCGCGGCGGCGAGCTCCAGCGCGACGTCGAGGTCGGGCGCGTCGATGACCCAGAAGCCGCCGATGACCTCCTTGCTCTCGAGGTAGGGGCCGTCGGTGATCACCGGCGTCTCACCCTGACCGTCGACGACGGTCGCCGTCGCAGCGGACTGAAGCCCACCAGCAAACACCCAGTAGCCATCGGCGTGGAGCCTGTCATTGAAGGCGCCGGTTGCGGCGAACGCCTCCTCCATCTCCTCCCTGGAGCCATAGGTGCCGAATTCGTCCGGCTCGGCCGGGCCGTGAACGGCCAACAGGTAATGCGTCATCACACGTCTCCTCAGTTCGTGGCCGGTCCGATGACCGCCTTCACCAACTCCACGAACGCAACCACCTCGATACGACAACCTCCCACAAACAACTCGAGATCGCATGACCTGACGCCGACCTTGCAGAGCCGGGTGGGGCGGCCTTCGGTTGCCCGGGCGCGCCGGGTCAACAGGTGAAGCGGACCGTGCGCGTAGCCGGGTCGGCCTCGGCGAGGCTCACCGACACCTCCTCCCCCAGTGGCAGCCCGTCGGGGCGCTCGGTGGTCACGTGCGCCTCCACCGCAGGATCACGTACGACGACAACACCCTTCACGGGCTCGCCGTCACGGCCCGCACCGCCAGCGCGTTCACCGTCGACGTCGACCACGACGCCCGCGAAGGACTCCCCCACCCGTCCGACCAGGGTGGCGGCCTCGACCAGGTCGACCACGGCTTTCTCGTAGGCGTGCGCCCGGTGCCCCGACTCCTGCATCAGCCCCGGCAGCCCCGGCAGCCGGTCGCGGACCCACTGCGGCACCGGTGCGCCGGCACAGATCGCGGCACAGCACTCGAGCCCATAGCGGTCGACCAGTCGACGCAGCGGCGCCGTGACGTGCGCGTACGGCGACGCCAGCGCGGCGTGCTCCCGCTGCGTGGGCACCGACCCGTCGAACCCTGCATACCCGGCACCGCGCAGCAGCGAGGTGCACGCGACGACCATCGCCGCCTCGTTGGGCCGGGCCGACGAGAGGCCGCGGATGAACTCTGGGTATCCCTGGTCCGCCGGCCAGGAGACGTGCAGTGCCTTTGCCGTACGCCGCAACCGCTCCACCGCACCCTCCGGAGGCGGCGGCAGCGTGCGCAGGATCCCGACCCGGGCGTCAAGCATCAGCCGGGCGGCTGCGAAGCCGGTCAGCAGCGAGATCTGCGCGTTCCAGTCCTCCACCGGCAGCACTTCACGGAAGGACAGCCAGGCGACACCGTCGGAGACGTTGACCTCCTGCTCGGGCATCGGCAGGTTCACCCCACCGCGCTCGGCCTCGATCGTCATCCGCCGCGTGCCGATCTCCTGCAGCAGCTCGAACAACGAACCGGATCCCGACTGCTGCAGGTCCGCGTAGGACAGCCGCTCGCGAGAGCGCACCCGGGCCCGCTCCACGCGCGCGACGACGGGCTCGCCGGAGGTGGACAGCCGGATCGTCCACAGGAAGGCCGGCCGCACCTGGCCGGGGAGCAGCGATGCCGCGTCCTCCGAGAGCACCGGCGGGTGCAGCGGGACCAGGCTGTTGGCGCCGTAGAGTGACTCGCCGCGCCGGTTCGCCTCCACGTCGAGCGGGTCCCCCGGCGTGATGAAGGCGGCGAGGTCGGCGATCGCGTAGTGCACGACGTAGCCGTCACCGTCGCGCTCGAGGTGCATCGCCTGGTCGAGGTCCATCGACCCGGGTGGATCGATCGTCGCGAAAGGGATGTCCGTGCGGTCGAGATCGGGCAGCCTCGGGTTCCGCGCGGCTGCCTCGGCCGTCGCGATCACGTCGTCCGGGAAGTCGGGCGTGACCTGCAGCTCGGGCTGGATCGTCGCGATGCCCCTGCGCAGCGTCTCCGCCGCCACCCCACCGTCGGCCGCCGCGATCCGGACCCTGCGGTTCCCCATGGCCGAAACCCTAGTGGCCACCCCGAAGGCCAACGGACATCGTTGCGTATCTTGGCGCGCGTGCTGATCCTGCTGCCCCCTTCCGAGGGCAAGACCTCACCGCGTCGCGGCAAGCCGCTCAACCTTGCCCACCTCTCCTTCCCCGAGCTGACCGATGCCCGCACCGAGGCCCTCACCGCGCTGGTCGGCCTGTGCGGCGGGCAGGCGACACGGGCGGTCGAGGTGCTCGGGCTGGGCCCAACCCAGGCCGACGAGGTCCGGGTCAACGCCGACCTGACAACGGCCCGCACGGCGCGGGCCGACCGCGTCTACTCCGGGGTCCTGTACGACGCCCTCGACCTCGCCTCCCTCGACACCGCGGCCCGCCGGCGCGCCGCGCGACGACTGCTCATCACGTCCTCGCTCTTCGGTCTGCTGCGACCCAACGACCCGATCCCGGCCTACCGGCTTTCCGGCGACGTGACGCTGCCCGGGCTGGGCAAGGTGGCAGCCCACTGGCGCGGCGTGCTCGACCCGGTCGTGCGCGAGGCCGCCCGCGACGGTCTCCTGGTCGATCTGCGCTCCTCGACCTATGCCGCCTTCTGGCGTGCGTCGCGCGACCTCGCCGACCGGGTCGTGACCGTGCGCGTGCTCCAGGAGCGCGACGGCGTGCGCAGCGTGGTCAGCCACTTCAACAAGGCGACCAAGGGCCGGCTGGTGCGCTCCCTGCTCGAGGACGGAGCCGAGCCGCGCACGCCGGAGGATTTCGCCGACGCCCTGAGCCGGCTGGGCTGGCACGTCGAGGCAGGCAAGCCCACGGCCAGCGGCCCGGTGCTGGACGTGGTGGTGGCCGAGCTCTAGCCCCCACACCAAATGGAGTTCCGCGCGCGTGCGGGAGCCTAATCGACGGTGACGTCGTCGTACTGGACGCGGTTCCAGTTGCTCTCGATACCCGCGAGCCCGTGCGTCCAGGACGCCTCAGAGAGGGTGGCCACGGGATGACCGTCAACGCTCGCGGTCAGGGTCGGGCCCGAGGCGGAGAGCCCCAATCGGTGCCACGTGTCGGTGCCGGGCGCCGCCACCGCGCCAGTGTCGAGCACCGTGCGGCCGTCGGTCCTGGAATTGCGGTAGACCGTCCAGGTGCCGCCATCGTCCAAGGTCAGCTCGTAGCCGTCGAAGCGCTGGCTGTCGTGGGCGTCGGGAAGAACCCCGAAACCCGTGAACCGACTGACCACGCCGGCGGCGGACCCCGGTTGGGTGAACAGGACGTCGCTGGCCACGCGGTAGTCGCGCCAGGTGTCGTCGCCGACGACGGCGTAGGGGACCCTCGGCCCGGTCCTCGGCGCGGTCCAGTAGACCGGCTGCTGCGTCGACTCCTGCTCCAGACAGGACCCGCTGCGCCCGCCCAGGCACGGCTGGTAGAGGAAAGCCCCGTCGATGGGACTCAGGTAGGTGGGCATCCCGGTAGCGTCAGAGCTGGCGGTCCAGGCGGTCGGCAGCGCCGCCGGGGCATCGGCCAGCGTCGTCGACCGCGTGGCGTCCCGGCGTACCTGGTTCGGGCGGGTGGTGAACGAGACCGCGTACCCGGGCGGGATCCGGTAGCTGAACGTGCCGCGGCGGGGGTGCACGTCAGGCAGATGCATGAACCACTTCGCCGGGTTGCGGCTCCACAGCTTCGTGGCCCAGACGTGGACGCTCCGCCGCGCCAAGCCACCGCGCAGCGTCACCTGCAGTCGCTGCGCGACGACGTGCTGGTCCCTGTAGGCACCGGTGTTCTGCGCCACCAACGACCACTGCCGCCGGTTCGGGGACTCGAAGGTGGAGAACGAGCCGGTGGAGCCGAGGCGGCGGTTCGCGCCCCGGACGTAGTGCCATCCCTGCGGGACGAATTGGGTGATGTGGGCGATGGACCAGCCGATGCGGTTCACGGTGAACTGCCCGGACCATGGCCACTTGGCGGTGACCAGGCCGCGGTTCTCCATCGGCAGGTCGTCGACCATCGCGGTCACCAGCGGATACTCCAGCACGCCGGTGATCCCGGCCTGGTCGTAGCTGTTGAGCAGCTGCCGCATCAGCGTCGCAGCGCCGACACCGGCATCCATCTTCCCGTCCTCGGAAGCCCACAAGGGCTTGTGCAGGCCTTGGGCAGTGGCCGAGCTGCTGCAGTGGTAGCCGAACGGTGCCTTGTCACCGTCGACGCCTGGTGGGTAGCCGCAGTCGTCGTGGACGCCGATGACATCGACGGCCGCTTTGAACGCAGGGTCCTCCGCCATCTCGTCGGCGACCGACCACTTCTCCTTGCCGACCTCGTCCGCCGCCACCAGCTTCACGTCCTGGTAGCCGTGGGCGTCGAGCGCAGCCCGCATCTTCTCGTACCACAGCACCCCGGCGTCGTCGGTCGTGGGATGGAAGCGCTCGTTCCAGCCGCCGAGGTAGCTGATCGTCAGGCCGTGCGACCGGGCGCAGTCCAGCCAGGAGAGGACATAGTCGATGTCAGCCTGGGTCCACAGGCTCACCGAGCTGGCGGCCATGCCGTCCGAGGTGAACGCGGGCGGGGCCTGCTGCCGGGCCTTGACGTTGCTGCCGGTACTGCCCGTGCTGCCCGTGCTGCCCGTGGTGCCGGCGCTGCCCGCGCTGCCCGCGCTACCGGCCACCCAGCCCGGTGCCCCCCACTGCAGGCCGTAGAGCTTGATGTTCGGGTTCCGCGCCACCGCCTGCTCGGCGAGCCACCACTCGTAGCCGCTGTTGCAGTCGAGGCGGCCGGGCGAGGGCTCGATGCTCGTCTCGGCGCCCACCGAGGAGTTGGAGTCCCCGCCGATCTCGAGCTTGAGCAGCTGCAGCGTGGCGCCGTCGTTGGGCCGGAAGAGATAGTCCAGAATCTGCGAGCGCTCGGGCTCGGGGTAGTCGATGAGCAGGCGGGAGTTGCCACCACCACCGGAGATCGCGCCCACGCCCCAGAAGCGTGGACCGACATGACGGCCGTCGACGGTGACCTTGGTGACCGGGGTCCCGGTCGCAGCCGCCGCCGGCTGGTCGACGGCCACCCAGCACCCGAGAAAGATCCCGAGAGCGGTGAGCCAGGCAGCCAGGCCCCTGAGCACCTGTCGTCTCCCCTCCGTGGACGAGTGGATGCTGCCACAGGCGCGGCACGGGAGCTGAAGTTTGGGCGAATCCGGTCATGCCGCAAGAAAGCAGTGGCTCGCCCCCGCGCGGGGGTGCGTTCAGCCGGCGCCCTAGCGGGACTCGCCGGTGGGCCACCACCGAGGATCCGCAGGTGCCTGCGAGCTCCGGCGTCGCGCGAACCAGGCGCGCCGAAGCGCGGCGGCCACCACCAGCAGCCCCGCGGCGACGAACCACGACAGCATCCCCCAGAGCTCGACCGTCCGCACGGGGTGCTCCAGCAGCGCGTCCGACGGGTCACCGTGGTGGTAGTAGACGCTGATCTTCGTGCCGTTCCGGGGCTGCACGGGCGCGGGGTCGTCCTGGGTGTACTGCTGGCCGGCCACCGTGTAGTAGACGATGCCGCCCTCGACGGTGCCGGTTACCCGGTCCCCGGTGTAGTACACCCAGTTCTGCGTCTGGGACTCCATGCCGACCACGATCAGGCCGACGACGAGCAGCACGATCGCCACGATCGTCGAAGGCAGTGCCAGCCAGTCCCTGACCGTCTCGCCGACGTGTCCCATTCCGCCCCCCATGCCTCGAGCGTCCTGCTTGCGCTCAGCCTACGACGGCCCCCGTCGGACGGGCGTTGAAGAGCCGCAGGTGCGCCGTCGGGCCACCGCCGGCGTCGCCGAACCAGGACACGACCGTGACCGACGCCGCGGCGAGCTCCATCCGGAACAGCGCGTCCAGCGGCGCACGGAGGGCGTCGGCCACGAGCACCTTGATCGGGGTGACGTGGGTGACCGCGACCACGGTCTTCCCGGCGTACGACGACAACAACCGGTCCCGTCCTGCCAGCACGCGCTTCTCCACCGACCGGAAGGACTCGCCACCGCCGGGCGAGCACTCCGGGTCACCGAGCCAGCTCGACAGCTCGTCGGGGAACTGCTGCTCGACCTCGCCGGAGGTCAGCCCCTCCCAGGTGCCGAACTCCATCTCGACCAGACCGTCCTCGAGCTCCACCTCGTGGCCGAGGAAGCTGGCGAGGATCTCGGCGGACTCGCGGGTGCGCCGCATCGGCGAGCTCACGATCGCGTCGATCTCGGGGGCCATCGGCTGCAGCCACTCCGCCGTCGCCCGCACCTGTGCCCGGCCCTCCTCGGTCAGCCCGGGGTCGGATCCACCGAGCCCGCCGGAGAAGCGCTTCTCGGCTGTGTGGGCGGTGGCGCCGTGCCGGACCAGCACCAGCGTCGTCGGCGTGCCGGCCCCCGGCCCCCAGCCGCGACTCGGGGGGGCAGGGGCCGGCTCGGTGATCGGGCGGGTTCCCGATGCGCTGCCAGATCCGGTGCCCGAGCCCCTCGTGACCACTTCGGTGCGCTTGCCGTCCAGCGCCTCGTTGACCAACCGGTCGGCGTGCTTGTTGCGCTCCCGGGGGATCCAGGTGAACGTCGTCCCGACCGGTGCCAACCGGTTGGCCTGCATGGCCAGCGGCTTCATGGCAGGATGCTTGATCTTCCAGTTGCCCGACATCTGCTCGACCACGAGCTTGGAGTCCATCCGGACCTCGACCTCGGCCTCGGGCGCATACTCCGCGGCCAGCTCCAGGCCGGCGATGAGGCCGCGGTACTCCGCGACGTTGTTGCTGGCGATCCCGATCGTCTCGCCGGCCTCGGCGATCACCTCGCCTGTGGCGGCGTCCTTGAGGACGGCACCATAGGCGGCCCGGCCGGGATTGCCGCGGGAGCCGCCGTCAGCCTCGATGACGACCGTGCGGCCCGCCCACGTGCTCACAGGCCTGACTCGCCGGTGCGCACGAGGATGCGGTCGCACTCCTCGCAGCGGACCACGTCGTCGGTCGGGCGCCGGGCGATCTCGCCGAGGATCGAGGCGTCCAGGGTGAGCCGGCACCCGCCGCACTGGCGGGCACGCAGCGGCGCGGCGCCGACGCCGCCCTTCTGCGTCCGCAGCTTCTCGTAGAGGGTGACCAGGTCGTGCGGCACCCCGGAGGCGGTGACCTTCCGCTCGTCCGCCACCGAGGCCAGCTGGGCCTGGATGTCGCCGGCCTTCCGGTCGCGGGCGGCCAGCAGCGTGGCGACCTCCTCGTCGAGGCGGCGGAGCTCGGCGGTGCGCTCGTCGAGCGCGGACTGGGCGGTCTCCAGCCGCTCCATCACGTCGATCTCGACGTCCTCGAGGCTCCCGATCCGGCGGTTGAGGGAGTCCACCTCTCCCAGCATCCGCTCGAGAGCCTTGGGGTCGGCGACCGATCCGGACTCGATCAGCGCCTGGTCACGCACCCGACGGGCCTTGACCTGCTCGACGTCGGCGTCGGCCTTCTTCTGCTCGGCGGTCAGGTCGGTCACGGCGATGCGCAGGTCGCGCACCGCGTCGTCGACCTCGCCACGCCGCTTGGTGGCCTCGCGCAACGACGCTGACTCCGGGAGCGTCTCGAGCTGGTGGCGAAGCGCGTCCATGCGGGAGTCGAGCTCCTGCACGTCGAGCAGCTTCAGCTGGGCAAACGGGTCGGCTTTCAGGTCGGTCTCCTCGGCTGTGTCGTCTCACCCGTCGACCCGGAAGGTCCATGGGTCGGTGTTCGTCGTGCTCACCCGGACCTCCACCGTATCGCCCAGCGCGTCGACCAGCCTCTGCCGGAGCACGGGCAGCCAGGTCCACTCCGCGGCCCAGTGCGCGACGTCGAGGAGCGCCGGTCCGTCGTGCTCGCGGAACTCCGAGGCGGGGTGGTGTCGCAGGTCCGAGGTGAGGAACGCGTCCGCACCCGCGGCGCGCGCGGTGTCGAGGAGGAAGTCACCGGCTCCGCCGCACAGCGCGAGAGTCCCGACCCGCCGGTCGGGGTCCCCGGCGACCCGGACGCCGTGCGCGGTGGCGGGGAGTACGGCGCCGACTCGCTCGGCCAGCTCGCGCAGGGTGACCGGCTCGACGAGTCTCCCGACGCGGCCCGATCCCCTGTCCGGGTCGTCGAGCCCGGCCAGGGCGACGACGTCGTACGCCGGCTCTTCGTAGGGGTGGGCGGCGACCAGCGCGCGGACGACCTGTTCGCGGAGGGGGCGCGGGACGACCGACTCGATGCGCACCTCGGCGACGGTCTCGGGCGAGCCGACCGAGCCGATGGTGGGGTTGGCCCCCTCGAGCGGGCGGAAGCGCCCCTCGCCGGCGGAGCTGAAGGTGCAGGAGTCGTAGTCGCCGAGGCGCCCGGCGCCGGCCTCGGTGATCGCCGCGCGCACCCTCTCGGCGGCCTCCCGCGGGGCGAAGACGACCAGCTTGTCCAGTGGTGGCCGGGGAGCGGCGTCGAGTGGGCGCAGGTCGGTCAGGCCGAGCGCGATTGCGAGCGACTCCGAGACGCCGCCCGCAGGGGCGTCGGCGTTGGTGTGGGCGGTGAAGAGCGCGCAGCCGCTCCCGACCAGCCGGTGCAGAACCCGGCCCTTCGGTGTGGTGGCGGCGACGCCGTGCACGGCGCGCAGGAAGAGTGGGTGGTGGCAGACGAGCAGGTCGGCCTCCATCGCCACGGCCTCGGCAGCGACCGCCTCGACCGGGTCGACGGCCAGCAGGATGCGGCGTACCTCCGCGTTGGGGTCACCACAGACCAGGCCGACAGCGTCCCAGCTGTCGGCGAACCGCGCGGGGTACCACTCCTCCAGCCGGTCGAGGACGTCCGTGAGCTGCATGGGGCGAGGCTATGCGAGTCCGGCGCGCTCCACCGCGTCACGCAGGATCTGGCCGTGGTCGAAGGCCAGCCGCTCGCCCTCGAGGAGCCACGCCACAGGCTTCCACTCGGCGTGCGCGGCGTCGTCCCCGGCAGTCGGCTCGAGCTGCTCGGCGAGGACGGCGAGGTGGGCCACGCTCACCGTGCGGTGGCGCGGATCGCGGTCTGGAGCGCCGTACGCCCCGAACTGGTGCAGCTGCGTCACCCGCAGCCCGGTCTCCTCGGCGAGCTCGCGCACCGCGGCGTGGCGCAGGTCCTCGTCGATGTCCACGAAGCCGCCGGGCAGCGCCCAGGAGCCCTCGTACGGCGGGTTGCCGCGCCGGATCACCAGCGCGAGCGGCCCTTCGTCGCCGCGCACGAGGAGGACCGCGTCGGCGGTCACGAAGAACGGCGGGTACTCGCTCGTGTAGGCCACACGGCCACTGTGCCACGGCTGGCGCGTGGGGTGGCAGCATGTGCTCTCGTGCGCCCCCGGTCCCTCCCCCTCCCGCAGCTGAGGCGGTCGGGAGCCGGCGCCGGGCTGCCTGCCGACGTCTACGCGATGTGTGGTGTCGCGTTCTGCGTCGCACTCGGCTTCGGAGTGGTCGCCCCGGCGATCCCGTTGTTCGCCAGCGAGTTCGGGGTCGACGCCACGCTGGCCGGGGCCGTGGTGTCGGCGTTCGCGCTGATGCGGCTGCTCTCGGGCCTCGGCGCCGGGCGGTTGGTGGACGTCCTCGGCGAGCGCACCAGCCTGGTCATCGGCCTGGCGGTGGTGGCGGTCTCCAGCCTCCTCGCCGGTCTGTCGCAGAGCTACTCCCAGCTGCTGGTGCTGCGCGGGGTCGGCGGCATCGGCTCGGCGGTCTTCGGGGTCGCGGCGGTGAGCATCGTGCTGCACGTGGCGGCGCAGCGGATCCGCGGCCGGGCGATGAGCGTCTACCGCTCCGGCTTCCTGCTGGGCGGGATCGTCGGCCCGGCCGCGGGCGGCGCCGCGCTGGGGATCTCGCTGCGCGCACCGTTCTTCCTCTACGCGGGCACGCTCGGCCTGGCGGGCGCCGTCGCGCTGGTGTTCGTCACCCGCCGCTCATCCGGGGCCGCCCCGACGCCCGACGTGGCGCCGGTGGTGCGGGACGATGCAACCGGTCCAGGGCTGCGCGAGCTGCTCCGGACGGTGGAGTACCAGGTCGCCCTGGTCACCAACCTCGCGGTCGGGCTGGCCATCTTCGGCCTGCGCAGCGCGGCGGTGCCGCTGCTCTTCGTCCATGCCCTGCACACGTCTAACTCCTTCGTCGCCTGGGCCTTCCTGGTCTCGGCCGTCGTGCAGACCTCACTGATGTGGCCCGCCGGGCGCTGGGCGGACACCTCCGGTCGGCGCCCGGCGCTGGTGACCGGCGCCTTCGTCTCCGCCGTCGGCCTGGCGCTGCTCGGCGTCGGTGGATCTGTCCTGCTCGCGATGGTGGCGATGGCGGTTTTCGGCGCCGGGTCCGCCTTCCTCGGCACCGTCCCTGCCGCGCTCGTCGGCGATGTCGCCGGCAAGCGCAGCGGCACCGTCATCGCGATCTTCAACATGGCCAGCGATCTCGGTTCGGTGATCGGGCCGGTGCTGGCCGGCTTCCTGGTCGACCACGGCTCGTTCGGTGCGGCGTTCGGCTTCGGGGCGGTGGTCGTCGCCGTCGCCGGGGTGCTCGGGCTGCGCCTCCCTCCCGGACCACCCGGGTCCGGAGCGGGGTCAGCCGACTAGGGCACCGGAGCTGTCCATCGCCCGGCCGGACGCCATCCGCTCCGCGAGCCGCGACGCCAGCGCCATGATCGTCAGGGCCGGGTTGGCCGAGCCCTGAGTGGGCATCACCGAGCCGTCGCTGCAGAAGACGTTCGGCACGCCCCAGATGCGCTGGTTGGCGTCCAGCACGCTGCTCTCGGGGCTGGTGCCCATCCGGGCGCCGCCGACCAGGTGGGCGTAACGGTGCACGGTGAGCACGTCCTGGGCGCCGGCCGCCTCGAGGATGTCCTTGATCACCTTGGTCGAATAGTCCATGTTCGCCTGGTCGTTGTCGCCGACGCTGAAGTCGAACCTGGCCACCGGCAGCCCGTAGGGATCGGTCTCCTCGGCCAAGGTGACCCGGTTGTCCTGGTGCGGGAGCAGCTCGTTGAGCACCCCGATCGTGGCCCAGTGGTTGTAGTCGCGCATGTACTCGCGCAGCGCACGGCCCCAGTGGCCGTCGGCCAGCACGTGCTCGGACCAGGTGATCGGCAACGGGCCTACCGTCTGGATGGAGAACCCGCGGGCGAACCCCCTGGCCGGGTCGGTCTCGTAGAACTGCTCCGACGAGACCTCCGGCGGTGGCGCCTTGTACTGCCGGATCTCTTCCGGGAACCGGCCCGCGGTCTGGGCGGCACCCTGCACCATCACGTAGCGCCCGACCTGGTCATCGTTGTTGCCCAGACCGTGCGGGAACCGCCGCGACGTCGACTGCAGCAGCAGCCGGGGTGTCTCGATGGAGTAACCGGAGACCGCCACGAAGCGCGCGCGCTGAAGGCGCTCGGTCCCACCCACCTCGTCGTGGTAGACCACGCCGACGGCCCGGCCGGTGGCGTCGTCGAGCTCGACCCGGGCGACCATGCAGTCGGCCCGGATCTCCACGCGGTGGGCGAGCGCATCCGGAAGGTGCGTGACGTAGGGGCTGGCCTTGGCGTTCACCTTGCAGCCCTGCAGGCAGTAACCCCGGTAGATGCAGTGCGGCCTGTTGCCGAAGGTGCCGTTGACGATCCCCACCGGCCCGACCCGCATCTCCACGCCGGCCCGGATGGCGCCCCGCCACAGCACCGCCCCCTGCTCGGAGACGGGATGCGGGGAGAAGGGGTAGCGGTGCGGGTGCCCCCACGGCCAGTCCTGGCCGGCCACCGGCAGCTCGCGCTCGACCTGCTCGTAGTGCGGCCGCAGGTCCTCGTAGGTGATCGGCCAGTCGGCGCCGACGCCGTCCACGCTGTGGGTGTGGAAGTCGCTGGGGTGGAATCGGGGGCAGTAGCCCGCGTAGTGCACCATCGAGCCGCCCACGCCCCGGCCGGAGTTGTTGCTGCCCATCGGGATCGGGTCCGAGCCGCCGATGATCCGCTTCTGCGTCCAGTAGAGCTGGTGCGACCCGGCCTCGTCGGAGACCCAGTCCTCGTCCGGGTGCCAGAACGGCCCGGCCTCGAGGATCACCACCCGCCAGCCGGCACGGGCCAGTCGCTGGGCGAGCACCGACCCTCCGGCACCCGCGCCGACGACGACCAGGTCCACCTCGTCGCTGTCGTCGTAGCGGACCATGGTGCTCTCGCCCGGCAGGTCCCTGGAGTGGACGTCCAGCAGGAAGCGGGAGTCGTTGGCCTCCGGACCGACCGCCCCCTTGAGGATGCCGCGAATCAGGTCACGCATCACACCTCCCCCTCCGCCACGATGCGTACCGGGTCCTCCTGGGTGGCGCCGGGCGACTCGAACGGCTCCAGCGTGCTGACCGGGCCGAGCCGCATGAACCCGCGCGGGTAGGCGGGGCCGCCGAAGCCGATCTCGTTCCACGCCCAGGGGTGGGAGTAGAAGCCGGTGAGGACGGCGTGCATGACCACGCTCCAGGCCCGGGTCACGTTCAGCCGCTCCCACGAGCCGCCGGAGAGCTTCCCGGCCGCGAGGGCGTCGACGACCTCCTCGCGGCCGGTCGGGTCCGCAGCAGCGAAGCCCTCGGCGCCGAACCGGTCACGTGCCGCCTCGTCGAGGCCGGCCAGCACCAGCCGCCACGTCTCCCGGTCGTCGGGCATGTCGGCGTACTGGTAGCCGTCCAACCGACCGGCGGCGAGCTTGTCGTCGACGAACTCCGCGACCGGCACCCGTGGCTCGTCGTCCTGGGCCATCACCGTGTCGCAGAAGGCCCGCAGCGTCGGCTCCTCCTCGGGGGTGAAGAACCGCAGCGGTCGCCCGGCGAGCGCCATCCGGTCCTCGATGACCTTCCTGGTCGCGTGGTCCCAGGTCTCGACCGCGTCGAAGACGTCGAAGTCGGGGTATCGCCCGACCATCTGCGGGGTCCTGCCGCGCCGTTGGCGGGGCAGCCACGACGGGTGCGGTGGTTCTCCGTCAGGTCGCAGGTTGGGCAGGTGGTCCGGCTGGGACAGGTCCGGCATCGGTGGGGCCTACTTCTCGCGGCGGAGCAGCGCCGCCAGCAGGCCCATCCCGCCGACGATGGTCATCAGCCCTGGAGCCGAGATCGGCGGGCCCATCGGCAGGTTGTAGGAGGCCAGCTTCCACCCGCCGGGCTTGCGGGCCACGCCGCGGGCGTGGAAGTACTCACCGAGGAGTCCGTTGGCGGTGTAGATCCCGGCGGTGATCGGCAGCACCGTCTTGGCCCAGCGCTTGCTGAACACGCCACCGATGCCGGCCACCATCACCGGTGGAGTGACGATGATCGGGCTCCACATCCACTTGTTGCCGAAGCTGGCCTTGTAGTGCTCGAGGTAGATCTCCGCGGTCGTCACTGCGGCGGCCACCGCAGTGAGGCCCGAGAGCGACCGCTCGAACCTGCCGTGCTCGACGTCGGCGACCAGTCGGTCGATCAGGTGCTCCGCGCCGGCGACGTGGCTGTGTCTGCTCGACCTGAGCTTGCGTCCTGCAGCCTTGCTGGCCATGGCCCACCCTTCTGGTTCTCTCGGCCGGGACTGCGTACCCGGCAGGTCGGGCGACAAACCGGAACCCGGGCCGCGTCGCACCTCAGTTGACCTGGCGCTGGCGGCCCTCCCAGTAGGGCGCCCGCAGCTTGAACTTCTGCAGCTTCCCGGTCGCGGTGCGGGCGAGCATGTCGCGGAACTCCACAGACGTCGGCGCCTTGTAGCCGGCCACCTTGGACTTGCAGTACCTGATCAGCTCGTCCTCGGTCAGCGCGGAGCCCTCGGTCCTCACCACCAGCGCCTTGATTGTCTCCCCCCACTTCTCGTCGGGCACGCCGATCACGGCCACCTCGGCTACGTCGGGGTGGGAGAAGATCACGTCCTCGACCTCGATCGAGGACACGTTCTCGCCGCCGGTGATGATCACGTCCTTCTTTCGGTCGCTGATGGTCAGGTAGCCCTCGTCGTCGAGGTGGCCGCCGTCGCCGGTGTGGAACCAGCCGTCGCGCAGCGCCGCCTCGGTCTCCTCCGGCTGCTGCCAGTAGCCCTGCAGGCACACGTTGGACCTGGCCAGCACCTCGCCGGACTCGGCCGCCTTCAGCGACACGCCGATGGCCGGCATCCCTGCGCGGACCAGCCGGGCCGCACGCTCCTCGGCGGACAGGTCGTCCCACTCGGCCCGCTGGTGGTTGATGGTCAGCAGTGGCGAGGTCTCGGTCAGGCCGTAGATCTGGATGAACTCCCAGCCGAGCTCCTGCTCCACGCGCGCGATCGTCTTCGTCGGCGGCGGCGCTCCGGCCACGATGATGCGGACCTTGTCGCGTCCGGGGATCGGCCCGTCCCAGTCGGGCGCAGCAGCGAGTACGGCGTTCACGACCGCCGGTGCGGCGCACATCACGGTGACGCCGTGCTGCTCGACCCGGCGCAGGACCTCGGCCCCGTCGACCTTCCGCAGCACGATGTGCTCGGCACCCATCCCGGTGATGGCGAACGGCATTCCCCACCCGTTGGCGTGGAACATCGGCAGCGTGTGCAAGTAGACGTCGCGGTCGGTGACCCGTGCGTGCAGGGCGAAGGTGACCGCGTTGACCCAGATGTTGCGGTGGGTGATCTCCACCCCCTTGGGCCGCGCGGTGGTGCCCGAGGTGTAGTTGATCGTGGCGAGCGCGTTCTCGTCGGGCTCCCACGACCGCGGCTCGACGCCCTCCAGGTAGAGGTCCTCGTCGTGGCCGAGCACGAACTTCTGCTCGCACTTGACGTCCGCCAGCGCGTCCTCGAGCTCGGGGTCGACGTAGAGGACCCGGGCGCCGGAGTGCTCAACGATGAACTGCACCTCGTCCGGAGAGAGCCGGAAGTTGATCGGCACCAGCACCCGGCCGAAGCCGCAGACCCCGAAGAACGAGGTGAACAGGCGGGCGCTGTTGTGCGAGACGAACGCCACCCGCTCCCCGAACCCGATGCCGAGCCCGTCGAGCTTCGCAGCCTGCGCCCGGGCGAGCTCCCCGACCCGGGCATAGCTCAGCTCACCGAGCGACGGCGCGGGCTGGTCCGGCTCGTCGACGATGCCCGTGCGGGTGGCGTACACCGCCAGCGCGCGATCGAGGAAGTCTGCGACGCTCAACGGGACGATCACGAGTGGCCTCCATCACTGTCGGGCTTCTCAATCTAGCGGCGCCGCGGCTGCTCCGGGAGTCGCCCACCCCTCGTCAGGCAGCAACCTGTCCGCGTCGGGCCAGGGAGTCGACGGTGACCGCCGCGAGCAGCACCAGCGCGGTGACGATGTACTGAGTGGGGGCGCTCAGGCCGACCAGGCCCATGCCGTTGTTGATCGTCGCGATCACCAGCCCGCCGAGCAGCGCATGCACCATCTTGCCGTGGCCGCCGAAGAGGCTGGTGCCGCCGATGACGGCCGCGGCGACAGCGTAGAGCACCAGCTGGCCGCCGTTGACGTTGCTGGAGATCGAGCCCAGGTTCGAGGCGTACACGATGCCGGCAGCGCCCGCCGTCATGCTGCACAGCGCGAAGCAGGCGATCCGCATCCGGCCGAGATTGATGCCGGCCCTGCGGGCAGCCTCCGCGTTGCCGCCGATCGCGTAGACGTAACGCCCGAATCGTGTCCTGGTGAGCAGCACCGTCCAGGCGATCACGATCGCGATCACCACCGGCACCACCCACGGCACGCCACGCAACGGGGTCAGCAGGCCCCGGTTGGCGTTGCAGACCACCAGCAGGATGATCCCGCCGACCGCGACGGCGGCGATCTTGGCGATGGTCAGCCCGAAGGGCGGCGTCGCGAGTCCGGCACGCCTACGGCTGCGGTCTCCGAACACCAGCAGGCCGGCAAATGCGGCGACCACCACCGCCATCACCAGCCAGCCGGCGAGGACCGGCATGTTGCTGCCGACGAGACCACCGATGACCGGGTTGTCGATCGAGATGACGCCCCCGCTGGACTTGCCACCCAGGGTGTTCACGAGCCACAGCAGGACACCCTGGAAACCAAGCAGTCCGGCCAGCGTGACCACGAACGAAGGCAGTCGCAGCCGGACCACGAATACCCCCATGGCTGCGCCGATCGCCGCCGGAACCAGCAGGCCCACGAGAATCGACGGACCCCACGGCCAGCCCTTCTGGGACGACAGCCAGACGGCGAAGAAACCGCCGATGACCCCGACGAAGCCGGCAGAGAGGTCGATCTCCCCGAGCAGCAGAACGAACACCTCGGCCATGCCGAACAGCACGAGGCTGGCGCCCTGCTGAAGCAGGAGGACGAGGTTTCCTGCAGACAGGAAGACCGACTTCTCGATCTGGAAGATGATGATGATGACGACGAGCCCGACGAGCACCGGCAGGATGCCGCTCTCACCGCCACGCACCCGCTTCAGCCACGCGCGGACGTAGTCGCCGAACGACTCGGCGAGGACACCGGCCTCGGCGACGTCGATCTCGCGGACGTCGGTCTCGGCGTCGGTCTCGGGCTGGGCGGTGCCGGGGGCGGATGTCATCGGGGGGGCCTTCCTGCCGCCGGGGCTGCGGATGTCTGTCCCGTGGTGATCAGCTCGACGACTCCCTGGGTGTCCAGCTCCGAGAGCGGACCGCTGTGGGCGATCCGGCCCAGGTGCATCACCGCGACCCGGTCGGCGACCGAGAAGACGTCGTTGAGGTTGTGCGAGATCAGCAGCACCGCGATGCCGCCTTCCCGAAGCGTACGCACGAGGTCGAGCACCATCGCCGTCTGCGAGACGCCGAGGGCCGCCGTCGGCTCGTCGAGGATCACCAGCCGCGCGTCCTCCATCACCGCCCGGGCCACCGCGACCGCCTGGCGCTGGCCACCGGAGAGCGAGCCCACCGGCTGGCGGATCGACTTCACCGTGGTCACCGAGAGGTCGCTGAGGGTGGCGGCGGCACGCTTCTCCATTGCGGACTCGTCGAGCATCCGACGCTGGAGGAGCTCCCGGCCGAGGAACATGTTCTGCACGATGTCGAGGTTGTCGCAGAGCGCGAGGTCCTGGTAGACGGTCGCGATCCCCTGCCGGGCGGCGTCCTTGGGCGAGTGGAACTGGACGGGTTGCCCCAGCCATGCCATCTCGCCGCCGTCGGGTCCCCAGATGCCCGAGATGGTCTTGATCAGCGTCGACTTGCCGGCACCGTTGTCACCGACGAGGGCGGTGACCTGCCCGTTCGGGAGGTCGAGGTCGACCCCCCGGAGCGCCTGCACCGGGCCGAAGTTCTTGACGACGCCCCGCAGCCTGAGCAGCGGGGCGTCGTCAGTCATGGCTTCGGTCACTTGATCCCGTACTTCGAGCAGTCCTTCGCGTAGTTGCCCTTGCACAGCTGCGCTGCCGGCACGAACTTGTCCGCGATCACGGTGCTCTCCATGTTCTTCGGGGTCACCCACTCGGGCTTCAGCAGAACCGACTTCACGGCCTTGTGGGCCTTGGTGTCCTGCGTGGTGCCGTTGACCAGGCTGGTCGGCGGCGTCTGCCCCGCGTTGAGGTAGACCGCCAGCGCCGCGGCCGCCTGCGCCTCGAGGTAGATCGGCTTGTAGGCCGTGCCGCACTGGTAGCCGGACAGGATGTTCTGCAGGCCCACGAGCGTGGCGTCCTGGCCGGTGACCGGGAAGCTCTGCGGCTTGACGTTGAGTGTCTTCAGGTAGGAGATGATCGGCGCGGCGTTCTCGTCGTTCGGCACCAGCACCGAGTTGACGCCCTTGTGGGCGGTGAACGCCTGCTGGAACTCGGTCTTCGCCGTCGGCGGGTCCCAGGTGCCGGCCGGCTCGGCCGCCTTGGTCCAGCCGGAGGAGAACTTCGGGTTCAGCACGCTCATGTAGCCCTGGGCGAAGAGCGTTGCGTTGTTGTCGGTCGGGTCGCCCTTCATCACGATCATGTTGGGCTTCTTCACTCCCCACTGCTGCACGCAGGAGACCATGCCGTTGCCGATCAACTTGCCGACCTCCACGTTGTTGAAGCTCACGTAGTAGTCGCGGGTGCCACCGAGGGTCAGCCGGTCGTAGTCGATCGAGGCGGCGCCGTGCGCGGCGGCGTACTTCTCGATCTGGGCACCGACCCCGGCGTCGAGCGGGTCGACGATCAGCACGGCAGCGCCGTTGGTGATGTCGGACTGCGCGTCGGTCAGCTGGGTGTTGTCACTGCCCTGGGCGTTCTGGATGATCACGTTCGACGATGACACCCCGGCCTTCGCGAACGCCTGCTTGAGGTACGGCGCGTCGAACTCGGTGTAGCGCGCCGACGTGGTCGTGTCCGGCAGGATCACCGCGATCTTGCCCTTGCCCTGGGCTGCGACCGACTTCAGCTGGGCCATCGCCGAGAAGTCGTTGGTGAACGAAGTCGCCGAGAGGTTCGGGCTGCTGCTACCGCTGGAGGAGCTGGCCGACGGGGTGTTCGACGAGCCGGTCGTTGACTTGGCTCCTGCGTTGCCGGAGCCACCGCTCCCGCATGCGGCCACGAGGAGGGCCGTCGCGGAGAGAGCCGCGACCAGCGAACCGTTGCGGAGTGCACGCACGTTGCATCATCCCTTTGCATCAGAGGTGTTGCCGACCGTGTGGCACGGCCGCCCCGCCCGACCGGCTTCGGCCCCGCGGTGTTCCTGAGGCTAGTGATGTTTGCGTGAACGCCCCGTGAACGTTTCGCCGCAGACATGAACAAACCGTGAACGTCAGTCGGCGGACGCCAGCCGGTAGCCGGCGCGCGGCTGGGTGAGGATCAACGGCTCGCTGTCGTCGGCCTCGAGCTTGGCGCGCAGCCGGCGAACGTAGACGCGGACGTACTCGGTCTCGGTCTCGTACCCGGGCCCCCACACCCGGCGGAGCAGCTGGGCGTGCGTGACCAGCCTGCCCGGGTTGGTGGCCAGCTCGCGCAACAGCGCGAACTCGGTCGGGGTCAGGTGGACCGGCACGCCGTCCCGGGTCACCCGCTGGTCGCTCAGGTCGACCTCGATGCCACCGACCCTGATCACGCTGGTCGTCTCCCGGGCCGGGGCCGCGGCGCGGGTGCGCCGCAGCGTGGCGCTGATCCGGGCGAGCAGCTCCTCGATCCCGAACGGCTTGGTCAGGTAGTCGTCGGCGCCCATGTTGAGGGCGGTCACCTTGTCGCGTTCGCCCCCGCGGGCGGAGACGACGATGATCCCGACCGTGGACCGCTCCCGGATCTGCCTGCACAGGTCCATCCCGTCGGCGTCGGGCAGCATCAGGTCGAGCAGCACGATGTCAGGCTGCTCGACCTCGAGCAGGCGCAGCGCATGGAGCCCGTCGGTGGAGGCGACCGTGTCGAAGCCGCGCACGTTGAGGTTGGAGCGGATCAGGTCGACGATGTTGGGGTCGTCCTCGACCATCAACACCTTGGTGCGGATCCCCTGCTCAGCCATCCTGCTCAACTGTCTGCTCGGTGTCATCGGGCTCGGCCGGGAGGTCGACCACGAACCGTATCCCCGGGTCCGCGTCCTCCACCGCGATCCGGCCGCCGTGCGCAGTGACGATCGCCCGCGCGATCGACAGCCCGAGCCCCGCGCCGGCCGTCCGGCTGTGCCGCCCCCGCCGCCCCGCGCCGGCCAGGTCCGCAGGCTTGCCGACCCCGTCGTCGCAGACCTCGAACCGCACGCAAGGGGGGTTGGCCGGCCGGAGCCCCACACGCACCCGGGTCCGTGACGGGTTGTGCCTGACGGCGTTGTCGAAGAGGTTCACGAACACCTGCTCGAGGCGGTCGTGGTCGGCCCAGATCGGTGGCAGGTCCCGCGGCACGTCCACCTGGATGCGCTCCCGGGCCTCCTCGGACACGCAGGCCCGGGCGGCGTCGGCGACAAGGGCCAGGTCGCACCAGTCCCGCTGGAGGCGCATCACCCCCGACTCGATGGCGGAGTGGTCGAGCAGGTCGTCGACCAGCCTGCCGAGACGGCGGGACTCGTCTGCGATCCGGGTCAGGAAGCGCTCCTGCGACGCGGCGTCCCAGACCACGTCGCGCTGGAGCAGCGTGTCGGCGTAGCCGCCGATCGCCGTCAGCGGGGTCCGCAGCTCGTGGGACAGGCGCGCGAGGAACCCCCGCTGCAGCTCCCGGGAGCGGCGCAGGGCGCCGGTCTCCTGGGCGGCCCGCTGGGCTCGATCGCGCTCGAGGGCCAGCCGTACCGAGTGCGCGGTGTCTTCCACCAGCGCCCCGGTCTCCGCCGTGACCTGCCCGTCCCGGCGGACGACGACCAACCAGTCCATCCCGTGCACACCGGGCATCCCGACGGCGCGACCCCAGCCGCCGGTCCCGACCGGGAAGCGCGTCATGGTGCCGTCGGCCTCGCGAGCGTGCTCGCGCACCATCGCCAGCAGCTCGTCCTCGGACATGACCGTCCCGCCCGCACCCACCAGCGCCAGGCACCGGGCCCGGGCCTCGCCGTGCTCCCGGGTGAAGACGGCCGCTGCGTCAGCCTGCACCCCTTGGACGAGGGTGCCGAGGGCTGCATCGAGCGCAGCCGCGATCGGCAGCGGAGCCGTGAGCGTCTCCAACACCTCGCGGATGGTCTCGAGCACCAGGTTGCGGGAGGTCAGCTCGCCGACCAGCCGGTCGCGCTCCAGGGCGTTGGCCGCATAACCGCCGTAGAGCATCGCCAAGTCCAGCTCGCTGCGGGTGGGGCTGCCGATCCGGTCCCGGAAGACGGTGATCACCCCGCCCAGTCCTTCGGAGCCGTGGAAGGGCACCGCCCAGGAGCTGGCGATGCGCAGCTGCCAGAGCCGCTCCCGGAAGGGGCGCCACGCCGTGCCGACGCGGACGTCAGGATCCACCACAGGCTCGGCGTGCGCGCTGGCCAGCCCCATCGGTCCTCCCCCCACTCCGCCGGGCACCAGCTCCCACGCGTCGCGCAGGTCGTCCGGGATCCCGAGGGCGCAGAGGAGCCGCAGCCCGCCCTCGGGCGTGGCGACGTGCATGGCCAGCTGCTCGGCGCCCAGCGCGGTGCCGAGCGCGCTGAGGATCAGCAGCGGGCTCGACGAGGGATCGGCCGACGCGAGCCGGTCGGAGAGCGCGTGCAGCCGGCTCAGCTGGTGGTGCGCGGAGGAGTCCATCTCGTGCCCGGACGCCAGGGCAGCGACGTCGTCGGGGTGGCCGCTGACCGGGTCCACCTCGCCCACCACCCGGCCCTTGCGCAGCACCACGATGCGCCCGGCGACCCGGAAGAGCTGCTCGATGTCGTGGGAGACCATCAGCACGGTCGTGCCCCGGTCGCGCAGCCTGCCGACCAACGCCTCGACGCGGGCCGTGTCGGCGACGCCGAGGGTGGCGGTGGGCTCGTCGAGCAGCAGCAGGCCCGGGCCGATCACGACGGAGCGGGCGATGGCCAGCAGCTGCCGGCGTGCCTCGGAGAGCTGGCCGACCAGGTCGGTGGTCGGGCGCAGCTCGGTGCCCAGCTCGAGCTCGGCCAGCAGCCTGCACGTGCGCAGGTGCGTCCGGGCGGTCGAGAGCGGGCGCCACGGGTGCTCCCGGCCGAGCAGCAGGTTCTCGGCGATGTCCAGGTTGTCGCACAGGGCGGCGTGCTGCCAGGCGAGCTCGGCACGAGTCCCCGGCGCCAGCTCCACGACGCCCTCGTCGAGCTGCAGGTCTCCGGCCAGGCAGCGCAGCAGCGTCGACTTGCCGGCGCCGTTCTCCCCGGCGATGCCGACCAGCTCGCCACGGCGGACCTCGAGGTCGACGCCGTGCAGCGTCGGGGTGCCGCCGTACCCGGCGGTGAGCCCTGTCGCCCGGACCACCACGTCGTCGTCGACGATGGCGCGGCGCTCGACCGGGGCGGCGACCGGTGTCAGCGAGACCATGTCGCCATTGTGTACGTCACGGGCGAGATGTGCGCAGGAGTGGGGCAAGGATGAGCGCAGCGTGGGCGCAGCAGGGATCGAACTATCTCTCACTGTCGGGTGAATTCTCGGTTTACGCTGCAGTATAGGCGCATCAGGGAACTTTGAAATACACTAATACGCCTTGAAGTTGCACGTAGTTGCACGCGGCGCGTGCAAGATGGGTGGCATCGATGGGCAGCAGACGCGGCTGGGGCCGACTCCGCAAGCTCCCGAGCGGGCGCTGGCAGGCCAGCTACACCGGCCCTGACCTCGCGGTGCACAAGGCCGCGGGCACGTTCGAGACGAAGATGGACGCCGAAGGGTGGCTGGTCGACGAGCGCCGCCTGGTCGACGCCGGCACGTGGACTCCCCCGCACTCGCGCAACAAGCCCGAGCCGGCGGCCCAGCCGGATACGTTCGGGCAGTACGCCGCGGCGTGGCTGCAGATGCGCTCGAGGTCGGGGCAGATCAAGCCCAGGACCGCCGCGCTGTACGAGGGCATCATGCGCCGGCACATCGCCCCGACGTTCGCCGGGCTGCCGCTGACCGCGATCACCCCGACGCTGGTGAAGTCCTGGTATGCCGACCTCGACACCGGCCAGACCGGCCGCGCAAACGCCTACGGGCTGCTGCGCACGATCATGGGCGAGGCCGCCGACGACGGCGCCGTGCCGGTCAACCCGGTGCGGATCAAGGGTGCCGGGACGAAGAAGCGGGAGCGGGAGCTACGGGTGCTCACCGTCGCGGAGCTGAACGCCCTGGTGTTGGCCATCCCGGCCCGATACAAGGCGTTGGTGCTGCTCGGCGCCTGGTGCTCGCTGAGGTTCGGCGAGCTGGCCGCGCTGCGCCGCTCCGACCTCGACCTCAAGGCCGGCGTCGTGCACGTCCGGCACTCCGTGGTGACCCTCAAGGGCCAGAAGTTCGTCGGCCCGCCGAAGTCCGACGCCGGTCGCCGGACGGTCACCATCCCGCCGCACCTCCTTCCGGCGCTACGCGAGCACCTGACCGAGCACGCGGCGTTCGGCAAGGACGGACTGGTGTTCCCCGCGGCCAACGGCAAGGACTACCTCGCACTGTCGACGCTGCACCGAGTGTTCGGACCGGCGAAGAACCAGGCCGGCCGCCCAGACGTCCGTGTGCACGACCTGCGTCATTTCGGTCTGGTGATGGCCGCACGGACCGGCGCCACCGTGGGCGAGCTGCAGCAGCGCGGCGGGCACTCGACCGCCCAGGCCGCGATGATCTACCAGTCCAGCGTGAGCGACCGGCATTCGCAGATCGCCGAAGCGCTGTCGACGATGGCGGAGGGTGAGACGCGCGGAGTGTCGTAACCGGTGCACACGCCAGCGGGCCTGTGCATGCTCAACAACCAGTCAAGAGCCGAGCACTCTCCCGCAAGCGGACCAATGGCGCGCGATGCCCATGCGGCTACAGGCTCGGTCCTCGCGGGTCGGCGTCTCGGGTGCACCCTGGCCCGACGTTGCCCGGGGACGGCGGCCGCTGGTCGGCCGGGCTCGATGTCGGCGGTCGAGATGCGGGGGGTGCCAGCGGCGGCCGCAGCGACTCAAGGAGTTCGACCGCCCACGTGCCGAGGCGGAGCTTGATCTGGTCGAGGCGTTCGCCGTCGGTGCCGTACTCGGTGGTCTCGACTGGGTCGAGCTGGCGCACGCGACGCAGTTGCTGCACGAACGTCTCCACCTCGAAGCCGGGGTCATGTTCCTTGGCCAGGGTGAGTAGCTCTGGGTCGGTGAACCGTCTCGACTCGCGGATCGCGTCGACGTCGAGGAAGTCGCGTGCCTCTCCTCGGGAGTAGACGGCGGCGACCTTGCTACCAACGGCGTCGCGTAGCCCGAGCACCGGTCCGATGGAAAGCTGCGCCGGTGGCTCGCGGCGCCAGTCGATGCCCAGGTCGACTTCGACGGCCATCCCCGTCACAACGTCGTTGATCTCTGTCTCACCGGTGGCCTCGACGAGGAGCCGCGCGAACTCGGGCGTCGAGCGGGTCCGACTCACCTTGTAACCTTTGTCGCGCAAGGTCCGCTCCCCCACTTCGACTGCCGTCGTGAACGCTTCGGGGCCGGTGGCAGCAGTTGTGAAGAGGTCGATGTCGTTGGTCGGTCGTTGTGTGATTCCGTGCTCGCGGATCGCCCCGGAGCCTGCGAGAGCGAACCCCGCCGTTGAGATGTGGTCGAGCAGGACCGTGGTGACGTGCCGCTGGAACGCAACGCTTCCGGAGGTGTCGCGGAGGTGGTCAGCCATCGCTGGTGATCAAGCAGCGAGCTCGGGGAAGCGGTCTTCCCAGATGTTTCGGCATCGCGGCGGCAGCATCAGCTCGGGCCAGAGGCGACGGAGTACGTCGGCGTTGAGCAGTTGCTCTTGAACCGCCGTTGTGCCTTCGCGCACGATCGCACGGTAGGCGGCGTGCACGTCGCGAGGGTCATCGAGGTCGAACGTGCGGCGCGGTCCCCAGTGCACGGTGAGCGGAACCTCGAGGATGCCGGTGGCAGGTCCGCGGAGCGCGGTGAGCGAGGTGGGGGTGTCGTAGGGAACGATGTCCTTGTACAGCACCCGACCTGTATGGTCGGCCATCTCCCTCACCTCCTTCCACCACTCTGTCAGGTCGCGGCGCCGGTTCAGCGTTCGCTGACTTCTTTCATGGTAGTGCTGACCGTGGAGCGGTCGGGGGTTCAACGGTGGGCCTACCCGGTGCCGGCGTTGGGGATGCGCCGGGCGGCGGCTTCGAGATCGTCGAGCTTGATGCGGATGTTGCGACCCCCGAAGCGGTAGGCCGGCAACGTGCCGTCGGCGATCCGACGTCGGATCGTCATGACCGACTGCTCGGTGATCTGTGCCACCTGCTCCAAGGTCAGATATGTCGGGGGCGACACCGTGTTTCCCGCGGCTGATCCGGCCGGTTTTGTCATGATCACTCCCCTCCCCCTCCGTGGTCCCGACTGGCGGCGCCGCTTGGCGGTTGCAAGGGCGGCCGGTGGCTGTTGGCCCCGCGAGGTGGGGGGCTGTTCCTCGATCTCCACCACAACGCCGCGGTGCGCCAGGTGGCGATTGGGGTGCGCAGGATGCCGGTCGCTTCGGCGATGGTGAGCAGCTCTTCGTCGACGGCCGAGCCGTCGGCGTCGGCGAGTGCGGTGCGGAACTTGTGGCACATGGGTGAACTCCTTGGATCGGGAGGGACCGTTGTTGGTCTCAGCTCCGTAACTGCGGGAACGCGCTCTGGCCGCTCACCTGATGCGTCGGCGAGGTCCGCAACCCCGTTAGCGACTCAAGCCGGGACCGAGACGGTCCGGGCGGTGTGTGCGGAGCGGCGGCTCATCGTTTCGTGCGGTTATCGGTGTCGCTGGTTCGACGATTTCCGGCTCGGAGATCCAGTTCTTCGCCCAGCGCGGCTCGTCGCGAGCAGCCTCGGGAGACGGGTCGGGGATGACCGGTTCCGATGGCGCCGGGACCGCGATCTGCACTGCCGGATAGGCGTCGGGCAGTGGCTCGTCGTCGGTGTTCTCCGTGGGCCGCGGGTGCAGCAGGGTGGCGGTGCGCCAGAGGATCGCCTCGCCCTCGTCCATCGCGTCGGGTCCGTTCGGACCGTGGTGTTGCGTTTCGGGTGAGAGCAGGTCCTCGAGCCGCCAGCCGCGTTGGATGCCCTGGTCGACCAGCGAGACCAGGGCTGGCCAGGCGGGGCTGGTCTCCAGGCGGGTGGCCCGGTCGGCGCCGAGGAGCTCGGTGAGTCGTAGCTGCCAGTCCTCGACACGGGACCGGTCGCCTGGCTCGTCGATGGCGCTCGGGGGGTCGCACCGGGAGGTGATCCGCCACCACAGCGCGGCGGCGGCGTGGTCGTCGGGAAGGGGCCGCTCGGCCGCGACCTGACGGGCGAGGCGTGCTGCTGGGAGCCCGGCGCGGTTCAGCCGGGCCAGTCGTTCGGCCAGCACGGGGGTGAAGCCGTCCTGCGCGGTTTGCGGGACGAGTTCCTGCAGCAGCGGTGCCCATTCGTCCAGCGCCGGGGTGCGGTGGCTGGTGAGGCTAGTGTTGAGGTGGTGTTGCCACCTGGCGGCTGCCTTCTGCCGCTGCGGGGCGCCGGTGGGCCTAGTGTCCTCGGGATCGACGGCCATGGCGGCGCGCCAGACCTCGATGTCGGCAGCGACCTCGGGGTCGGCGGTCATACCCGGGGTCGTCCCGGGGGTCAGCCACGTCGGCGACCTGCCCGTCGTGTCCGCGGCGGTGCGGATGTTGTCGCGGAGCTGGTCGGCGAGGCTGGAGACGAGCTGGCTGCGTTGGGCCAGGTACTGGCCCCATTGCGGGTCGTGGGCGAGGGCGGTCGGGATGCCGGGGAGCCAGGGCAGTGGGCCGGGGGTGGTGCCGCGCATGCCGGTGTCGTCCAGTCGCCAGTCCAGCACCGCGGCGGGGTCCCGGGCGGTGTCCAACTCGCCTCCCGCGGTGGCCGCCAACGCGTCGAGGGGCTCGGTGCCGGCCGCGGCGACCAGCAGCAGGTGCGCGCGCAGCGCCGGCCATGCGGGTGCGTCGGTGAGGCCGTCGATGAGCTGCTCGGCGCCCTCGTCCAGACTGGCCCCGGCGTCGATGCCGAGGGTGGTTTCGGCGGCGACGTAGAGGGCGTCGAGGTACCGCGCGGTGGCGTCGGCCAGCCGGGGGGCGAGGTCGGTCTGGGCCTGGGTCAGGCTGGTGGCCGAGGTCGCGGTGTCGTCGCGGGCCAGGACCTGTTCGAGCACTTCGGTGGCGGTGGCCGGGTGGGTGGTCTCGGGGCGGATCAGGCTGTGCGGGTCGCCGTCGCCGACGACCTGGAGGTAGAGGTGGTTGGCGGCCTTCCCGCGGGTCAGCATGGTGTAGAGGTGCTGGCGGGTCTCCTGTCCGGTGACCAGACCGTGCATGGCCTCGGCGGTGACGCCCTGGGCGGTGTGGATGGTGGTGGCATACCCCAGCTCCGTCGCCCGGTCCACGTAGTCTGCGGGCAACCGGACCGTACGACGGCCACGGGTGTGCTGCACGGTCAGCGCGCCGTCGTCGTGGACCTGGCGGACCAGCCAGCGGTCGCCGTTCTTGACCCAGTCCGTGGCCGAAATGCGCAGTCGCCGGTCGTTGGCGCGGGTGATCACCAGGTCCCCGGCGCTGGCGGTGTTGCCGTCGGCCAGCACGCGTTCCCGACCAACCAACCCACCACGGCCGCGGCCGCGGCCGGGGTCAGGGTCGCGGGCGTCGAGCCGGTGGGTGCGGGCGCGTCGGTTCAGCTCGGCGACCAGGTCCCGGGTGGGAGCCAGCATGAGCGCATCGACACCGGCCTTGCGGTCGGTGGCCCAGGCGGTGAACGCCTGCTCGGTCAGGGTGGCCAGGTCACCGACATGGACCCGCTGGTGGTCCAGGTAGAACCCGAGCGCCTCGGGTCTGCCATCGCGCAGGGCCAGTGAGGCGGCTGCCTCGCCCGCGTCGGTGAACCGGACCAGCTCCGCCAGCCGCAGGGCGCCGTGGGTGGTGGCGATGTCTCGCAGCACCCCGCCGGCGCCGATCGCGGCCAGCTGCTGGTCGTCGCCGATCAGCCGGACGCTGCCGCCCCGCTCGGTCACGTAACCGACGGTGGTGGCCAGGGAGAGGGTGTCGGCCATCCCGGTCTCGTCGATCACCACCAGGCTCCGCGGCCCGATCCCCGCGACCCACTCGGGCATCGTCCCGGTCGCCCTTCCGGTCGTCAGGGCGTGGGTCAGCTTCGCCAGCGTCTCCGCCGCGGGACCGGCCTCCTGACCGGTGCCGGGGTTGCCGCGCAGGCTGGCGCCGAGCTGGTCCGCGGCCGCTGCGGAGGGGGCGAGGCCGATCACGGTGCCGCCGCCGGCGGTCCAGGCAGCGGCGAGGGCGCGCATGGCGGTGGTCTTCCCCGATCCGGCCGGCGCGATCCCCAGCTGCACCCGGGCACCGGAGGTGGCCATCTGCCGCACCAAGTCTGCCTGCCCCCGGTTCAGTCCCACGCCGGCAGCCGCCGCGCCGTGCAGCGCGGCCTCGACACAGGCAGGCGGCACCCGGTGGCCGTCGGTGCGGCCGGCGGCGGCGACCAGCTCGCGTTCGGCCTCCAGGATGCGGCTACTGGTGAACAGTCCGGCGCCGGCGATGGTGTAGACGGAGGCGCCGTCGCGGCGCCGCAGCACCTGCGGTTCGGCGATGGCGTCCGCGGCCGGTCGCCTGATGGGCACCGAGCGGTCGGTGAGGACCTGGTCGACGAGCAGGTCCACCAGCCGGTCCAGGTCGGCCGCGGGCAGGCCGAGGCCGCGGACCTGGCGCAGCGCCTCGGCGCGGACATGCCATTCCTGCCAAGTCGCCCGGCGGGACTCCACCGCAGAGACCACCCGGTCGGTGGCCGCCGCCACCCACGCGGAATCGACCCGCTCCGGCTTCGTCGCGGCTGGGTGGAAGGCGACGCGCAGCATCCGCCGCAGCCGCCGGTCACCACCCAGCACACCGGTGGCCTCGCTGTGCCAGGCGGCACGCTGGTCGGCCAGGCTGCGCGGGGAGTGCTTGGCCTGCCGGGTCTCCAAGGTGGCCTGCTGGTCCAGCTTGAGCGTCTCCACCGCCGTCGCCGGACGGCCATGGGTGTCCTGGAATTGCACCACGAGGACCTCGCGGCGGTGCTTGATGCTGGCTCGCCGCTTGGAGAACCGCTCCAGCAGAGCCTGGTCGATGCCGACGATCTCGCGCACCGGCCGCTTGCGGGCATCGGCATTGGGGTGTTCGGTGAACCGCAGCCCCAGCTGCGCACAGTGGGCCTCCAAGGCGGTTTTGTAGAGCTCCGAGGCGGCCACGTTGGCCTTGAACAACACCCGCGCATCGATCGCCAACCACCTCCCATCCAACGTTTGCACCTTGTTCGCCACCGCCACGTGGGTGTGCAGGTCGGGGTCTCCGGCGCGGGAGTCGCGGTGAGTGAACGCCGCGGCGACCAGGCCACGCACCTCGACCTGCCGGACACCGTCGCGCCCGGTGCGGGTGAACAACGCACGCTCCTCGAGGAACGCCAACGCCTCGGACACGGCCGCCTGGTGCGCCTGCTCCAGCCGTGCGGCGGTGGCCGGATCGGCCAACGCCCAGAGCACCGAGAAGCTCTTCACCGGGGAGAACGTCAGGTCGAACCCGGCCACCGCCGTGCGGCCCGGGCGGGAGTGCTTGGCGATGGTGGCGGCGATCTCGCGGGTATCTGCAGGGTCGCGACCGTGCTCGGCACGGAAGAACTCCACCGCCACCTGGGTGCGGATCTGGGCCCGTTCGTCGGCGGGCACAGGCCAGTCGGCAGGGAGCCCGGCGACGGTGTTGAAGGCGGCGAAGCGCTTCGCGACCTCCCGGCGGACGGCCGACACCCCGCCCTCGTGGACCGCGAACGGGCGGCCCAACCGAGCCGCGTCTCGCAACCGGTGCTGCAGCTCCTGCTGCGTAACCGTCTGCCGCGACCGCCCCCGCGGCCGGCGCCCACCGGTCTCCGGCGCGGTCACCGCGGCACGCATCTCGACCGAGGCCTCGGCCACCACCTGGGCTTGCCGTTCCGTCGCGAGCGGGTGGTGCCCAGAGCCGAACAGCGCCTGCATCTGCTCGGCCGTAACCACCTCTCCGGCCGCCAGGCCGTCGAGCCCGGCCATCCCCGAGCCCACCCACCGGCCCGGGGCCTCGCCCTTCTCGGTGTAGTACGACGCGAGTCCCGCGTGGCCCTTGTCGGTGGCATCCATCGCCGCCACCTGCCGAGTCAGGTAGTCATACCCACTCCCCGCGGTGAGCTTGTGGATGGACATCGTCACACCCACCAAATCCGTCCGGCGAGCGTCTCCCCATCCACTGATTGAAATATAAACTACCGAGCTTGCATGAGGTGTGTAGAGGTTCGCCGGTTGGGTTCGCCGAGGGGGAACGTTCTCTGGGCTGCAAGACGTGCCGTGATCGGGCCGGGCACAGAGCGGTGGGGATCAGCATCCGGGTGATGCCGTGATCGCCGACGATCACGGAACTGGGGACGAAGCCACGGCGGATGTCGGCCTTGCCAGGCGAGGAACAGGGCCGGATGTGGGCCCATGCGGACTGATGTACGGCGCCCCGCCCGGTTTGCGCAGGTCGAGGTCGACCGGGTCGTGCTCGACCCGTTCTCCCAGCGGCACGCCGTCACTGGTGCGACGGCCGATGACCGCATCCCAGGCGTGCCCGGGATCCTCGAACCAGTTCTCGAGGCGGACCTGGATCTGGCAGGCCACCAGGTAGCTGCCGCGGTGCATCCAGGAGCCGGGGTCGCGGACCAACACGGTGGACTCCCGCAGCGGGCTGCCCAGGTCGGGGTTGTTGGTGCCGTCGCGGTGCCCATCAGATTCCGCGGTATCTGGCCGGTGTGCTCCGTGGCGGCGGCGGTGTTGCGGAAGCCGCTCCGGGGCCAGCAGACAGAGGCATCCGTCCCGCTGAAAGTGAATAGGTAGATGCCGCTATTTCGAAGTAGCCATTTGGGGAAATGGCGGTGCCGTTCTGCCAGAGAGCCCTGGAGATGGCCGGCTCGGGTGTCGGCGTGGATGAACAGGTGTCTGAACCAAGGCATGGCGCTCTTGGACACGCCCACCCGGCAGCCATCCGGCCCTCGCGTCGGCCCGACTTCGTCCAGGTGCCGAAGCAAAGCCCACCCCCACGGGCTCTGCCCCGCCCCGGAGATCCCTGAGTCGGCGTCCAAGGCATTGACCCAGCCGTCAGTTCTGCGGGTCGAGACCGCGGCGGCGCGAGGCCACCATCACGACCGCGAGCTCGCCGAATGAACGCTGAGGGGTCTCCTCACGTTTCCCGGGACCACATACCATGTTGCCACCATGCCCGATTAGGTCAGAATGAACACATGAGGAACCCTGCGTGTCCCGAAAAGTGGTTGACCCTCGCGCTGGAGCACCACACCAGGAGGAGTCCAGCCCTGGCAATGCGCCTGAGCGACGCTGGCGTTTATGAATCGCTCTTCGCTGAAATCTCCTCGCTGCAAGATGACCCACGATTCCTAGCATGGAAAACGCAAAGCCACACCGATTGGGTGCACATTGTCGTCGAGATTGATGAGTCTAAGACTGATTCGTCGCTGGTGCGACCCACCGTTAGAAGGCGAGGCGTACGGGTAGATGCGACGTTCCAATGGGACCCTGCCACGGTCGAGAACCGGCTCTTGGGGTCTCCTGTCAGCGGCGCGGTCCGAGATCTGGTTGACGAAGTTCTCTCGCGAGCGTCGACCAGATTGACAGGGGTTACCTGGCCTCCTCTACTCGAGAAGTCTGCCTCGGGCGCAGCACAGGATGAGCCCTCCGATCTCGAAGTCCGTGTCCCACTGGTCGTGCGGGCGGGGTCGTGGCCCATGAACGTGGAGGACGTCGTTGATGCCTTCGCAGACGAGCTCGACAATCGCGAAGCTGGCGACATTGACGACGCTGAGGAAGAAGGTCCAGAGATGTGCTTCTATCTCTCCGGCAATGAGCTGAGACCACTCATGGCTGTCGCTCGAAAGGTTCTCGACGATTTTGGCCTACTTGCTGAGGCATATGCAATCCGGGAAGAAGCGGGCACATCGCGACGCGTGCGGCTCGATTTCGCGTCCGTTAGGGAATAGCGGGCCCGGCGATCCCGAGCTTTAGCGGCCCAAGCGGGCCACACCGGTTAGATCCCATTCGACCGGGCCGAACGTTGTCACCGCGGAGGTGCCGCGATAAACGGAGTCGTCTTCACCTTTGACGCGCATTCTGTGTGCATAAAGGATGTGGCCCGGACGAATGGCCGCGGCCAATGGAGGACGATCGGCGACTGTACCGAAAGAGTCAAAGGCGGACGCAACTGAGCGAATCCACCTGTCTACCGACCGGGTAGGCTGGGCCGCTGGCGGGGAACGCACCGCAGCCAATCCTTCGACCTCGGGCTAGCGTGTTCGCACCCAGTCTTGGCTCGACTTGACGGCGACGGAAAATCAACTGGGGTTCTCTTGATACCTATCGACAACTCCAAAACTGTCCCGGCGGACATGTTCCGTGGTGCCACGCATATCGGGCAATGAGAAACGCCTCGGCCAATCGAGCCTTGTACCATCCATTGACATTGCGATAGACGAAGCCGAAAGTACATTTGGTGCCCATATGCACCTCGCAGGTTGGCACCTGGCTCCTAGGGCGGGCGAACTGATCTCCTTGCCCGGTGATTCCGTACTTGTAAACGTGCCAACGGCCAAGGTATCTATACACAATCCGGTACACGGCGTAGCGCTTAAAGTCTTGCCGCGACCTTCTTGAATTCACATTAGGCAACGGAACTGACAAAACGTGAGTAGCGAGGTACTTCCAGTTCTTGACGAAATAGGTGATGGCTGCGGCACCAGCGCCTGCGCCGACAATCGCACCGATCGGAATGCCTACCCCAACCCCGCCGGGCATCGCTAGGTCTGATAAGCCCGTTGCGTCACCTCTGTTTGTCGGGTCTTGGGGATAGGCATACGCCGTGGTGTTGCCTCCGAAGACCGGATCCGGAGAGGTGAAGCCCCCGCAGACTGGGTTGTAGGCACGTGCGCCCATAAGCAGTAGGCCGGTGTTGTCGGTGGCGCGTTGTTTGCCGCCGAGCCAGCCGTAGTTGAGGCCGGTGGCGCTTGTGGGTGTAGCGCCGGTCGCGGTGGGTGTTTGGGGGTTGCCGTATTCGTCGGTGTTCTCCCAGGCGCCGATGCCGGTGGCGGGGCTTGTGCCGGTGGGGATGTCGATGCTGGTGACGATGTCGCCGTGGGGGTTGACCACATCGATGCCGGCGTCGCCGGTGGCGGCGTCGACGGTGAGGCCGAGGTCGCCGCCGAGGGACTCGGCGTAGCGGGTGGTCGTGGTGGTGCCACCGGTGGTGGTTTGGGTCCAGCCGGGGTTGTCGGTGTCGTCGGTGTAGTGCCGCGCGGTGGTACTGGTGGTGGTGCCGCCGGTGGGTCCGGTGGTGGAGGTGGCCCGGCGTCCGGTGGCGTCGAGGGTGTAGGTGGTGGTTTGCCCGGCTTGGGTGATGGTGTGGATGGCGTCGGTGTCGTAGTAGCCGAGCTGAAGATTCCCAGCGGTGGTGTTGCCACCATCGACGGCGGGGGTGTCGGTGGCGGGGATGGTGGTGGCGCGGCCGAGGGCGTCGTAGGTGTAGCCGCCGGTGAGCCGGTCGGCGGTGTCGTACGACCAGCTCGTGGTGGTGCCGCCGGTGGTGGCACAAGAGCCGTCGGCGTTGGCGCCGGTCCTGGTCAGGCTGGTGCGGTTGCCGTTGGCGTCGAAGCCGTAGTCGCGGGTCTGGCAGGTCGTTCCGGCCGGGAGGCTGCCGGTACTGCCGTCGACGGTGGCGCCGGCGCCGGCGCCGGCGGGGATGGTGTGGTCCTCGACATGGACCAGCCGGCCGGCGCGGTCATAGCCGTAGGCGCGGGAGTACCCGGACCCCGTGCCGGTGGTCAGGGTGGCGCCGAAGGCGGCGCCGTCGGGTGTCCACTCCTGCGCGACGCGGCCGGCGGCGTCGTAGGCCCGGGACCAGGCGACCCAGACGCCGTCGGGGTCGACGGTGCTGGTGCCGTCGTCGTTGATGCTGCTGGTCTGTCCGGAGTAGGACTCGTCGGTGACCTGCCCGGCCGCATCGGTGGCAACTCGTTGGGTGATGCCTCCGGGCATGGTCTGGTCGACCAGCGTGCCGGAGGGGTCGTAGGCGCCGGTGAAGGACAACGCCGGTCCGTTGGGGTTGCTGATCGTCATCGACGTGGGCAGGCCCCGGTGCTCGACCTTGCCCGCGGCGTCGAGGCCGCCGGTGCCCTCGCCGTCGTAGCTATAGGTGGTGGTGCCCTTCGGGTCGACCACTTGGGCGACATTCCCGGCGGCGTTGTAGCTGGTGGTGGTGGTCTCCCCCGGCGCGGGGGTGTATGCGGTCTGGCGCGCCCACTTGTCGTAGTCGGTGGTGATCTCGGTGCCCGCGGTGAGGGCCCCGGTGTTGTCGGTGGCCTGCTGCTTGGTGGGCAAACCGGAGGCGGGGCCGTAGGTGATGGCCGTGCCGGGCGCCGGGGTCGGCCCGGCGACGGAGGATGTGGTCCAGGTCTTGGTGGGCCGACCAGCGTCGTCGTAGTCCAAGTGGGTTGCGCGCTCCACGGCTCCGCCCACGGTGTCGGTGACGGTGGTGGGTTCGAGCCACTGGTTGTAGCCGGTGGCCCGAGTGGTCGGCAGCGGTCCGGAGGCTGCGGGTCCGGCGTAGCTGGCCTTGCAGACCGCGCCGGCCCAGGCGGTGTGCTGGCAGGCGGCGTCGTCGGTGCCGGCGGTGTAGTAGCTGGTCTGCCGGGTGCCGGCGTCGGCGCCGTTGGACTTCGGCTGCCGAGTCTCGATCACCCGGCCGTCGGCGTCGTAGCGCGTGCTGGTGGTTATGTCGGCCCTGTCCGGCATCACGACCGTGGTGGTGGTGGGCAGGCCCAGGTTCCAGCCGGAGGGGTCACCGGCCACGACCGGGTCGTAGCCGGTCTGCGTGACCGCCAGGGTGTTCGCGCCGGTCAGGTCGGTGCCGGTGCCGACGTGCCACGGGGTGGTCGTGGTGGTGGTCGGCAGCCCGTAGCCGGTGTGAGTGTCGGGATTGATGCCGCCGTTGGGAGCGCCCTGGTCGTAGTCGGTGTGGGTGTGCGGGCGCACCCAGTCGGTGCTGCCGTCGGCGAGCACCACCTGACGGGCCGGGGCGTAGGCGTCGCTGGGCAGCGCCCCAGCCGGGACGGTCGTGGTGGTGGTGCCGTCGGTGTTGGTCTGCTTGACGGGGGCGTAGCTGGTCAGGGTGCCGGCGTCGGCGGGCAGGATCTGGCCGTCTTGGATGGCGGCGATGTCGCCTGTGTCCAGTTCCCGGACGGGGTTGCCCCGGTCGTCGTACTCGGTGTCGGTCAACAGCCACCGGCCGGCACCGTAGGAGGCCGTGTTGAGGGTGTAGCCGCGAGCGTCGGTGTACCACAGCGTCGCATACTGCCAGTCGGCGGCAGTGACGTTGGCCGGGTCGACACTCTGGTCGTTCATCCCGAACACCGCCGCGGCGTAGGTCGGCGCGGCCGGCTGGGACCAAGCGTCGACGTCGGCCTGGGTCAGCGAGGGGGCGCCGTCGGCACCGGTGGTGGGCACGTCGTAGACCACCGTGGCCAGCGTGCTGACCGCGCCGCCGTCGACCGGGGCGTCGCGGGTGATGCGTTGCAGCTTGCCGCTGCCGGCCCCGGCGTAGAACAGGTGGAAGGTGGCCTGCCCGGGCGGGGTCAGGCTGGACAACCGGCCCTGGGAGTCGTAGTCGTAGCTGGTGGTCAGCTGGCTGGAGTCAGTGGCCGAGACCAGCCGGCCGGTGCCGTCGTAGGTGTAGGTCGCCACCGTGGTCAGATCGGTGGTGCCGGTGCCGGGGTGGTCGAATTCGACCTTGATCAGGTGCCCGGTCGTGTCGTAGGACAGGTCCAGGGCCCGACAACCCGGGTTCAGCGCCCCACTGTCTGGACAGCTCACCCCCGGCGGCACCGGGGCCAGGACCCGGGTCACCCGACCGGCGGCATCGGCGGTATAGGTGGTGGCACCTTCTTGACCGGGTTCGGTCACCGAGGCGGGCGCGAACACGCCCGCGGAGTTCGCTGCAGGGGCGGTGACCGCCTGGAAGACGGTCTCGGTGCCGTCGGGGTCGGTGACCTTGACCAGAGTGTCCAGCCCGGTGCCGGAGACGCTGAGCCGCACTCCGGACAAGGTGGTGTCCTCGGTGACCGGCACATAGTCCCCGGCGGTCAGCCGGTCGGCGGTGGTCGAGCGGCGGGCCACCGGCAGGGCGGGGGCGTAGACCAGGGACTCACCGCTGGCGTCGACCAGCGCGAGGGTGCCGTCGGTCAGGGTGCTGTCGACGAGCTGTTCGCCGGCCTCCCCGGCACCAGGACCGTCCAGCTGGGTGGTCCAGCCGGGCCCGAACACCCCTGTGGCACCGCTCGTGGGCCCGTCGAAGGTGTTGTAGGCCCGGCTGATCGACAGGTCCCCGGTGTAGCCGGGGACGTCGACATCGGTAGCCCCGGTGGAGAACTCCCCGGTCCACAACGCCACCTGCCCCGGCCCGGCATCAGCGGTGGGGAAGCCGTCGCCGAAGGCGTGCGGCACCCGCTGCACGGTGACCTGGGAGGCCGACCACGAGCACGCGTCCCCGGAGGTATAGGCCAGGCAGATCTGTACATCGAGCAGCACCGGCACCCGCTCGTCCAGCTTCGTGCCCTGGGCGTCCTGGCCCAGGCCGCTGGTGTCCCAGATCCCGGTCACGCCCATGTTGCCGCTGGTCGGATCCTTGACGACGTGCAGGTCCGCGTTCGGGTCGGTGGTCCAGCCGGTGGTGGCGTCCTGGCCGGAGGAGGCGATCCGCCACTTCAGCGCCGCAGTCGGTGTGGTGGCGGTGTCCGGGGGGCCGGCGGCGCTGATCGTCACGGTGTTCGCCGTGGTCAGCGTCGCGGTGCCCTGAGCGTCGGGGGTGGGGGTGGTGATCGCGAAGTTGCCGTAGCCCAGGCTGAAGCTGCTCCGGTCTGAGGCCACGTCGGTTGGGGATTCGGCCCACGCGGTGACCTGGTAGCCCCCCGGCGCCTTCGGCACCGTGACCGTCGCCTGGGCCACCGCCGGGTCGGTGGACTGGGTGACCTTGGTCCGCGTCACGGTGCCGTCACCGAGCTGGGTGTCGATGTAGGCCGCGGCGGTGGCGCCGGTCCCGGTGGCGGTCACGGTGCAGGTCACATCAGCAGCAGGTGGGGTCTGGGTCCACGACCCGTTCGCATAGCCCGGGCAGCCGATCACCGGCTGCTGCGGCTTGCCGGCGGCGATAGTGACCGCCGACCAGCCCGACCAACCCGCAGCATCTCCGAGTGACCCGCCGGCCCAGTCCTTGCCGTCGTAGGCCTTCGCCCGCACCGCGACCGTCTGGTCATCGGCCAACGCGGCGCCCAGGCTGCAGGAGGCGTTGGAACCCGCGGCGACGAACCCGGTGGTGCACGTGCCCAGCAGTGCCGCGGTCGGTGAGGCGCTGGCGCGGACCTCGAACTTCAGCTGCACCGTCCCCCCGTCGGGATCGGTGGCCCGGGCGGTGAACTTCGGGGTGGTGTCGTTGGTATAGCTGGCGCTGGTCCCGCCGACCGGAGCATAGGTGGTGACCGGCGTGGTGGTCAGCCCGCTGGCGGTGCCCGGGTAGCGGTTGTAGGTCACCATCAGCTTGGGACGCCAGGCCGGGTGGACGTCGTAGTTGACCGACCGGTACTCCCGGTAGGTGTTCGTCGAGGTCTCATCGACCGCCTTGATGCGGATCCCGTAGTTCGCGGTGCCGTGCGCCCACGCGTCCACGATCTTGGTGACATTGAAGTCGGCATCATCCGGATCACAGTTGGTCGCCCCGTGCGCCGCGGCATAGTCGTCATACAACGAACCGCTGACCGTCGGCTGGTGGCCCCAAGTCAGGTTCGAAGTCGCCCAACCCTCGGTGACCATCGAGGCCCGGACCGCGCCGGCGGCACACGACCCCGAAGAGTAGTTCCAAAACCGCAGCGTCGCCGAGGTCACATGGGTGCCGTCCCAGCGGCCGGTGGCGTCGCTGTCCTTGAAGTCCAAATAGGTGCGGAACTTGTGCGTACCGCCGTCCTGGCTGCCCGCCTTCAAGAACTCCGTGCCCGGCATCGCCGAGGTGTTGTCGACGTTCTCGAGCCACATATCCCCGGTCGTATACGTCGTGAACGACGGATCCACCGTCACCGGATACACCGTGGCCGGATCAGTCAAGAACCCCTGGTCCGGCGACAGGCTCACCCGCCCCCCACTGGCCGTCGCCGCCACCTGCGTCGCCACCGAATGCACGTTGACCGGCTCCCCGTCAGTATCCACCTGGGCATCCCACATCATCGGATGCGGCGCTGCCGCCACCGTCGCCCCGGCCGCGGTGGAGATCGCCACCCCATCGGCGCTCGTCTGCTCGATCTGCGCGCCGTCGGTGTCCACCGGGCTGGTCAACACCACCGGCGCGGTCGGCGCCTGATGCAACACCACGTCATAGCTGAAGCCCGTCGAGGTGGCCGTCACCACCAGATCCCCATCCCCCGGGGCCACGCCTTGGTAGGTCGCGGTGTTGCCCTTGACCACTGGCGCCGGCAGATCCTGGGTCCACCTCCACCCCAGGTGGTGGCCCTTCGCCGTCAGTTGGGCGAACGTGCGGTCCCCACCGGCAGACAGCACCAGGTCACTGGCCGCCCAGGCTGGCGCGAACCCACCATCACGTGCTACGAGCGTGGTGTCGATGCCATGCCAGCCACCATGGCCGTCTTGGACCCGGACCGGCTCCGGAGCCGACTCCGAAGTCCACGTCCCATCCGGGTTCGAAAAAACCTGGGACTCCTCGGTTCGTTGCGATAGGTCCTCCACCCTCTCGCCGGTCGCCCGCGCCGTCACCATCGCCGAGACCGAATCCGGCCGCACCATGTCCTGCGTGGGCGCCTCCGTTGTCGACGCTGTGGCGACCTCGTTCAGCGGCAGCGCCGAGGCCGTCTCGGTCGGTAGACCGGTGACGGCGAGGGCAATCGACAGTCCCCCGGCAAGGGAGAGCAGATATGAGGCACGGCGACGACGGCTGGCTTGACTACACACCCAAGACTCCCCAGTTCGAGAGGCGCTCCGAGCAACCGGCCCTAGCACCCGAAAGTGTTACAAAGTGCGCAGACCGTACACCCACAAAGTTGACTCCGGGTCGAAATCCCGCGCAGTCACAGTGAAGCGACCGAGTCGCTGCCAGGGGTTCCGCGAGCGTTTCGGACGCGCCCGTCGCGAACGGAAGAGGCGGCCTCGGAGAATTTGCTAGGAGCCGTACGGGGTTGTCCGCCACTTCGAGCGATGGGTGTCCGCGTCCCCGTGGCTCGGTTCTCGGATCAAGTGGCGTGGGGCATCACTGGACAACAGCACGACCAGGAGTTGGAGCTCGACGCCGACAACCCGCGGGCGGTCGCTGCTCCGCAGAAGACGACGGCTGGGCGGGATCCTACTAGAGCGCCGTGTTCGTCGCTGAGCACCGGCGACCCAGCGAAGTTCAAGGGCTCCTCCGTGGGCTGGCGGCTTGGCGGCTTGGCGAGCCGCAATCCAAGGGTCCAGAAGAGCCGCAGGAACGGCCGCTTGGGCATCACTGGGGCAACAGCAGGACCAGAAGCCGCCAATTCCGACAACGACAGTCCATCGGCCAAACCCCGTCTGGCCTGTGGTTTCGCTGATCTCCAACGATCATCGATCGTCGTCGGATGGGTCTCCGGAAGCGGCCCACGTCAGTCGACCACGGTACGCCGGAGTGCCGGCTTCGGCTACGCCCCGCTGCGCGATGCGGTCCTCGTGCTTCGGCGAAGCCTGCGCATCCTGCGTCGCGCATTCTGCGTCTCAGTGCCGCGCCGGATCGGTCGTGAAGTCGTGACCGTTCGCCGT